>PBTU01000123.1 GCA_002729295.1 Verrucomicrobiales bacterium | reverse complement strand
GCAATTTGAGGCGCGCGTGGGTGATGCCGCGTCACATCTTGCCGAAGCCTTTGATCTCTCTCCGGAGTTGGCTGATCGCCTCTTCCGCGCAGGTGGTGTCACCGTTGACATGGTGGCACAGATGCCAGCAGAATATATTGCTTCACAGCTTGAAACAGATCTTTCAGTCGCTGAGAAAATCCTCGTAATCGCGCAAGGCGGTGGAGAAGCGCTTGCCGCTCCGGAAGAAGCGCCTGCCGCTCCGGAAGAAGCTCCGGCGACTGACGAAACCTCGTCCTAGGAAGCAGCAAATTCCGAAGCATAGATTCACCCTTTCTTTCCCAAGTTCAAGTTTTCCCTGACCCCCAAGTAAGACCCGCATTTTAGAATGGCTGACGATAAAAAGAAAAAGGACTCCGAAGAGGAAGCGTTGAACCTCGTGAGTGAGAAGAAAAAGCCCTCACGTCGTGAGCGGCAGCGTCAGGAGGCATCTCAGGTTCAGTCCTTGGACGACAAGAAAGCCGCGGCCTTGGATCTCGGGATTGAAGACGATAAGCCGAAAAAGAAATCCGTTCGAAAGACGGAGAAATCCGGCAAGGAAATCCTTCCTACTATTTCCAATAAATTGGACGTGTCTGATGCGGAGTTTATCAAGCCCGAAATATTTGCGACTCCTGAGACTCAGAAAGAAGGGGAGGAGGATACCGGATCGGTGGACGGGAATGTGATTAGCATTAAGCCTCCCATCATTGTCAGTGACCTTGCTGAAAAGATGGGGATGAAGGGGTTCGAAATCATGGCCGACTTGATCAAATTGGAAGTATTCGTTGCTCCCAACCAAGCGATTGAGCCGGAAATCGCGGAAAAAGTCTGTGAGGTACATGGTTTCGTCTTTGAACGCGAAAAACGTGAAAAAGGAGGCGGGGTTCACAAGGAGGAGGAAGTTATTTCCGAGCCGGAACCTGAGGAGGAGGAACTGGAGGAGCAGCTTGTCTTCCGGGCTCCCATCATCACCTTCATGGGGCATGTCGATCACGGAAAAACATCGCTCCTTGATTATATTCGTAAGAGTCGGGTCGCGGCCCGCGAAGCGGGTGGAATTACCCAGCACGTTGCAGCTTACCGGGTTGATCATGGCGGCAAGCCAATCACCTTTATGGACACCCCGGGCCACTCTATTTTCACCGAAATGCGTGCCCGGGGAGCCGATGTTACCGACATTGTCGTGATCGTAATTGCGGCGGATGACGGCATCATGCCGCAAACTGTCGAGGCGATCAATCACGCCAAGGCGGCAAAGAAAACGATCATTGTTGCGATTAACAAATGCGACCTTCCTGCAGCTGACACCATGCGTGTGCACACCCAGTTAATGGAGCACGAGCTGGTCTCGGCCGCCATGGGTGGTGGCATCGAAACTGTTGAAGTCTCCGCTGCTACTGGCTCGGGAATTGAAGATCTTCTCGATCTGATGGCCCTGCAAGCCGAAGTCCTTGAATTGAAGTCCAATCCATCTGCAAATGCGCGGGCTTCGGTGATCGAAGCCAGCCTGAAGCCAGGACGGGGGGCTACTGCCACTGTGATTGTGGAAAGCGGGACCTTGCAGGTGGGTGATCCTTTTATTTGTGGTCCTTTTGCTGGCAAAGTAAAATTACTTATCGACGAACACGGTGAGCAACTCAAGAAAGCCGGCCCATCTGTGCCTGTTGAGGTTCTCGGATTCGCCGAACTTCCGAACGTGGGGGATTCACTGGTCCAGATGGAAAACGAACGTGCCGCCAAAAAGCTCAGTGAAGAGCGTCAGGGCGAACTTCGTCAACAACGGCTTGTTCAACCCAAGAAAAGCCGTCTTGAAGACATGCTTTCCTTTGTGGAGGGTGGGCAGAAAGCGCAACTTAAACTCATCCTCCGGACTGATGTTCAAGGGTCAGCCGAAGCGATTAAGAAAGCCATTGAGGAAATCGACTCTGACAAGGTATCCGCGAATTTCCTCGCGGCAGGTGCCGGCGCTATTACCGAATCTGATGTTCTTCTCGCCAGCTCGTCCGATGCCATTGTGCTTGGATTCAATGTGAAGGTTGAAGGAAAGGCTGTAAATTCAGCCAAGCGTGAGGGTATTCAGATCAAGTTGTTTTCCATCGTCTACGAATTGATCGACCAAGTTCAAGATGCGATGCAGGGAATGCTTGACCCGGTGATTCGCGAGACCGTTATCGGACGTGCCTCCGTGAAGCAAATTTTCAAAGTCAACAAAGGACGCGCCGCCGGTTGTGTAATTAAGAGCGGAAAGGTTTCCCGTACTGCGCATGCCCGCGTTCTTCGTGGGAAGCAGCCGGTCTTTGATGGTAAGATGTCGACCTTACGTCGTCACACGGAAGAGGTGGAAGAAGTGAAGGAGGGAATCGAATGTGGCATCCGACTTGGAAGTTTCGACGACTACGAAGAAGGAGACGTTATTGAGTGTTACACTCTCGATAAGATTGAGCAGACTCTGTAAACGATCGCGGGGTCCATTTGAACTGCCTGAGAGCTACCCATTTAATCATGGCTAAGAGACTTCATCGCGTTAATGAGCTGCTTCGGCGAGAGATCAGCTTGGTGATTCAGCGTGATTTCGAGTGGAATGGAGCTCTCGTGACCATCAGCGAGGTCGATGTCACCCAAGATCTTAAAGAGGCCAAGGTCTTTGTGAGTATTCTTGGAGGGTCCTCCCCCAGGGTAATGGAAACTCTCTCTCGGAAGCGAGGATTCATCCAAAGCAAGGTTTCCAAACGGGTCGTTTTACGGAATACTCCGGTTCTTTCTTTTCGTGTCGACGCCTCGGCTTCACGGGGAGTCGATATGGTGAATCTCCTGGATGAGGTGGCGAAATTACCAACCGCACCTCCGGAGGATGAGGAGGAATAGAATCTATATCTGTTCAAAACGCCCAGAAACAGGGGCTTTGGGTAAAAACATCTAGGAAAGCTGAATTTTTCGGAGATGGGTGTTTGACACAGGGAGCTTGGTTTTAGTTTAATCCAAGCAAGCAGTGCCAATCACTTCTTAAGCATCACAAATACAACGATTTCACTATGAGCGACGAAAATCAGCCTCCTAAGGCACCAGCGCCAATGAAGAAGACTTCGGCGGTTTCTTTGAAGAAAGAGACTGTCCGCGTGACTCAGAATGCCGATCAGCTTCAAGGCGGGGCACCCAATCCTCCCCTCGCACCATCCGCGGGAGCGCCTGCGCCCCCTGCGCCAACCATTCCTTTAAAAACAGCAGGCGCACCTGCTGCGCCATCTGCGCCAGCGCCTGCTCCGACGATTGCTCTCAAAAGCGCTCCTGCTCCGGCTACTCCAGGTGGCCCCTCAACCGTCCCTCTCACCTCGCCACCGGCGACAGGGCCTATCGGGGGAGCCGGTGGAACACAGCCTCTTCCACAGGCAACAGTGCAACTTCAGAGTACTCAACAACTCGGCGCACCCACTGCTCCGACAATGGCCGGAATCGGAACGATAGCTACTGCTGCCGATGATGACGAGGAGAACGACAATATTCCTATCATCCTTTCCATCATTTCCTTTGTTCTCAGCATCGCTGTTCTCGCCGTGGGCATCATGACTTGGACTTCAGCCAACGGAGAGACCTTCGGCAGCCTCTTTGAGTAAACTTTAACGAAATAGTATTATGGTCCTTCCTATTGTTCTTTTGATTCTCGGCGTAGCTGTTGCGGCACTTCAGTATCTCTCAACCACGCTGTAAGATTTTTCAAAGATCATCCCATTTGAAGAAGTGGGAAACCTGCAAAGGGTGGCTCTTGACGCCGCCCTTTTTGCGTACATAGTCAGTGCATGGCTCTAACAATTACCGAAGACAACTTCGAGACAGAGGTTCTTAATTCAGACCAGCCCGTTCTGGTGGACTTCTGGGCGGAATGGTGTGGTCCCTGCAAAATGATTTCTCCGATGGTAGATGCGGTTGCTACCGAGGTCGAGGGGACAGCCAAGGTCGGTAAGTGTAATCTTGACGATGGTCAGGCTCTGGCCGCGAAGTATGGAATTCGCTCGATCCCAACTCTTCTGTTCTTCAAGAATGGGGAAGTGAAAGACCAAATCGTGGGAGCCTCCGTTACCCAGTCCCAGATCTCCGAGAAGCTGCAGGCACTCGCTTAGAGGAACTCATCAGCCCAATAAGAAATGGGAGGTCCAAAGAGACCCTCCCGTTTTTTTTGGTGAGATAATTAAAAATTAGAACTTCTTTCCGTAGGCAGCATTTTCAAATCCTTGACCCAGACGCTGGAAATCGCGCCCCATGCCAACGAATGTGTTGCAGGAGGAGAGAAAGAGAGAGGCGACAGCGGCGAGACCGATTATCAGGGGAAAGCGAACGTTCATAATTCCAAACTAAATCTGACTTTCCCTGCTGACAAGTCATTATTTTTGGGCAGATTTCAGCGCCTCCTCATTTAAATAGACAGTCATTCCGTGAATTTCGAACTATCCAGCGAATACTCTCCCAAAGGGGATCAGGAGCAGGCGATCAATAAATTGGTCAAATCCATTGAAATCGGAAACAGACATCAAACGCTTCTGGGAGTCACCGGGTCGGGAAAAACCTTCACGATGGCGAATGTCATCGAGAGGGTGCAGAAACCAACGCTGATCATGAGTCACAACAAAACTCTCGCGGCCCAACTTTATTCGGAATTTAAAGCGTTTTTCCCAAATAACGCGGTTGAATATTTTGTTTCCTATTTCGATTACTATCAGCCTGAAGCCTACATCCCGCGATCCGATACTTATATTGAAAAAGATTCGTCGATCAATGAAGAGATCGAGCGACTCCGGCTCAGCACGATGGGGTCATTGATAACGCGGGACGATACCATTGTGGTGGCGAGTGTGAGTTGTATTTATGGATTGGGAAATCCCGAAGACTACAAGGACATGATGTTCGGAATCCGCCGGGGAGATGAGATCGGGCGTGATGAGTTTCTCGGTTCGCTAGTAAGTCTGCTTTTTGAACGGAACGATATTTCTTTCCTCCGGGGGAATTTCCGAGTCAGGGGAGATGTCGTGGAAGTTCGGCCTGCTTTTCTCGAGGAAACTGCAATTAGAGTGGAGTTTTTTGGTGACGAAATTGATCGTATTTCATCGATCGACACCCGGAGCGGGCATGTGATCGATGAAATGATTTCCTATGTGTTTTATCCCGCCAAGCAGTTCGTCAGTTCAAAAGACAAGTTGCGTGACGCCATGATCGCCATCAGGAAGGAACTCGACGATCGAGTCGCGTGGTTTGAAAAAAACGGAAAACTGATCGAAGCCCAACGAATTCGTATGCGTACTGAATACGATCTCGAGATGATGGCGGAGATGGGATTTTGTCAGGGGATTGAAAATTACTCCAGACACATCACGGGACGTAAAAAAGATGATCGGCCATACACCTTACTTGACTTCTTTCCGGAAGACTACCTGCTCATGGTTGATGAAAGTCATGTTTCCTTGCCGCAGGTTCGCGGTATGTTTGAAGGGGACAAAAGCCGAAAGGCGGTTTTGGTAGATCATGGCTTCAGACTCCCCAGTGCGATGGACAACCGGCCGCTGCGTTTCGATGAATATATGAAGATGACCCAGCAGAGGCTCTACGTTAGCGCGACTCCGGGGCCATTTGAAATCGTCAATTCGCGTCCCGATAATAAGATGTTCATTCCGATCAAGGGCAGGAGGGATCCTGATTTCGATCCCAGCTTTGCCCGACGGCTAAAAGTCGAACCAAGCAGCTCGCTGGAGCCGGTTGAAGATTTTGATGTCAGCCTTGGAAGTCAGCAGTTGATTGTGGAGCAGGTGATTCGTCCGACCGGACTTCTCGACCCGGTTCTAACTCTCAGGCCTCTCAAAAATCAGATCGATGAAACTATCGAACTTTGCCGACAGCGTGTTGAAAAGAGTGAGCGCGTTCTTGTAACGACATTGACTAAAAAGACTGCCGAGGACCTGACGGAGTATCTTCAGGGCGTAGAGCTCAAAGTTCGCTACATTCACTCCGACGTGGATGCGATTGAAAGGGTGGAAATTCTGCGAGCTCTTCGCGCCGCCGAATTCGATATTCTTGTTGGGATCAACCTTCTTCGTGAAGGTCTCGACCTGCCGGAGGTTTCGCTGGTCTGCATTCTTGATGCTGATAAAGAGGGATTTCTTCGAAATGATACCAGCTTGATTCAAACAGCCGGAAGAGGGGCCAGGCATGTGCATGGGGAGTGTGTCTTATTTTGCGACCAGATCACCGATTCCATTCAAACTCTGCTCGATGTAACCGAGAAGCGGCGATCCCTTCAAACGGCACACAATGAGAAGCATGGTATTACACCACAAAGTGTGAAGCGGGCGGTGCAGAAAAGTCTGCATGAGCGTGAAATGGGAAGCAAAGAGGCTCAAAAGCTTAATACCTCCATGGTTGCTGAAGATGAGATGATCTACAATGCTGTCGAAGTGATTAGGGAGATGGAGGAGGACATGCAAAAAGCTTCATCTCGTCTGGAGTTTGAAAAGGCCGCTCATCTCCGTGACCAAATCAAGGAGCTCAAAAAGAGGGCGGGTATCGTCGAATCCGCCCCAAAACGGAAATCGCCGGTCGATTACCAAATTCCAGGAAAGCAGAAGTAGGGGCTTTCCATTACCCCGACCGCTGAAAAGATTGCAGAACGACTCAGCGGCTGTGGATCCGGATGCGGTTGCTCACCTGTGGCCAAAGATCAATTATCGGCCAAAGTCCCCGTGTAAAGATTCAGCGTGGGAGGTCGCAGGAAGCCGACCAGCGTCTGGTTTGAGTTCTTTGCGAAATCGACAGCAAGAGACGATGGTGCAGAAATCCCGGCAATAAAAGAGATCCCTGCCGCGAGCGATTTTTGCATCAATTCAAATGAGATGCGACCCGAGAGAAGGAGAAAGCAATCTTTCAATTCTATTGAGTCACGTAGACTTTCTCCGATGACCTTATCGAGGGCATTATGGCGCCCAATATCTTCGCGGAGCATCAGTAACTCTCCATCTTTAGAAAAAATTGCCGAGGCGTGAAGTCCTCCTGTTGACTCGAATGTTTCTTGGACCGAGCGCATCTTTTTCGAAGCCGTCAGAAGGACTTCGCGCCTGAGCTTGAGCGGATATTCGATCGCGGGATGATTTTGAAGAATCGCATCGATCGTTGCTTTTCCGCACAAGCCGCAGGAGGAGGCTGAAAATAAATGACGTGTTAGTCTCCCCCAATCGCATTCATGATCATCATCGAGAAAAACCAAGGCGTGATTTGCGCTGGCCTCGAGGTCGATTCGTTTTAGCTCATCAATGCCCGAAATTATTCCTTCGGTCATCAGGAACCCCAATACCAAAATTTCATCCTCTCCCGGAGTTCTCATTAAGACGGCGAGAGGTCTTCCGTCCACGATGACCTGGAGCGGTTCTTCCACCGCGAGATGATCCTGCACCAGAGAGTCACCAGCTGGACTTAGCTTGTGAACTGAGGATTCTCGTGATCGGGGGTTCATGATTGATGACGGAGAATGGTTCTAGCGTCGAATAACTTCAAGTCGGTAAAACGTCCGATGATGAGAACTCGATAGAATGAGGCTGGGGCTATTGGCGGGAATTGTGTTATTAGAAATCCTGGAGTTACCAGGACTCTCGATAAGGTTGGCTCCCCAAGGAATAAAGATTGCCGAAGGGAGATCGAAACGCTGCAGGTCATTAGTTCCCAAGGGCTTTTAATTTCCAGGCAGGATGGTATTTTCGACGGCTTGCCGGATTTTCAATCCGGAACCTCCTAGCTCGCGCCAATTCATGAAAAGTTTTTGCGCCCAACAACCGACTATAAAAGTGAGGAGAATAAGCCTTCCTAAAGCAAAGTCATGGAAACTGCTGGCAAACACGGAATTCAGAGAAGGAATCGCAAAATAGCACCCTTTCTTCATTTTCAATTTTGAATTTTGCCATCCGGCTCGGCTTTCGCTATGTCGAGCCCGTGAGAATTTGTGTTGTTGGAAAAGGTGGACGTGAGCATGCATTGATCAGAGCTCTTCGCGAATCCGAGAGTCAGCCCGAGGTCTTTTGTTTTCCCGGAAGCGAGGCCATTCACGAGATCGAAGGGGCCGGTAAGGTTGACGCGCACGATCTCGAGTCTTTGATTAGCTGGATGACGGCTAATTCCATCGATCTTTGTGTCGCAGGGGAGGAGAGCTATCTCGTTACTGAAGCCGGACTAGCCAATCGCTGTAAGGATGTTGGGATTCCTTGCTGGGGGCCGCCATTCGCTGCAGCCCAGATGGAAGCCTCAAAGGAATTCGCAAAGGAGTTCATGCAACGTCACAAAATTCCAACCGGAGCTGCCGCCGGATGTGCCGATCTCGACGAAGCTCAAGCTGCCATTGCCGGAAAATATCCCACCGTCCTCAAATTCGACGGATTGGCCGCCGGAAAAGGGGTCGCCGTATGCCCAGACAAAGAAGCAGCTGACGAATTTTTGAATGAAGTGATGGTGGAGCGTCGCTTTGGTTCAGGACGTCTTCTCGTCGAAGAGTGCCTTGTTGGCCCGGAAATTTCTATTTTCGCCGCAGTGAGTGGATCAGATTACCTCATCCTGACCCCGGCCCGCGATTACAAGAGAATCGGGGAAGGGGACGAAGGCCCGAATACTGGAGGGATGGGAGCTGTCGCCAGCAGAAGGCTTGCTGATCCGGAACTGATGAAGCGGATCGATGATGAAATTGTTGCTCCGACCGTCGCCGGACTGGAGAAAGATGAGCTCAACTACGTTGGCTTCCTCTACTTCGGACTGATGTTAACCGAGGATGGCCCCAAGATCATCGAATACAATTGCCGCTTCGGTGATCCCGAGTGCCAGGCGGTGATGCCTCTTATTTCTGGTGATCTTGCTAGGTTTTGCCTTGAGGGGGCGAAGGGTGATCTACAACCCGAACTCCTAAGCTTCAATGAAGGCTGGTCGGTCTGTTGTATTCTTGCTTCGGCTGGTTACCCTGAATCATCCCGCTCGGGCGATCCTATTTCTGGTCTCAGAAATGTCGAGGATGCTCGCATTTACCATGCGGGCACCAAAAAGCAGGACGGTGGATGGGTCACTAATGGAGGACGTGTTTTGGCAATCGTAGCGGGAGGGGATTCCCGCGAGGATGCCGTGGGAAAAGCCCACGCGGAGGCTGCCAAGGTGCATTTTGATGGAAGTCAGCGTCGGTCCGATATTGGACGCTTGCATTTCTAGTCGAAACAAACGTATGGTCCCGCGCGAAGCGAATGAGTCTAGCTCTCGATCCCCAAGCCATCTCGACGGCCGTGTCCCGTCTGGCGGATTCAATTTTTGAAGCTTCAGTCGACGGCAATATTGACCTTGTCGGAATTCGCAGTCGCGGAGACGAAGTTGCCGAACGTGTTTTTTGTCTCCTAAAGGAAAAGGGCGCCAATGTCCGACTTGGGGTGCTCGACATCTCGCTCTATCGAGACGATTTCGAACATCTCCACGAAAACCCGAAGCTGCAAAGCAGCGAGATCGATTTTCCAGTCGATAACTCACACATTATCCTCGTGGATGACGTCCTTTTCACTGGCCGAACCATTCGAGCAGCCCTTGATGCGCTTTTCGATTATGGGCGTCCGGATTCGGTTCAGTTGGCTGTATTAATAGATCGGGGGCATCGCGAGCTGCCAGTGGCACCAAATTACGTCGGCAGAATTTTGGAAACCAATCGGCTGGACCATGTGTTGGTCCGACTCAAAAACACTGATGGCGAAGACGCTCTCGAAATCACTTCTAAAAAGTAAGATCCTCAAACCATGGCACGCAAAGATTTCCTGGATATCGTCTCTCTCGACCGCGAGGAAATTATCCACCTTCTGGATCAAGCGAAGCCCTTCAAGGATCTCTTTACCCGTTCGGTGAAGAAAGTGCCGGCGCTTAACGGAAAGACCGTGTTGATGCTTTTCTATGAGCCGAGCACGCGGACCTTATCCTCATTTGAAGTTGCAGCCAAACGGCTTTCGGCCGACGTCACGATATTCGATGTTCCCCATTCCTCGGTGACGAAAGGGGAATCCGTTCGTGACACCATCGACACATTGCAAGCCATGCGAGCCGATTACATCGTTGTTCGTCACCGACTTTCCGGCCAACCAGCAGCCATTGCGCGGCAAACCGGAGCTTCCGTGATCAATGCTGGCGACGGAGCCCATGCCCATCCAACCCAGGCCCTCCTCGATGCGTTCACCCTGCGTGAGGTCCATCCTGAATTGCCAGGAAAGAAAGTCCTAATTATGGGTGATATTCTCCATAGCCGGGTTGCTCGTTCAACCAGCACTATTTTGGATAAACTCGGTGTCGAAGTTGCTTACTGCGGACCGGGGAGTTTAGTGCCACACACTCATTTCAAACGCTTCACCAGTTACGATGAGGCGATTAAGTGGGGACCTGATGCAGTGTATCTTCTTCGCGTCCAGAAGGAGCGTCAGGAGGCACCGTTTTACCCGAGCGATCGCGAATATCACTCGGTTTTCGGCGTCACGCAGGAGCGGCTCAAGCGAATTAGCGAAGAAGGAATCTACGTCATGCATCCCGGACCGATTAATCGAGGGGTCGAACTTTGCGACGATGTCCTCGATTATGAACGTTGTCTCATCTCCCAACAAGTTGAGAACGGAATCGCCGCTCGCATGTCAGTGCTTTACGGACTCAAACCACAGACATCATGAATCTATTTTTACAAGGGGGGGAAGTCGCTACCGAAGATAATGCTCCAACACGTGCTGATGTTTGGATCGTCGATGGTGCCATCAGAGCTGTTTGCGTCATGGATGCACCCGAAGGTGCGCGTGTCATTGATTGTGCCGGAACCGTGATCATGCCGGGCATGTTCGACGCCCACGTTCATTTCCGTGAGCCTGGTCAGGAACGAAAAGAGACCATCCTCGATGGATCCGAAGCCGCGATCAACGGTGGCATTACCGGAGTTGTTATGATGCCAAACACCGCACCGTCAATCGACTCGGCCGCCGTCGTGAATCGTGTGATGGAAATTGGCAGGAAATGTCGTATTCCCATTCTCACTTCAGGATGCATCACAGTCGGTCGTGAAGGGAAAGAGATGGCTCCCATCGCCGGAATGAAGGATGCCGGAGTTCTCATGCTCACTGATGATGGTGATGCCGTGCCCAATGCGGCTTTGCTCAAGCGCGCGATGGAATATGGCAGGGAGTTCGATCTATTTTTCGCAAGTCACTGCGAAGATCCACAGCTCGCAGGACCCCGCGCGCTCAATGAAGGTCCTGTGAGTTATCGACTGGGGATTCAGGGAACGCCTGCGCTTGCCGAGGAGATTTGTATGGACCGCGATATTCGCATCGCACACGCCACGGGAGCGCATTTACACATTCAACATGTCAGTTCAAAGATTGGCATGGAGACGATTCGTTGGTGGAAAGAAAAGGGAGCTCACGTGACCGCCGAAGTCGCTCCGCACCATTTGATGTTCCGCGCTGAGGATATTGGTGACTACGACACGCACTATAAAATGAATCCACCTTTGAGAACCGAGGAGGATAATGCGGCGCTTCTCGAGGGGTTGAAAGAAGGAGTTTTCGACCTCATTGCAACGGACCATGCTCCTCATACTGAGTTTGAAAAATCACAAGCGTTTGTCGATGCGCCGAATGGACTCGTCGGCCTCGATCATGCTTTAATCTCACTTTACGACCGATTTGTCGCCAATGGCGATTTTGGCTGGGAGCTTCTGGTGAAGCGATACTCTGCCGAACCTCGTCGTATGATGCGGCTCAATGTCGCAGAAGTTGCCGAAGGCAAACCAGCAGATCTTATCGTCTTCGATCCCAATAAGACCACGAAGGTCTCGAAGGAGTTCATGAAGTCCAAAAGCTCCAATACGCCCTTTCTTGACAAAACCGTCAAAGGTTCTGTGGAAATGGTGGTTCTCGGAGACGAGATTCTCCTAGAGCGCTAATTTTGCAACCGCTTGTAAGATTGTCTCGGTTTCAGCGAGACGGCCGGTTCCTTCGTAGCCACAGGCAAGGTCGCCCTCGGCGGGATCGATGAATTGCACCCCATCCGCTTTGAGTGTTTCGAGATTACGCACGGAAGCGGGATGATCCCACATTTTTCCATTCATAGCCGGAGCGATGAGGGTGGGAGTGGCACGAGGTAAGGCGAGGTAGATCGCGGAGAGAGAGTCAGATGCGATGCCGTTGGCGAATTGGCCCATCGTGTTGGCACAGGCCGGAGCGACCAAAAGGAGTTCGGCATTATCGGCCAATTCAATGTGACCCGGTTTCCAAGAGTTTTTTTCGTCCTCCAGTGAAATCAATACGGGATTCCGTGAGAGAACCTGCAGAGTGAGTGGCGTGATAAATTCAGTCGCCGCCTTGGTCATGACACAATGAACCTGATGGCCTTTCTTAGTGAGTTGACTGGTAAGGTCGGCGGCTTTGTAGGCTGCGATTGATCCGGTGATTCCGAGAACGATATTCATTTTAGTCGGGCCACGCGTAAACGCTCGGCTAAGATTAGGGATTTAAAATTGAGGTAATCTTCCTCGCGGGTAGTGGAGAGGAGTCGATACGAATATTTCGGCCAATGTTTCATTTCCTCGAGGGCGTTCTCCATCCGAAGTGTAATAACATCCTCGGTGTCGGTGCCACGTTCGGTCAGGCGGGCACGTAATTCGGTTTCGCTAGGAGGCATCACAAAAAGATCGACTAGAGCCGACTCAATCGCCGAGTCACGACAATCTCTGACTTGATCCGCGCCCTTAACATCGATATCCATGACCACGTCCTGGCCTTTTGAGACGAAGTCAAGAACCTCGGATTTCAGAGTGCCGTAGTGATTCCCGTGAACTTCGGCATATTCGAGAAATTCCCCGGCTTCAATTCGAGCCTGAAAGTCGTTTCGATCCAAAAAATGGTAGTCCCGCCCGTTCACTTCGCCTTCACGCGGAAGTCTGGTGGTGCAGGAAATTGAATAGTGCGCTTCATCTTCATCTGAGAGTCGACGGCAAAGAGTGGTTTTCCCAGATCCTGAGGGACCGGAAACCAGTAGGAGAATACCTATGCGGGAAATCACGTCCCAAACCTAGAGTCCAGGTGGCGAGTGTCAATATTCCCGCTTTTGTAGATGACCCGAAAGGCTGAGTGACTAAAGTCCTCCCATGCCAGTTGTGGAAGTGATGTCCGAGACCCTCGCCAGCCAAGTGGCGGCCGGTGAGGTCATCGAACGTCCTGCCAGCGTGATTAAGGAATTAGTGGAAAACAGCATCGATGCAGGAGCTCGTAAGATCGAAGTGGAAATCCAACGCGGCGGAATTGCGCTCATGCGGGTGCGGGACGATGGCTGCGGAATGAGCCCCGATGATGCCGCTCGATCTCTTGAACGACATGCAACCAGTAAGCTTCGGAGCTCGGATGATCTCAATGGCATTCTAACCTTGGGGTTTCGAGGAGAAGCGTTGCCTAGCATAGGCAGCGTATCACGTTTCACCATGACGAGTCGCGAAGCCAATGCGGTGGAGGGCACGGAAGTTCGTGTCGATGGTGGAAATGTTCATGACCCGCGTGCGATTGGCTGTCCGGTTGGGACGAGTATTGACGTTCGCGATCTGTTTTTCAATGTCCCGGCTCGTAAGAAGTTCCTGAAAGCGGAATCAACCGAAGCTGCTCATATCGAGCACCAGCTGAGACTTCATGCTTTGTGTGCTCCGGAAATTGGCTGGGTTCTGCGCAAAGACAACCGCGTGAGTTTCGACCTACCCGCAACGGCCGATCGACGGGTTAGAATCGAAGCGATGACAGGTGCAGAGTCGGGGCGATCTCTGATCGAAGTGCCACGCCATGAGAAACGAGGACTGGTAATTGAAGGCGCTGTTCTTCCTTCTGACTTCGCTCGGCGTGGACGAAAGCACCAATACGTCTTTCTCAACGGACGCCCGGTGGAAGACTCGGTGATTTCCCGTGCCTTGCGCGAATCTTTCAAGGGCTCGCTCAGTGAAGGTCTTCAACCTGCGGCCTGGCTCTGGCTTACGATGGATCCAACGCTCGTTGATGTAAATGTTCACCCAGCCAAGCGCGAAGTACGATTTCGCGATGCCTCACAAGTTCGAATTGCCATCATTGATGCTGTGGAGCGAGCGCTGCGCCCTGAGGAGGTGATCGAGGAAGTCGTGATTCCGCCACCGCGAGTGTCGACACCATCCGAACCGATGATCGTGCCAGTTAGAGAGAGTCAGGAGTCGTTTCACCAGCAAGCGGTGGAGTCCGAACCCGTCTGGCGTCACGAATCGCAGCCTGAATTGGATGTTCACGAAGAGAAGGCTTTCAAAGGGCCGCAATTTCGAGTCATCGGTGCTCTGTCCAATCTCTACGCCCTGCTCGAGGGGGATGAAGGTTTGGTGCTGCTTTCTCCATCGAGTGGACGCGAACGAATCACCTACGAAAAACTTCTCGCTAAAGAGGAGGGTATTAAATCTCAGGGTTTACTTGTTCCCGTGCTGCTTGAACTCGACGCCCGGGATGTGGATGTCTTGATGCGTCATCAGGAACATTTTGAAGATGCCGGGTTTTCTCTGGAAAGTTTCGGTGGCAATACAGTCCAGATGTCAGGCATGCCCTCTTTTTTGAAAGTTGATGAAGCGAGAGTCTTTCTCACTGATCTTGTGGATTCCATCATAGACCGTGAAGGAACAGGCCGGGTCAAACGCATGGCTTACGAAGGGTTTGCCGCAAAAGTCGCTGAAGCGGGAGTTAAACAAGCGAGTTGGCAGCTGAGCGAAATTGACAGACTTTTGGCTGATCTCTTTCAGTGCGATCTTCCATACTGTGATCCGTCCGGTCGACCAACATTGGTGCAGATTTCCCACCAGGAGCTCGAACGAAAATTTGGTAAAAGCTAATCTCTGTTTGTGTCGTCATATACAAAGAGGAAGAAGCTTTTCAAGTCGAGGAAGATACGGGACAAGACAGGAGAGTGGGGGAGACGTGTATTGATCGCTCTGCTCGTGATCTGTCTCGGACTCATAGTCCCCCTTGCTTCCGCATCTTGTTTCTGTGACTCGTGCCAGTGGAGTTGAGATAACGGTCGAAAGCAATACCGCCGTTGGAAAAAAATTCTCCCGAAGCTGGAGAAAATCATCAGCAAGCAGGAGAATCAAAAAACGCAATTTCGGTTAGGAACCGTATCTCTTTATCGGGTAGGCGACTATTTCTCTTTGTGATTTTCAGCGTAATGCTTGCGGAGCAAATCGCGTCCGAAGTCATTTTTGAGATCACGCCAAACCAGATGCGCGTGGTTGGCATCGTTTTGGGTGTTGGCGTATTCAATCAGGAAATCCGGTCCTTGAATTCGGAAATAATGCGCCTCGCCGCGCTTTAATGAACCACCCCAGGCGAAATGCATATTTTTACGCTGAACGGTGTAGATTTTGCGAAGCGCATTGTTGGTGAGCTCCTGGCGCTTAAGGCTCGCGACTGCTTCGATGATTCCATAGAGGCGTTTCATTTGCTCACCGTCAAATTTCGAGGTGCTCACTCCGGCTTCTTTCTGAGCCTTAGCCACGCTATCTTGCGCAGTAAGAATTTCTGTCGGAGGCTTTTTTGAAAAAACCGGCGAGAGTTGCGTTTCGATCAAGGATTTGGCGAAAGAGCGGGCGAGATCTTCGACCGCTCCGAGCGGACGCATTCCCTTCATGGGACCTTTCTTAAGCTCGGCAGGATTTGTTCCAAAGAATGCTGGCATTCCGAGAACCTTGTCGCCGGCGAGAGTGAAGTTCAGTGACAAGTGGTGTCCTTCAAAACGCCAGCCCCAGGGTTTCTCCCCAGTAGGATCTCCGAAAATAGCGATAAAGTATTTCTCGGCATTTCGTTTTTCGGGATCTTCGCCGCGGTCAGCAAGAACTTGTTCGAGAGTCATGATTTGGGTCGCGGTCAGAAGTCCTTTCTGGGTTAAACCAGTTCCCAACAGTCCGAATGCGAGATGTTGTTGATGCGGACGCAGCGTGCCGAAGCGTATGCCTTTGCGGTCATTCATTGGGATAAAATGCCAATTTTGGCGCTCTCCGTTGTTGAATTCGAAAGTCGCTTGTTTCTTTTGGGCGTCATTCAAAGTGGAAAGAAATCCTGTTGCGGCATTCTCCATATCTTCGGCGGCATCGCTCAGATGACCTTCGTGCGCGAAGCTGCTCGCGACGGTTAGTGCTAATATCAGTGGTAATTTCATGTGATTAAAGGTTAGAGGCTTAGAATACTGCGAGCGACGGTAAAATAAATCACCATTCCTGAAACATCTACCGTTGTAGTAATAGCCGGCGCTGCAATGACGGCGGGATCGAGCTTAATAGAGCGGGCTCCAATAGGCAGCATCGCACCAATCACCGTCGAGGTTGCGACTTGTGCGCCGAGAGCGATCGCCACGGTAAGTCCAAATTTCGCGAAGCTGATCTCACCGGGCAGACTAAAACCAAAGACCGGCGGTCCGAAAACGGCCACAATTCCGATAGACACCGCCAAAAGTCCACCCAAGAGAATACCTAAACGCAATTCTTTCCAGATGACACGTCCAGTGTCTTCGCGGTCGAGTTCACCGAGGGCCATGGCACGAATCACCATCGTTGAGGCCTGACCACCAGTATTTCCGCCAGCTGCCACGACCATGGGCAGGAACAGGGATAAAAGATAAACGTCGATCAGGGTCTGCTCGAAACGCATCATGACAAATCCCGAAAGAATGGCCAAAAGCGCTAGGATTAAGAGCCAGCCGGCACGACGGCGAAAATGCGTGTAAAGCGCTGTGTTTAAGTAACTCTCTTCGGATCGCTCTCCGGAAATTCCGGCAGCTTTCTCCATGTCCTCGGTGGATTCTTCCTCGATAATCTCAATCGCATCATCGGCGGTGATCACTCCGAGAAGTCGGTTCGATTCGTCAACGACAGGCAGTAAAACTAGGTCGTAACGAGAAAGCATATTGGCCGCTTCTTCCTGGTCGGCTGAGGCGAGAATGCTTTGGTCGTCTTCGGTTAGGATATCACGAATAAGCGTGTTCCAGGGATTGAAGGCTAAATCGCGGAGGCGAATTTTACCGATGAGGCGTTCATTTTTATCGACCACAAAAATCCGGGCCATGGTCTCGGTGGATTCAAGATCGGGCCGTAAATGATCGATGACATCCTTGACCGTCATGGTTTCGCGAATCTTGGCGACTTGGGTCGTCATACGGCCACCAGCGGTGTCTTCGCCATAGCGCAAAAGTGTCCGGGTGTTGTCTTGTTGCTCTTCGTCGAGCAACTCGATGAAATCCTTTCGCTTGGATTCGCTGACGTCCTGAAGAATGTCGACCAGGTCATCGTCAGGGATCGCCTCGAGCATTTCCCTTTGTTCGTCGGGCTGGAACTGGTCGAGCGTTTCCTCAACGAGAGTATCAGGGATTTCTGCGAGAACTTCGGTGAAGGCCTCGCTACCGAGTGTATCAACCAAGAAGCTCCGGGTATCTGCGTCCTGATCCTCGTAAAGCTCAGCCAAGTCGGCTGGATGAAGAGCTTCACAAAGAGAACGCGTCAAATCGCTGTCACGGTCGGAGATTGCCGATTCAGCGTTTTGTAGGAGTTCTAACAAGTCTTCTGACACGGCCGGGAGACTGAGTGAAGAGGCTCAATCCGAAAAGCGCGAACTTACAGGAGATCCTGATAAGCCTTTAACAATCGTTGAGATCTCTACCGCCTTAATAACTTCACACAATATATGTAATACGGAGTAAAGAAATGGAGTGACTGGCCCACTCGCTCGCTCAGGTTCCCAGAATCACTGCATTCGCGGCTGCATATTGTTTGGCGTGTGTAAGGCTCACCATGATTTGCTTAACTCTCCGTTGCCTCGCGTATTCTTTCGCGTCTCCACGCAATTGAACTTCAGGCTCCCCTGATTCTTTTCTGAGGATTTCCATGTCCAACCAGCCAAGTTCTGTACCGATTCCGGTTCCAAATGCTTTCGCGACCGCTTCTTTTGCGGCGAACCTCGCCGCCAGATGTAGTTCAGGCATCTTTTGCTTGTGACAGTATTCCTGTTCTGACTTTGTGAATACGCGATTCAGAAACCGTTCTGAAAATTCCTCCACCGAGGACTTTATTCGATCGACTTCTACCACATCGATGCCGATTCCGATCACCTTCATCTTATTCGTTGAGTCCCGAATACTGGTTCATGGCATTTCGCATCTCCTGTACTGCTTCACGAAATCCAATAAAAATTGCCTTGGATACCAAGGTATGGCCGACGTTGAGCTCTTTTAAGTATTTTACGGCAAAAACCTCACTAAGATTTTCAAGATGAATACCATGCCCTGCATTTACTTGTAATCCAAGTGAATTTCCGAGCTCTGCTCCGCTTTGGAGTCGCTTAAGTTCGGCCAGGTGCTCCTCGCCGGTGCTCAAAGCAAAAGCTCCGGTGTGTAATTCAATCATTTCAGTTCCCAATTGAGCGCTCGCGCGGATTTGATCCGGCTCGGGATCGATAAACAGACTCACCTTGCTCCCGGCTGCCTGAACGATTGAAATCGTTTCCCTCAGTGACTCAAGATGCCCCGTGACATTGAGCCCACCCTCAGTCGTGATTTCCTCGCGGCTCTCTGGCACAATGCATACGAAGTCCGGGTTCAGCTCGCAGGCGAAATTACGCATTTCCCGCGTGTTCGCCATTTCGAGATTCATTGGAAGGTCGATTTCACGTCGGATTTCCCATGCGTCGGCGTCCTGCATGTGTCGGCGGTCCTCCCGGACGTGGATCGTAATAGAGTCTGCCCCGCCCGCTTTTGCCTCCCGCGCAGCCTCTAAAACCGACGGTTCCACGATGATCGCATCGGGATTCAAGGCATATCGGGCCTGCCGCAGCGTGGCTACGTGGTCAATATTGACGCCGAGGAGCAAGGACATGGCTGAATTTAGTGCTTAAAGTGGCGGTGGCCCGTGAAGACCATCGCGATTCCAGCTGCGTCGGCTGCGGCGATTACTTCCTCATCACGGATAGAGCCTCCGGGTTGAACACACGCTGTGGCTCCTGCTTTGATCGCCGCATCAAGGCCGTCAGCGAATGGGAACATGGCGTCTGACGCGATGACGCTCCCTTTGAGCGAAAGCCCCGCTTCTTCTGCTTTCCAAACGGCGATCCGCGAGGAGTCAATCCGGCTCATTTGTCCGGCTCCGATTCCCAAGGTGCGATCAGTTGAGCCAAAGACAATCGCGTTGGATTTCACGTGCTTCACCACACGCCAGGCAAAGCGCATCGCCATCATTTCTGCTTCGGACGGTGGACGTTTGGTAACCACTTTGGATTCAAGATCCTCCAGACCCATCACGGCGTGGTCTTTATCCATTATCATGAGGCCAGCCGGTGATGAACGTATGATCGGTGCCTTGCGATGATTCTCATAGCCCTCCTCGAGTTTCATGAGGCGCAGGTTTTTCTTCTTCTGCAAAATAGCCCGGGCGTCGGGTTCGTAATCAGGCGCGATGATAACGTCGGTAAAGATTTCTGAAATAACCCGTGCGAGGTCTTCGGTGATAGGACGATTGCAAACAATCACGCCGCCAAATGGAGCCTGACGGTCGGTTTCAAATGCCTTCTGCCATGCTGCGCGGAGGTCCTCATCTTGTCCCACTCCGCAAGGATTGGTGTGCTTGAGAATTCCTACCGTTGGACGCCGGTAGTCGAGGATGAGATCAGCGGCCGCTTCGATATCAAGGATGTTGGTGTAGCTTAATTCCTTGCCCTGAAGTTGTGTGAAGCATTCTGAAAAATCCCCATAAAGGCGCGCTGCCTGATGCGGATTGTCCCCGTAGCGCAACTCTCGGTCGAGCGGATGATTGATGGAAACATTGCAAGCTGTGCCTTGATCACATTTGCCAAGGAAGTTGGAAATCGCGCCGTCGTAATCGGCGGTGCGTCGGAAAACTTTAATTGCCAGTTCTTCGCGAAGACGAAGCGTGGTGTCCCCCTCATGCTCCCCCATTTCCGTAAGCACGCGGGTGTAATCCTTGGGATCAGTCACCACGGTAACTGCGGAATAATTCTTGGAAGCACTGCGCAGCATCGACGGCCCACCGATATCAATATTCTCGATCGCCTCCTCCAAAGTGACGCCTTCTTTGGCGACTGTTTGTTCGAAGGGATACAAATTCACGACAACGAGATCGATGGTGGGAATGTCATGTTTGCGGGCCTGAGAAATGTGATCGTCACTGTCACGACGTTGCAAGAGTCCCCCGTGAACCTTCGGATGAAGCGTCTTAAGGCGGCCTTCAAAAAGCTCGGGCGCCCCAGTATATTCCGCAACATCGGTGACGGGAATTCCAGCCTCGCGGATTGCGGCGGCCGTGCCTCCGGTCGAGAGAAGTTCAACCCCATGTTCTTCATGCAAGGACTTTGCAAAATCAACTAATCCGGATTTATCGGAGACAGACAAGAGCGCACGTGAGATCGCCATAAGTTAAGTGTGGTTTGAGACCGACTTGGCCTACCTGAATGGCTATTCCAGCCCCCCATGTGGAGCAAGCGTTAATTGGGATGGGGAATGTGAATAACTTTCACTTTTGAATGATTTTTCTCCGTGCCTAGCCAAAAATCCAACCAATATGCTTCCTAGGGTAAGAATCGAGTTTGAACTGTTCCGTTCTTGCTCGAAAAGCAAAGATGTCTCCCTCAAATAGGTGGTGGCGGTCCTGCAAGTCAGTGATCACCTTTCCCCGGCGCGATTAGTGATGATCTCGTCCAAGCTTTTCGATCTTCTGCAGATTTCAAGCTAAGAACCACCGTTCTTCAATATTTGAGGGGAAAAGCCATGTTCAATTTCGTTCAGCTGGGCTACCAAGACCTCCAGCACTGATGTTCGAACTTCTCTCTACAGATCCCGACTGCAAGGCCCGTCGGGGACGGCTCACCACGCCGCACGGCGTAATCGAAACCCCTATCTTTATGCCTGTCGGCACACAGGGCTCGGTTAAGACGCTTCATCCGGAGGACCTTCATGCAATGGATGCGCAGATCATTCTAGGAAACACCTATCACCTCTGGTTGCGACCCGGAACTGAGGTGATCGCGAAACTCGGCGGACTTCACGGCTTTACGACTTGGGATGGTCCCATGCTCACAGACTCGGGCGGCTTTCAGGTCTGGTCGCTTTCCAAGATCCGTAAGATTGCCGAAGCCGGCGTGGAATTTCGCAGTCACCTCGATGGTTCCAAGATGATGCTGAGTCCCGAGAAGAGCATGGAGATTCAAGCGACCTTTGGTTCCGATATCGCGATGCTTCTCGACGAATGCCCGCCCTACCCGTGCGAGCGGCAGTATGCCGAAGAATCGACCGATCTCACCACCCGCTGGGCCAAGCGCTGCAAGACCTGGATTGAGGAACACAGACCAACCAGCGGCGAGGGACGTCAGCTTCATTTCGGAATTGTGCAAGGGAGCGTGTATCCTGATCTTCGGGAAAAGTCCGCCAGAGCCCTTGCTGATCTCGATTTCGACGGACACGCCATCGGTGGAGTCTCCGTGGGCGAGCCCGAAGAGGAAATGTTCGCTGCGATTCAGAATGCCGAGCCATTTCTGCCTCAGGGCAAACCGCGCTACGCCATGGGACTCGGCACCCCCACCCAGCTTCTCGAAATGATCGGACAGGGCGTCGATATGTTCGATTGCGTTCACCCGACCCGCTGCGCCCGCCACGGGCAAGCCTTTACGCCCGACGGCCCGATTCACATTAAAAACAAGGAGTTCGAATTCGACGTCTCCCCGCTCAGCGAGGACGCCCGCCCTCACGTGGCCCGTTTTTCCAAAGCCTTTCTCCGTCACAGCTTTCGCGCGGGAGAGATTATCGCTCAACGGGTTCTTTCTTTCCATAACCTTGATTTCTACCTTAAATTAATGGAGAATACCCGCTCCGCCATTGAGGAGGGGCGCTTTCGGGAGTTCCAAAACGACTTTATCTCCCGCTACACCGCGAAGAAATCGAAACCAAATCCTTGAAAACTCGCGGTTTAGAATTGCTTTTCACAAGTAATCCTGATTTCTACCTCCCCTTCACTGCTGGTCGTAACAAGGCCATGAATTGAACGACTTTCTCTAAATTATATGAACACCTACCATCTCCTCGCTGCCGACGGACAATCCGGATTCGGAGCATTTATGCCGATGATCCTGATCCTGATCATCTTTTACTTCATT
>PBTU01000005.1 GCA_002729295.1 Verrucomicrobiales bacterium | reverse complement strand
CCTACCCTACCGCCCAAAAGCGGCTTGGTTCATCGTCTTAGCTTTGCTACAGCCCGCTTTCCATCCGTGCTGGCAGGCCAGGCCGTACCATTTGCGCGCACAAACGATGCCTGGGCGGGCTTTGGCCTTGGCGTCATGATGCCCCGTTGTGTCGCATAGATTGCCACGATTATCGCAAGCGGCCCCATGCCCCCCGAGGCATGCTGTCTCGAACAGTGATTTGATTTCGGTTTTCGAGACTTGACTTGTCACGCTTTGGGTTAAGCTTTGAGCCAATTGATTGCACGCTGCCATCTCACCGGCGGTACACATGGCCCCACAGGACGGTGTGTCCATTTGAGTCAGGCAACGATCTTTCTGAGATGTACACGCCGCTAATCCAAGGCCGATGGTGCACAAGAGGCTTACTTTTATTAAGCTCAAAAGGATATGCGTCTTTTTAATCTCAGTCATCGGCCATCACTCATGTGGAGTTGCACGACGCGAAGACATGAAGAACAGGTCGTCTCGTCCTATCTCTCTCGCCTACTTTAGACCCATGCAAGAGATAGATACCAGCCCCTTTTTCTGTGTCCCACTAGCAAGCCCAAAAACGGTCGAATCGACTTAATGAGATGGCCAAACAACGGTCGAAGGGGGCCGAAACAGCTGTAGACCTCCATAGATCGACAGCTGTTTGGCTTAATTTGGCGCGGCGGTCATGTGGCTTTTCACGCCATAACCGACACGGCCAAGACATCGACGAGCAAGCCGATAAACCCTATCGGTGGGGCAACATGGGGCGCTTGATCTTCAGCAGCTGGCGGAAGATCTTTTTGCGAATAGCCTTGCTCTTTTTCTTCGTGGTCCTGGTCACATAGACATACTGTGCCGCCCAATCAAGCTGGTAGGTGCCATCGGTCTTTGGGCAGACTTTCTTGCCGTCCTTGTCCTTGGTGCTGCAATTGTGAATCTTGCGCTTGTACATGGGAAAGTTAGCGGAATGTGCCAGTTCATGGACCAGGGTTCCGACCAGTTCTGCCTTCATGGCCGCTTTCCGGCTCTCTTTGACCTTGGTATGACTTTGGACGCAGACGATGACATTGCGTATTCGAAGATCGTCCCGACCAAGAATCCCCTCATTCTTACACCATTTCTTTGACTTGCATTCGATCTGAAAGGCCTTCTTCCCAGTGATGAAGTTCTTCAGGCGTTTCCACTGTTTTTTCTTCGCTTTAACGGCGATGACCTTTTTGTTTTTGTTCTGCTCTTTCGTTCGTGTCGGCTTGGTGGCTTCTGTCTTAATCGCCCCCCAATTCTTTTCAAGAAATGAATGGGCCGTGTTCAAAGCCTCGATTTCCTTTGCACTACAATTCAAGGTATTAAGACGCTCTGCACTGCCGCGGTTTCCTTTTCGGATTCCAATGTCTTTCGTGTGGTTTTTGAGCTTGCCGCCCTTGATGCATGCTGCGTAGTTGGGCCCCCCCTTTTTAAAGGTCTTATCCGCATGCCAACCCTTGTCGCAATAAGGCGGCAACAGCCCAATCCCGATCTTTTTGACTTTACACGCCTTCTTAGGAAATTTGTCTTTGAAGACTTTGCAGTATTCTTGAGCCAGCTTCTTGTTCTTGTATTTGTCTTTTTTGGCGAATGCATTGGGTGCAAACATCAAGGCGATGCAGCCTACCGCAATATATTTCATGAATCGATTCATTGGATTCCTCCCTTTTTTTGCAAGCTGGGAACAGTACATACACTACCGATGAGGTGCCAGCTGATTCTGAAAGAGGTCGGTTTCCCGGGCAGGTCACAGACAGCCCCAAAAAAGTCTAAAATCGGAGTTAATCGCAGGGTTCATCCCACTGAGGGCGGCTCTCGTTCCATGCTGGGGTGTTTAAGTCGAACCGTCCGTTTCGGTGCACATTGGAGACACACCAGCCCGACAGGTCTTGGTTAAAGCTGGTCGCGCCTTCGAACATCCTCCCCATATCATTGACGGCACTGGTATCCCAACCACCAATGTCCTGGTTAAAATTCGTCGCGCCCTGAAACATCAGTTGCATGTCCCTGGCGGCGCTTGTGTCCCAAGACCCGATAGCCTGGTTAAAACTGGTCGCGTTCTTAAACATCGCCTCCATGTCCCACACAGAACTCGTATCCCAAGCATCGATATCCTGATTGAAACTCGTCGCCCCAGAAAATGTGTTCCGCATAATTTCCACGTGACTGACATCCCAAGCACCCAGATTTTGATTGAAACTCGTCGCCCCGGCAAATAACCATTGCATATCGGTCACGTTGCTTACATTCCAAGCCCCAATGGGTTGGTTAAAACTCACGCTACCAGAAAACATCCAACCTATACTCGTCACGTTGCTGACATCCCAGCCGCTGATGTCCCGGTTGAATAGGGTGTTGCCGGCAAACATGCGCTCCATTGTCGTGACGCGACTGGTGTCCCAGCCGCTGATATCTTGGTTGAATTGCTGTGGTGGTGGGTCCATCGGATCACCTTGCCTATTTTGTGCAAACATCCACCTCATATTGGTCACATTACTGACGTTCCAGCTGCCAATGTCTTGATTGAAGATGCTGCCATAAAACATTGAATCCATATTGGTCACATTGCTGACGTCCCAACCTGTGATATCTCGGTTGAAGACGGCGTTATCCCGGAACATCGCCGCCATGCTGGTGACGTTACTGATATCCCACCCGCTGATGTCTTGATCGAAGGCACTGTCGGCGAACATCCCCGACATATTGGTCACATTACTGACATCCCAACTTGTGATATCTCGGTTGAAGACGGCACTACCCGCGAACATCCCCGACATGTTGGTGACGTTTCTAATATCCCAGATGCTGATGTCTTGATCGAAGACGCTGTCAGCAAACATCGAAGCCATATCGGTCACGTTACTGACTGTCCAAGGGCTGATATCCTGGTTAAAGGCCCTGGTTGCTCGAAACATGGCTGACATGTCCCTGACATTGCTGACATCCCAGCCGCTGATGTCCTCGTCAAAACTGCTATGTTCTGCAAACATCAGTTGCATATCTAAAACAAGGCGGGTGTCCCAATTTGAAATATCATAATGTCCGGATGCTTCTTGAAACATCGCGCTCATGTTGGTGACACGACTTGTGTCCCAAGTGCTCAAGTCAAAATCATGGGGGGAACGCCGAAATGCCTCCGACAGATCATAGACTGTCTCGGGTATTTGCTGAGGCACCTCTGATAAATTTGGATGAAAAGCGAAGGCGCGATGCAGGCTGGTCAGTCCAAGAGTGCCTAATGATGTACATGACAGAAAATGTTCCGCTCCCCGTCTAACACCGGCAAAATGGGACAGGCGCCCGTGGATCAGCACTTCGTAGTTTCCCGCGCGATAGGTATGCTCCACACGGCCAGCCTCCCCTATAAATTCATTGGTGCCATCGCCCCATTCGATTTCAACATCCACCTCACCTTGCAGGTCTAAAGCAATCACAAACTGGTCACCCGAGATATCGGCACTGCCGATGCCGAGAATCATCGGCTGTGGTTCTGGCTCTGGTTCTGGTTCTGGGTCTATCGTATCTGGATCCGTTGGCTCGACCCAGAGCGGGACTGTTGCCTGTCCAGCGTCGTTACTCCCCCAACACACACCGAGTTTTTCACGGGTCAGTCCACACGCATGCCCTGAACTCATCGCGAATGAATCGAACCGGTAGCCATCTGGTATATCACGTACAGGGCTGTCGCTTTCTCCCCAGCAGACAAGACCCCCGGTTTGAGTGAGCCCGCAGGACAGAGCGCCGGCAAGGTCGATCTGCCGTAAGTCCTGATCAATGTCTGCTGAGCCGGTCGATTGTTCCCAGGTATTCAAGCCCCAACAATAAGGACGGCGATCGGTCATCAGTCCGCATGTATGGGCGCCGCTCGTTCTGACATTGAGGTATCGCGCAGGAAACGACACTGGCGAGCGTCCCTGCCGAAAATTGTGTCTCCCCCAACAATATATCATTGCATCGTCGGCGTTAACGCCGCAGGTGACTTCCCTCCGTGCATGTAGGTCAGTAAATGTCCAGTCTCGAGGGACCTCTGTAGTACCCCCAATGTTCTCGCCCGCCTCAGTCGTGTTCGCGCCCCAACAAACTCCGTGGTCGTCTGTGGTAATGCCACACGTGTGGACTGACCCAGTGGTCACCGTCTTGAATCGCACACCGCCTGGCGCATCAAGTTGGCCAACATCATTTTTGCCCCAGCAAAGAATTCGGCCTCCAGGCGTCACACCGCAAGTGTGATCCAGTCCCGCACTAATGGACGTAAACAGCGTCCGCTCTGGTGGCGTCGCTTTCCCATACTCGTTGTCACCCCAGCAGACCGTGGTTTGACCAGCGGTGATCCCGCACGTATGACCATCACCCACGCTGAGTGCCTGCCAACAGACACCAACCGATGCGTTGTTGTCATTGCAGTCTTGGTCAGTCGGCACACCATCGCAATCTCCATCTAAATCAATGGCCCCCAGTTCAGCGTTATTGTCATCGCAATCATCCAACGCGACAATGCCATCAGAATCACGATCCGCATTGGGATCAAGTTCGGCATCCTGGTTATCTTCGGGTCCCATATCCATTGGCGACACTGGGTCATTCGCCGCATCGACCTCAGAGTGCGGTCCTGCGTCCATACCGAAGAAAATCGGACCGTTTTCACTTTGAGACCCCTCGTTGCCCCCACATGCAATGAGCACCAGCAGTGTCCCGATGGTCGCCGATTTGATCCCCATAAGTCGCCTCCTCTTTTTCGAACAATAGCCTAACGTCTCTACCGTAACACAGTCCCGCCATGCCGCTTAAGTCTACGTGGCCGACGAGTCCCATTTCAAAACAGTGTAAGCAACTGCAATCGGGCACGGGATTTTTCAAATTGCCGAAAGCACTCGGCTGGCAGCGAACTCTCTGGCACCGGCAAGTCAATTCTGGGATTTCATGCCCCTCGGTCAGCATTCACAGGAAGGACACCCAGCGATTGAAGGTCAGCCGGACACGATGGTAAAAAGATTCCTTTGGCAGATGTTTGGCTCTGGACTACCCTTCTTAGAACACACCTTGGGCGCAAAGAACCCGATGATGGACGTTTTTGAATGAGCATACCTTTTGACACATTAGAGCTCCGACCTGAGCTACTCCAAGCGCTGGCACAGGCCGGTTTTACATCGATGACGCCGATTCAAGCGGAATCCCTTCCCCTGATGCTGGCTGGCCATGATGTCGCTGGGCAAGCGCAAACGGGCAGCGGCAAAACGGCCGCGTTCGCGCTGGCGCTCTTAAACGGACTCGACCCCACGCTGATGACACCACAGGCAATGGTGCTGTGTCCAACACGCGAACTGGCTGACCAAGTCAGCCAAGAAGTCCGACGTTTGGCTCAGCGCCTAGATAATGTGCGCGTCATGAGCGTCTGCGGTGGTCGACCACATCGCGACCAGGTGAAGGTGCTCGCGCGCGGCGTCCATGTGGTCGTCGGCACCCCTGGTCGTATAAAGAAGCATCTCAGTGAGGGCACCCTCAAGCTCACGGGGCTCAAAGTACTCGTTCTCGATGAGGCCGACCGCATGCTGGACATGGGGTTTCTCGATGACGTGACCACAATCATTAAGCGCTGCCCAAAAGCACGACAGACGCTGTTCTTCTCAGCGACGTTCTCGGACACCATTCATCAGCTGAGCGAGACTGTGCAGCGTGATGCCAAGGCGGTCCGTGTGGAGGCGCACGTTCAAGCGAGCGTACTTAAGCAGGCCTATTTCAAATGTGATCAGAGCCAGCGTAAAGCTCTCGTCGTGAGTCTTTTGGCCCATCACCAGGTCTCTGCAGCACTTGTTTTTTGCGAGACGCGCACGGATTGCGATGACCTGGCTCGACACCTCACGTCACGAGGCGCGCTTGCCTTATCGTTGCATGGCCAAATGGAACAACGGGACCGCGATGAAGTTCTACTCCAATTTGCCAATGGCAGTGCAAGCGTACTTGTGGCAACAAATGTTGCAGCGCGAGGCTTGGATATTGAGGCATTACCCCTGGTGATTATTGCCGAACTGTCCCGCGAGCCTGAGGTGCACTTGCACCGAATCGGGCGCACAGCCCGTGCTGGGGAGACAGGCCTGGCTCTGAGCATCGTCTGTGGTTCAAAAGAGGCCCATCGTCTAGAACGCATCGAAGCACTTACGGGCGCCTCCATCCCCGAGGGCAAGCGGCCCGAGGCCAGCCATAGTTTGCATCATTTAGCGCCAGCTAACAGCACACTGTTGATCCTGGCAGGTCGCAAGGACAAGCTCCGAAAGGGCGACATTCTCGGCGCCCTCATTAAAGATGGCGGCCTTCCCTCCGATGCCATCGGCCGAATCGACGTTTTGACAACGAGCTGCGCTGTGGCCATTGCCAGGGCACATGTAGACACAGCGATGCGGTTCTTACGCCAAGGCCGAATTAAGAAGAAGTCGGTTCGTGTCGTACGTCTCGGTCCCGTAACCAGTTAAACACAGGCCTAGGCTGACGAGTCGCCTCAGGATGGCGTCTTCCGCCGGTTGATAAAGCGGCCGACCAATGGCGTCAGCGCGAGGGTCACACCAATGCGAATCGGTTGAGTCAGTTTGGTTGCGACCCAGGCCGCACCAAGGGTCCCGGCCGTCGACGAGGCCCCATCGACCTCGAAGCCTTGCATGATCGCCAGACTAAACCCGGTCATGGTCACCACAAAGGTCGCCAGGTACACCACCAAAGCGATTCGACCATATTCGGCCATCAGTTTTTGTAGTTTCTCTTTCAACCTTTTGTACTCTTCACATCGATATCAAGTCAGATTATGTCCACGTCATACCCTATGCTTGATCAATGTAAAAGTTTGATAGTCACTGTGAACAGAAAACAGCTGTGAAAGGGCGTGCTAATCATGTTGCCACAGCGCGGCCATTCAACGGGGATAGAGCTCCCGGGTCATGTCTGACGCCACCAAGAAAAACGGTTTGCAACCTGACGAAACGACCTGCTCGACTCATGTCCGGTTCAACGCCAAAAGAACATCAAAATGGTCATGTGGGCTTGAGTACAGACGGGGTCTCATGAAGAGCCTGTACGGTTTCGCGAATAAACCCATCCATCGATGCTTTTACGTCCGCCCAAGGTGCCCCCAAGTCAACGGTTCGCACGTTCATAGCAAGCCCGTTGAGCTGGAAGTCATATCGCATGGCGTCGCCGACCTGAGCGTAGAGAAGAGTCCCAAATTGAGCCGGTCGCGACTGATGCCTGCAAATCTCTAAGTAGGTATACAATTGCCGTAAATGCACGCTGTTTAACTTCTCGGTCGAGTAGCGCGCAACGAGTGGCGTTTTCGTAAATTTAACTTCAATCAGCGCGCGCGCATTTTTCACCACAAGCTCGAGGTCAATTTCTTGATTGGGCAAAATGGCGTTTGTGTCCGCGTCGTGGTCGCCGGTCACCCACTTCAAGCTCCGTTTGCTCAGCCTGTCAAAACAATCGGGATGCTCACGAGTCCAATAGGCGGTCACAAAAGCTTCAAAAAGGGTCCCCAACTGTCGCTCATCGCGGGTAAAATCCACAAACTCAAAGGACGCCTCTGTATCGTCCGCCTGAGTGCTCGGAAAGGTCTGATCGAGAATCAGTCCCGACAAAAGGAGAGCAAATCGATAATGCAGATTGTTGCGTTGCCAGCTCACGGTCTTCAACGCAGCCCCAGTCAGCGATAACGTCGTGACGTGGGAGAAATATGGCAGCAATTGTCGAACATCGTCTTTCAACGCGTGATTCAGACCCACCAATCGGCTGACCCTAATCAGGGCCGCCTTGAGTATTTGATTCGACAGAACGTCTATCTCGTATTCGCTGAACTCGCAGGTTGGCGTCATGGTTTGGATTCCCATAGTCCTCAATGTGTCACCAAAGCGAATTTTGCCGATCACACGCGGCAACCGTTCGACTCGCGTGACATACCCCCGTTCCAGACCCCGTTGCCGGAGTCGACGTACCTCCTCTGTCAGAAGCCGAACCAGCAACTCGATGGGCGTTTTGGCCTGGCTTGCGATTGCACTCCGACGGTGGTCGAGATGACTGTTCCAGACGTAACTCAACAAGCAATACAAGTTGTAGATGGGGACCGCGGGCTTTGCCATCTAGTCGCTCTCGCCCGCAATCATTTCCATGGCCATTTGCAGCGATTGGCTCTGCGGGTCGTCGAACCAATACTCCGTTAACAGCGGATTTAATTCGAACTGAATGATGTTGTCATACCAATCTTCAGCCGATTGGCCGGCCTCCGCAGGATTACAAAAATAGCTGTGACCAATGGTAAATCCCGAGCCTAATTTCTCAGTCAAAAGCCGATTAACTTTCCCCATGCGTTCGCATATTTGTTTGGCAAAGCCGTCAGTCCATCTTTTTGAGAGATGTTGTCGGAACGTATCTGTCTCAAAAACAGGTTCCAAATCGACAAACGCAAACCGTCGCCGTAACGCGTAATCCACCAAAGCCAATGATCGGTCAGCGGTGTTCATCGTCCCGATAATAAAAACGTTTTCTGGAACGTAGAACCCAGGGCTATCCGGTAACGCATATGTCAGCCGTGTCTCCCACTCCTCGGTGCGCTTATCCGCCTCGATGAGCATTAACAATTCACCAAAAATCCGGCTTAAATTGCCTCGATTGATCTCGTCGATGATCATAACAAAGCATTCTTCGGGCTCTTCCTGAGCCAGGCGGCACATAGACAAAAACCGTCCGCTCTGCAGTTTGAATGAGCCGTCGCCCGTCGGGCGATAGCCTTCGACAAAGTCTTCGTAACTATAGGATTGGTGAAACTGGACGATATTGATTCGGCTATCGTCTTTCTTACCTGCAATCAAATACGCTAACCGCTTTGCTAGGTAGGTTTTCCCTGTGCCGGGTGCGCCTTGAAGCACCAAGTTTTTGCGGGTTCGAAGCAGCCCCTCAAGGTTTTGAAGACTGGCCCTATCCATGAACACATCGTCGAGTGCTTGATCGATGTCGTATTGAATTGTATCGCTGGCACTCTCAGCACCCAAGACCGCTGCATCGACGAGTTCATCGTCGATTAAGTTCATCAGCCGATGAACGAAGTCCTTGTACTTAGTCACCTCGGTGAGCGTTTTGATACTCATGTTTTCAAAGTCTTTTTGACCCCGCCAACGCCAGTCTACGCTCCGGATGTGAGGATAGGCCTGCCCTTCCTCAAATCGGTACTCGCCAGTGACCTGTCCAAAGCCAATGATTTTCCTCCGGCCCTTCTTGGCGAAGATATAGTCGCCCGGCTTTACCGCCTTGACGAACTGGTACATGCACAGTGCGTCATTCGTTGGTCGAGACTCATACAGCCCGGTGTTCAATAGCCGCCGAAGCACGTCATCCTTCGATTCGAGGTCGGCAATACTCCCAAGGCCCGACCAACCTATCCCCATGATCGACGCCTGAAAGAACGCGTCAAATTGAGAGCCCTGGGGTCCAGGAGAAAAGATCCAGACCCGACGTTTAAGCTCCGGGACCGCGCTTTTATCGTCCACGCTCGATGATGCGGGTTTGGGTTCGGGCACTGTCTGCTTGTAGGTGAGTAAATCCAGTGTCCATGCTGGTAAATCCAGTAATTTCCGAACTTGCTGACAGAGGGTGAGATACTCAACGTAATAGGCACCCATGGATGGGTAACTGGCCCGAGGCGACAGATGATCAAACTCTCTCGCCTGAAGCCGAATGGACGTGTAATGGGGCACCCAAAGGTCAGAGTTCTGAATGCTCCACAACGCGCTCAGCATTGTCGCCGTTTTACCAACTTGGAGGGTTTGATTGGTCGCTTCGCCACCGTCGACGAGGGCTGTTAAAAATGCAGTAAAGGTATCGATTTTTTTTGCGGCATCATCAAACCCAAGGGGCGCCTGTGCAGCGAGCCTAAACTGTGCCTCCATTTGTTGGCTGTCGGGCGCGTATTTTGTGAGCATATTAATGACCATCGCGACACCGGTGCCGCCAAAACCAAACCCCCGCCATTGCTTGCGCGTTTTCTTGTCGAAAAGCGACTGAAAGGAGGCCATATCGACTTCGCTATTCAAAAATGATGACAGGGCTTTTTGCATTTGACCGTGAATACTGCGTCTGGCACCGGACTCTCGATCGATGAGCTCAAGCCAGTCTTCATTGCCACAGGCCTCGTTGAACAGACCTGTCCACGGCGCGGCCCGTGTGTCGTCAAGGTCGACCACTGGAACATCAAGGGACCGCACATGGCGGGCAATCTGCTCAGCCCACAGCACCTCCAGCGCGTCAGCCTCTTGAGACGACACCCGATAATTAGTTTGGGTCGGTTGCCGAAGAATCAAAAGGTCGCTGGTTTCAGGTGTTGCCTTAATTAACTCCCGGTCGATAATGAGTCCAGGTGGCAAGGCCCTCAACTCGTCGATAAGAACACCCATCATCGAGTCGCCGACGGGTGTGTAATCAGAGGTGCGAAATCGGTTTTCCTCTGGTCGAAGCACGCGCTCATGAGGGGTATCTGTCACGACGCCTCTGCCAATAATGCCACTCCGCCATTTGCCTTGACCGCTACTCCGCCAAAAATACACTGTATCACCGGGTGCGATCTCCGAATGGTATCGGTTCACTCCCCACGTGATGTCATCGAGTTGCGATAACAGGTAGCTAGAGATTTTAAAAATCGTTGGGTTTGCCTGAAAAATCCACGTATTGGCCATGAGCTGCTCCAGTCAAAAACTGACTCTTTAGGTCTTTATTCAGTTGGAGCATGCCCCAAAATGGGTTGAAAAGCATGCAACATCGGTGGCGGTAATCCGAACGATTTCCCAGGGGGATTAATCGCTCAACCGGATCGACGAACAAATCCATTGCGATGACCGAGTCAGGGCAGTCGTCAACTTCGCGTCATAGCCTATGCTTGATCAATGTAAAAGTTTGATAGTCACTGTGAAAATCACCAGTCATGTCTACCGCCTTTGAGAAAACACAGTTTACTGTGTGACGAAACGACCTGTCCGCATCTCTACTAGCCGCCGTGCACGTAGTGTAGGGTATCGCAGCTGGCGGCTCGTCAATCGTGGCGTGCCCCAATCTAACCAGACAAAACAAAATCAAACAGGAGAGTTCACATGGCCTCTACATTCTTCATCGTCCATCATCAATTCAAGCCCGGAAAAGCCGCTGCATGGTGGGACATCGCCATGTCAGCAATGTCCGACGAAGCCGGTTGGGCTGCAGCCGTTGCAGCCAATCTGGATGCGGGTTTCTTTAACCATTCCTTCAATCCGACCAGCCCCGATGGGCCAGTGTTCTGCGTCTGGGAAGCACGAGATGGGATTACGGCAGAGCAATTCCAAGACTTCATCGATGGACCAACTGGACCAAACATGGGTATCAATGCGTTTAACAACAATAGTTTCCCAGTCAATGTCGAGTTGACCGGTGGACAAACGCCATATCCCCCTAAGTTTTCTTAAAGCAGACCGGTAACACTGAGTTTAGCGGAGGCTCGCCTCCGCTGTCTTCCATGACCCACCGCGCCTATCATAAAGTGTCGAAGACGGTCATTTACCGTCGACCGGATTGCGCCCAGCACGCGCTTGAATGCTTTGGTTCTACTCCATTTTTTGTTAGTCATCAGTCAAAACAGGAGCAATGCCAATGAAACGGTTTAGTTTGTACTGTGTGGTGTCACTGCTCTGCGCATGTGGCAGCGATAATGGGAGCAATTCTAGCGATGCCAATGGCACGGGCACCGCGACGCGGGGTGGCCAAGGGCATGCGACCCAAATCGACTTGCTTCCCGCCTTGGCCGATTGGCAAATTGAGGGGGCTGCGTTCTATGAGAAAGCGTGTCTTGGCAATCCAGATGAGACTGTCACCAAACTCATTCTCACCCCCTACCCCATCAATTGTGAGGGATCTTTGGGCTCTTTGGACGATCACACAACGGACCATGTCGTCGCCGTGATTCAGTTAGGCAACCAATGCGGCAACCAAGGCCTCAACCTGAATACAAACACATTCACCGATAATGGCGATGGCACCGAGACCATCAGTGGCACATCGGACGCCTATGATATCGACATCACCGCCATGCCCGACCCCGATGCAAACCCACAGGAGGCGTCCTTTCGCATCCTGGGCTTAGCCGGTGCAGATGAGTCAGATGAGGCAACCGACGGCATCAATACAGTCAAAGCGCCTCATTGCGGCCAAGCAATCTCCTTGGACTGGACTCTCGGCCCTGGGTTCTAGCCCCAGCCATTGAGTGTAAGACCGCTGGGGGCGCCCTTTAGGGCAATTCCAGCGTTTTGGCACTATCGGTCAGCCGCACCAGATGCCACTATGGGCCCATAGCGCACCATGCCATAGGAGTTTTGTCACATGAACAGAGTGTTGGTCACAGGGGCCGATGGCTTCATCGGTGCTCACATTTGTAAACAACTCTTGGAAGCGGGCTACGCGATTCGCGCCAGCGTCCACAATAGCGAGGCTGAGCGCTGTCAGTTCCTAAAAGACGACGTGGTCCTAGGCGTTGCCGACGCAGACGTCGAATTAATCCAGCTCGACCTTAATCTCGATGCAGGCTGGGACAGTGCCATGGACGGCTGTGACCTGGTTGTCCATGCGGCGTCTCCCCTGCCCAAGGGCAAGGCCTATTTAGACGACCAGACCATCATCGCCACGGCCATCGATGGAACAATGCGCTGCCTGAAAGCGGCCCACGGGCAAGTCACCCGGGTTGTGATGACGTCTTCCATTGCAGCGGTCATGTACACCAACGGCCGGGCCAGCGACCCCCGGCGCGACGACCTGCCCCCAATCACAGAGGCCGACTGGTCACAGACCGCAGGGAAAAATGGCGACATCGGCACCTACCACGTCTCAAAGACGCTGGCAGAGCAGGCCGCGTGGGATTTTGTTGATGGCTTGCCAGACGATGACGGCTTAGAGCTCGTGGTGATTAATCCATCTGTGGTCGTTGGACCGGTCCTCAGCCGGTGGGTTGGCTTTTCTGTCGACTTGCTCTACCGCATTGCCAAAGGACAGGTCAAAGTCCTGCCCAACTGCCCCATGATGGCGCCTGTCGTCGACGTACGCGATGTGGCAAAAGCCCATGTCAAAGCCCTCACAAACCCGGACGCGCCAGGCAATCGATACATTCTCCACCAGGGCCATCTGGATATGTTCAAGGCCATCGACAAGCTCGGCCCAGAGTTTAAAGCCAAAGGCTACAAATGGCCTTGGTTCAACGTCCCCTATGCCGTGGTTCGGCTCGCCGGGCGATTTAACGATGAGATCAACGCCATGACCCGACTGCTGGGTCCGGGAGATGGCCGCTACCGCAGAGCCGACGGCTCAAAAGTCACCCACGACTTGGGCGTAGAATACCGCGACCCAGTGCAAGCCGTTCGCGACACACTGGACTCATTTCGAACAGTCGGGCTTATCGAATAGCGTCGCACAAGTCTGGCTTGTGCATTCAGTGCGCACACGCACCCACTTTGTGCCCTTTTCCATTGACCCCGGGAAACCCGGTCTTCCATACTCTCTGCGACCGACTTTAGTCATTTGACCATAAGCCAGTTTATGGCTGAGCTGAGGCATCGGTCGTCTCTTTTAATGGAGGACGTGATGAACACATTTTCTGTACTGCGACAGTGGGCTGCGGTCTGTCTGCTCTCCCTTGCGGTCGGCTGCGGCGGGGAGACCTTGCCCAGCGGACCTGCGCGCGACTGCGCTGAGAATGGCATCGGCTGCTCCCCCGGCTTCTCGTGTGTGCCAGTAGACGACGGCAGTCACAGCTGCATTGCCGATGAAACCGATGCCAACGTCGCCGATGCCGAGATGCCTGCAGCGGACGCAACGGGTGTAGCAGATTCGACCACTCGCCAGGACGCCACTCCTGAGCCAGACGCAGCCACGCCAGCCGATGGTGATGGCGACGGCGCACCGGATGAAACGGACAATTGCATCGACGTGGCAAACCCAGACCAGGCCGACGCCGACCACGACGGTTTGGGCGACGCCTGCGACAGCGAGCCCACTGTCCAAAACTTCATTATGACCGGGCACTTTCTCACCTTGGGTGGGACCAGCGTCGATGCAAACCACACACTCAAATCAAAAATCACCACAGGCCATGGCGAGTCCACAGACGGTCAGCTGATTCTTAAAGGAGGCTTTAACCCATGATGGCATTACGACAGACTTTTACATTCGCCCTCGTTTTGGCTTTGACCGCACCCGCATTGGCCCAAGAGACGCTCTCGTACCAAGGTCACCTGGCCGACGCAGCGAGACAACCGGTCAATGCCAGCTATCCTTTTGCGTTTAGTTTATATGCAGACCGCGCCGGCGGCGATGCGCTGTGGACAGAGACCTACGAGAGCATCGATGTGGTCGACGGCGTCTTTACAGTGGAACTTGGCAGCGTAACCCCCTTTGGCGACGACCTGGCTTTAAATGCCAATCTATTTCTCGGCATCGCCGTCAATAGCGGAGACGAGATGGCCCCAAGGGTAAAAGTCTCGAGCACCCTGCGCGCCCGCTGGGCTGCGCACGCGAAAGATGTTCGCGGGGAGAATATCCACCCGGCGAGTGTGAGCATTGGTGACACCGAAGTGATCAACGCAGGCGGCCAATGGGTCGGTGACCCTGCGGGCCTCGCCGGCCCAGCGGGACCACAGGGTGCCGTCGGTGCCGCAGGGCCTCAGGGCGAACAGGGGCCAGCCGGTCCCCAAGGCACGCCGGGCGTGGCTGGACCCGCCGGTGTAGAAGGCCCCGCGGGGCAACGCGGACCCGCCGGAGTCGAAGGCCCCCAAGGCCCCCGCGGCCCCCAGGGCATCGAGGGTGTCCCCGGTGCGCGTGGACCAGCTGGTGCTGACGGTCTTCAAGGTGGAGCCGGGCCGGCTGGCCGCGGCATTACCGGCATTAACTTACAAGATGGTCAATTGGTCATCACCTACTCCGATGGCCAGGTGGTCAATTTGGGTAACGTGGTGGGACCAGCGGGTGCCCCAGGCGCACAGGGCGCACCAGGTGGACAAGGCATTCAGGGCAATCCAGGCCAGGACGGTCAAGATGGTGCAGACGGTTCGAATGGCCGCGGTGTCGCCAACATGCAAATTACCGATGGCGACTTGGTGGTCAGCTACTCCGATGGCCAAGAACAGAACCTCGGTGTCGTAACGGGCCAACGAGGCACACAAGGACCGCAGGGACCCCAGGGAGAACCGGGGGCGAACGGCCTGGTCGGGCAAAATGGTGCCCAGGGTGTTGGCATCGACGATGTTGCCATTGACGGTGATGGTGATTTGCTGGTGAGCTTGTCCAATGGCGATAGTATCAATGCAGGTAGCATCCGAGACCAAGGGGCCGGTCAGACACCGCTTACAAACTTGTTCGTAGAATCAGCGCGCTCACAGAATACACCCGCCGATGTACCGCGGGCATCCAATCAGGGTACAGACTCAATTCTTGATATTGACTACAACGGAATCATTACAGACATCAGCGTGGTGGTTGACATCACCCACCCAGACATCGCTCAGCTTGAAGTCCTGCTCATCGCGCCCAATGGTGCCTCCTACATACTCCATGAGCCGAACGCGGTTAATGAATCAAGGGCGAACATCGTCACCATCTACCCCGAACAAACGATACCGACACAGAGCTTTGACGCACTCATCGGTCAACCAGCATCAGGACGATACATTTTACGCGTCATTGACCGCGACTTGGGCAATCAGCAGGCTGCACGCCGAATAAACAACTGGGGTCTTAACATCACGCGCCGAGCTGATAATGCCTGGCGTTTGCCCAGTAACCTGATCGTTGACGGCTCCGTGGACGCAGAGACTTTATGCCGAATCCAACAGCTCGAACAAAACGGTCAGCCGGTCCCAGGTGCGATTACCCTGACTTGCGGTAGTCAAGAACCAGTGCGTCTGACAACCTTCCAATGCGGCAACAGTCAAATTGACCCCGCCGAGACCTGCGATGACGGTAATTTCGACGCGGGCGATGGCTGCGACCCTAGATGTTTACTGGAATGCGGTAACGGACAAGTCGATGCTAACGAAACCTGTGATGACGGCAATCTGACTGCCACAGATGAATGCACAGACAGCTGTCAGATCGCGCGCTGCGGCGACGGCATTATCTGGTTGGGCAATGAAACCTGCGACCGGGGCGATGAGAACAGTAACGAACCGGGTGCTAACTGCCGAACTGACTGCACTGAAAAACGCTGCGGGGACGGCATAATGGACCCCGGGGAAGAGTGCGATGACGGCAATGATGTAGAAGATGACGGATGCACTCGCATATGCACGGCTGTGGTCTGCGGCAATGGCATCATCGATGAAGGTGAGACCTGTGATCCGGGCGGTGCCGTACCCAGTATTTGCGAGCAGGATTGCTCGGCTCGCCGGGTATTTGAGACGGAGTTGCGTCTCGACCCAGGGCGCGGCGATGGCCAAGACAAGAGTGTGCCAGTTACGGCACCTGAAGACGCCGACGGTGCACGTCTAGTCGTTCTCGAGATCGATTACTATGGCGAATGGGACGATACAAACAGGGGAACAATTGCGATCGGCGACCAGACATGGCGTCTACAAGGCCTCCAGCAGTTTTGCGATACGGAGCCTCATGACTTCTTTAATGGTGCACGGGATGCGGGAGCTGGGCGTAGCATCCGACTCTACGACATCGGTCCCGACGTCGATGCATGCAATGCACACGGGATTTACGTTCGCTATCGCTACGAAAACTGAATGGAGCCATTCACAATAGCTTAGCCGCAGAGCGTAAAGAAGCTAGCTGACACGCTGAAGATACTATCGCTCAAAAAGGACGAGAGATGAAAACGCAACAACACAGTCTCACCTTGCTGCTGGCGATGCTGCTGAGCCTGCCCGCCTTGGCGCAGGACACCTTGAGCTACCAGGGCAGTCTCTTTAATGCAGCCCGCCAGCCTGTGACAGCGAGCTATCCCATCGTGTTTAGCTTGTACACAGAGCGAGACGAAGGCGAGCCCATTTGGAGTGAAAGCTACGACAGCGTCGACATCGTCGATGGCACCTTCAATGTAGAGCTTGGCAGCTTAACGCCCTTTCCTGCAGACATTGGTCAAAACAGCGCGCTCTACTTAGGCGTCGCCGTCAACCAAGCCCCAGAGATGACCCCGCGGGTTAAAGTCTCCAGCGCACTACGCGCCCGCTGGGCAGCCCAAGCCAAGGACGTACGCGGCGAGGATATTCACCCCGCCAGTGT
>PBTU01000122.1 GCA_002729295.1 Verrucomicrobiales bacterium | reverse complement strand
CGGGGGCAGCCGGCAGGGGGTGGAGGAATACACAGTTCTACTCCGCTTGAGTTAGTGGAGTCGGGGTGGTTGTACTCCAGATCATACAATCCGGGAACCGGTGACTGGAGCGCACTGAACGTGGCTCGTTTTAATGTCGAAACGGAACCGGCAGATGCCACCAACCTCGTCGTCTCAGAGTTTAGCTATCGTCCTGCGGAGCCCTTTGCGCCCAATGAAGTAGCGGTATCCACGGATCGCGATGATTACGAATTTATTGAGCTAATGAATATCGGGAATAAGACGATAGATCTATCGGGAGTGGAATTTACGAGTGGGATTAGTTTTTCGTTTTCGGCGAATAGCCTGCTCGGAGTTGGGGAGCGTGTGGTTCTGGTTTCAAATGCCGCCGCATTCTCCGAACGATATCCGGCGGTGGGAATTGGTGGTGTCTTTTCTTCGGGGAATCTGGGGAACGGGAGCGAGCAAGTCGTATTGGCCAGCCTCGCGGAGGGAGTGATTCGGGACTTCACCTATGAAGATGTCGATCCCTGGCCGAGCGCGGGAGACGGTGCGGGATATTCCCTGGTTCTCATTGCTCCGGCGACAAATCCGGTCCACATGGATCCTCGCAATTGGAGGTCGAGTGCGGATATTCATGGCAGTCCGGGAGGAACAGGTGGTGTCAGCTATGCCGAGTGGAAATCAGCGAATGCTATCACTGATGATTCTGGTGATCCTGATAGGGATGGCTTGAGTAATCTGGGAGAGTTTGCGAGCGGCTCGGATTTTCAGGTGAGAGGAACGGGAGCGGGAATTACAGGACAAGTTGTGAATGGATTTTTTGAGGTAGAGATCCAACGAAATCTCCGCGCTGTCGATGAATTCGATCTTGTTGTAGAAAGTTCCGAAGATCTCATGAGCTGGTCCGGCGGTGGGGAATACGTGAGCGAAACGAATCTAGGAAATGGAGTGGGTCTGGTGAAATATCGCGTTACTATGAGCGGATCACCCAAGAAATTTGTGCGCGCCAGATGGATGTTGCGGAGTCCGTAGGTGTGGGGGTTGATTGTCGGAGCGATCAGTTTAAGCCTTTCAAAGAGAGAGTTGGTGAAGGCGGGTATTCCAAGGAGTTGCTGGAGGAGTTTTTGCGTCGTCGCGGAAGGAGCCATTGATTCCCAGACACAGGAAGTGTCTGCTTGGAAAATACTGAGGTGGTCCGGAAATAGGTAGCTTGGGCGGAATAATTTTTCCGACCATCAGTATCGCGCTTTTGGGAAGATGTTTTTAGATGACATGGTGATCAAATGGCTCTCTAGGCATCAGTATACGGTTAAGTGGTATGTTCTTTTTTAAAGATGCATAAATGGTATTCAAGAATGCCGAGATGGTAGGCAAGTCGCAGGAGAGGGAAAGAGATGAGGAGAGGAGGACGGTGAAGGGCGGTTTTTGAGAGGAGGGGAATGAGTTTTGGTTTTTGAAAGGGGAGCAGGCAGGATAATTTGAAAAAGGCGTTCCAGGTTGGTGCTGCTTGAGAAGAGAAATTTTGCTGGTTTTGTAAAGTGAAGTGATGGCGGGAGGCTGCGGTAAGGAGGTGATTAATCGGTCGCCAATTTGGGATGGCTCCGGTTTTGGCGAGGTTTCGGAGGAGGAGTTGTTCGACTGGAGAAGGGTGAGGTTTGGCATACCAATCGGAGATGACAAAAAGGGCGCCGGGACGAAGTGATTTTGAGGTAGCGGAAAGGAAGGTGTCGAAGTTGGGGAAGTGTGAGAGGCTCTCGAGGGCGATGGCTTTGTCGAGGGAGCGTGGAGGAAGAGAATGGTCGAGCCAGTCGGTGTGGTGGAAGGTGATATTTGGGTGGGACGTGGCGGCTTGGATTTGGGCGAGGGAATTGGTGATGGAGTGAACTTGGCAGTCTGAATCTTTGACAATGAGGTGGCTGAATGTTCCGTAGCCGCACCCGATGTCGGCGATGGTGTCGCCCTTTTGAGGAGCGAGTGCGGTGAGGCAGACTTGGGCGAGATTGTTGCGGGCTTGCACGGGAGATTCATTACCCTTGATCCAGAGCCCGTGGTGTAGGGTCTTACCCCAGAGTTCCCGGAAGAGGAGATCGAGACCATCGTAGAGTTTCGCGTTGGTTGACATGAGTCAGCTGAAGGTTGCGAGGATGAGGAGGAGGCCGGCGATGAGATCCCGGAAGGAGAATTTATCGGTGGCGGAGGTTTTGCGGAGGAAGCGGAATAGGGCTCCGGTAGGGCAGCCGTATTTGCAGTAGGCGAGGGGGATGAAGAGGGACGCGAGGAGGCCGAGGATAGCGATGACGATGGTGGCGATGCCGGCGGAGCGCCAGAGCCAGGCGTCGAAGGCTTCGAAGTCGGCGAGATTGAGAGAGGCTCCGAGGAAAAGGCAGGCCACGATGATTACGAGGAGCAAGGAGGGTAAGTTGGAGAGGAGTTTGTGAAGGGTGGGCGGGATTTTGAGCGGCTTGATGGGAAACTTGATGAACCATTGCTGGAGAAAGCCGTGGGGGCAGAGGTGGTGGCAATAGAGTTGGAGGCCGCTGGCCCAAGGGACGAGAAGAGCAGCGGCAGCGAGGAGGATGAGACCGTATGAATCGGCGAGAGGAAGTCCGTGTTTAGCCCAGCCGATGAAGAGAGCTTGTGAGAGGAGATCGCCTAGGATGAACCCGAGGGTGATGATGACGAAGAGTTGCCAGGAGAGGCGGAGGAAGGGTCGGCCGCGGAGTTTGGTGAAGGAGAAGACGATGGCTCCGAAGGTAAGGATGATGAGGAGAAGGTTGCGCCATGGGAACTCGAAGGGGACGGGTTGGCGTCGGGAATCGAAATGGGCGAGGCGACGTTTGACGCTCTTGGCGATGGCCCAGGAAGTCATGGTGGCTCCGCTGACGCCTTCGATGCCAGCTTTGGCATAGTCGAGATCGATGATCTCCTGCACGGATTTTCCGTTGTAGAGTTTGAGGTAATCGTCGTCGTCGAGAATGCGCTCGTAGTAATCCTCGTTGTCGTAGCTCTTGCGGAAGCGGAGGCCAATGATGGTGTCGCCGTTGGGATCGAGAATGATGAGCGTGTCAGTGGGGCCTTGGTAGCCGTGAAGGTATTCGAGGGAAGGCGCGGTGCGGAGGGCTTGTCCGATGATGTTCTTTTTCTCGTCGAGAACAGTCATGACGCCGGTCCAGTCGGGGTGGGTTCCGAGTGATTTGGCGGCAGGAAGAATTTCGCCAAGTTCCGCGAGGAGGATCTTGGTAGGAAAGAGTCTGGAAGTGGTTTCTCCGCCGAGTCGTTCGATGATACTGCGGGTGATGGCATGACTGGTGAGAGTGGAGCCGGAGACGGCGTCGGTTTGCGGATTGCCGGGAGAGCCAAGGGTAAGGCCGAGATGGGCGTTGAGGAAGTTGGGGTCGGAGATGATGTCTTCGACGTGGTCGGCGGTGTCGGCGGAGGCGAGGATTTTGACATCGATGAGCTTGCCGGTGGGGTCAAGGGTGAGACCGAGATTGGTAGGTCCGGAGTAGCCGCGGAGATGATCGGTTTGAGGGGAAGTGGTGAGGTAGTATCCGAGGAGCTTGTTGTCGGCGTTGCGGACTTCATGGGATTCGGTGTCGTAAGCGGTGCCGCTCGGGAAGGCTTGGGAGTAGTCGATGGCGGTCGTGGGGAGCGGGCTTTCCTGGTGTAAGAGCCAAGCGATTAAAAAAATCACGGCGAGGCGGTAGATCCGGACGAGGAAGGGCACGGGGAGATGTTGGCTTATATCGGGGCAGAAAAAAAGCCTGACACCGGAGTGTCAGGCTTTTGGAGAGCAGTGATCCGCTGGATCTAGGATGCCGGCGGAGCAGCCAGGCTACTTGCCTGCATCACATTGAGGGTGTGGTTGGCGAGCGATTCGAGCTGGTTGTTGATGTCCATATAGATCATCTCGACCTTTATGTCGCCCTCGGCCATGCGCTTGATCGCTTCCTTGTTGAAAGATTTACGCATGCTGTCGGTTTGATTTTCAAGAGTCATCACAGAGGCGATGACTTCGGGAGGAACCGTTTGGAGGATGTAGTTGTCGACTGCGCCAAGGGCTTGACCTGCCACGGAGGTCATTTCACCGATCCGCTTGGTTTGGTGTTCGGTGAACTGATGATCTTTGTTGTATTTTCGCTCAACAAGTTTCACGAGACGGTAGATTGTATCGGTGATTTCTTCGAGCTCGGCAACAACACGAATCATCTTGGTGATGCTAGCGGCTTGTTCTTCCCGGATGTCGTGGGCAGAGCATTTCACGAGGTATTCTGTGATGTCCTGCATCATGAGGTCGGCTTCGTCCTCCATCTTTTTAAGACGAGAGACTTCCGAGGAAAGATCGTCGCCGGGACTTTGGAAAACATTGATGAAGCCTTGATACATTTCGTTGGTGTGAGCGGACATCTTGCGGACGGCATTTTCGGCTTCGACAATATTCAGTTCACCAAGATCGACAAGGTTCTGTGAGACGTAGCGGAGGCGGTTTTTCCCAGAGTCCTCTGAATCTTTTGAGGGAACCCACTTTTGAACAACAGAAGCAATTTGCGGAACGAACCAGATCAGAGCGAAGACGTTGATCAGGTTAAAGGTCGTGTGGAAGATGGCGGTTGCGAAAGCGACCTCACTGGCTCCAAAGTCTTTCTTGGCGGATTTCAGGCCTTCTGGAAGATGCTGGGCGATATTCCATACCATGGCGGCGAAGAGCGGGAAGACGATAAGCATCCAGACTGTGCCGATGACATTGAACATGAAGTGTGCTCGTGCCGCTCGTTTTGCTTCGGTGCCGGCCCCCAGTGAGGCAAGCCAAGCCGTTACGGTTGTTCCAATATTTTCTCCGAGCACAACAGCAGCGGAGATCTTGAAGACTTCGTAGGCGTCAGTTCCGAACCACCCTTGCGTGGCGCAGGTGATGGTGATGGCCATCGCGGCGGAGGAAGACTGCACAATGAGAGTGAGGAGGATTCCCCCAATCATAAAGAGAATGTAGGAAAGGTATCCTTTGTTGCTGAGAATTGAGATCCACCACTGGATGTTGGCAATGACACCTTCGTCGGCTTTGACGCCGCTCTTCAGGTCGGGAACTTCGGATTTCAGGAGACTGAGTCCAAGGAAGAGGAGTCCGAATCCCACCATGAATTCGCCGAAGGATTTCATTTTTCCTTTGGCGATGAAAAAGATCGGGAATCCTACCCCGATAATGGGCACGGCGATCTTGGCGAGACTGAACTTACCAATCGAGGCGACAATCCAAGCCGTGATGGTTGTTCCCAAGTTGGCCCCCATGATTACCCCGATTGATTCAACCAAGGTCAGGAGACCGACGTTCACAAAGGAAACGACGAGAACGGTCGTTGCTGATGAGGATTGCACCAAGCTGGTGGTGAAGAGGCCGGTGAGCACGCCTTTGAAGCGGTTGCCTGTTGCGGAGGCCAAGGCTGAGCGCATGCGGGCGCCGGCGAATTTCTGGACACCTTCGGACATGACTTTCATGCCGAAAAGGAAAACGCCGAGAGCGCCGAGGATTTTTAATATGGTTACGATTGAATCCATGGGGTTGTGTTTGATGTAGTGTTTGTGGATGAGCCCGATCTCAGGCTTAAGTTGAAGATTAATGTGACAAAAGCGCCACATTCCGAACTTCCCAATGTGACGATATTGTCACCTTGGGAATATAAGGGGATCTGAAGGCGTTAAAAAGCCCACGACTGCGGGGAAAACCGCAGATTGTGGGCTTTTGAAAAGGGAGCTATTTTTTCATCACCTGAATGGCATCCGCATGGAGGTGGCCTTTGCCTTTGTTCGATAAGACAACGGAGCCTCTGAGGACGTCGTTGAATTCGTAGGTTCCGAGGACCTGGTATTTGCCTTGGGCCGGAGCTCTGGTGAGGTCGAGCATGACGGTGGCCTTGCCTCCGGCGTGCGTGATTTCAGCCTGAGCTTTCGAGGTGCGATTCTCATGGGGCTGGTAGTAAAATCGAACTTCGTATTTTCCGGTATTCTTGATGCGGAATTGGAAGAGGGCAGAAGCGTCGCCCGACGCATAGCGGTAGCCGTTTCCGATGTGAGGCTTGAGGCCCTCGGAGTGTAACCAGGTGCCGGTGAACTTGGCTTTGGTGTCATCGACCACGATGCCTTTTAAGTTGATGACTAACTTTTTCTTTGGGCGGGTTCGCAGTCCGCCCTCGGGAAGAGGGGGGACGACGAGGTTTCCATTCAGGGAGGCACGACGGGCGCGACCGGGAGTTTCCATGAGTTCGATGAGTTGGGGGAGGTAGTTCGCGTAAACTCCACGCGGATTCGTCTTATTGTTGGTGGCGATCCAAGCCGCCTTGCCGACGACTTCACCCATCATGCCGCAAGTGCGCATGACGCGGATCGTTCCGAGGGCGCGACGATCGACGGAAATACAGCGTCCGGCCATGAAGAGGTTGTCGATGTTTTTGGAATACATGGTGCGGTAAGGGATGGGGTAGCCGTTTTGGCGGTCGACCTTACGGTCATGAACGGCGATAGCGATGAAGGGGTTATCCTTTGCGGGGCCCTTTAGGTATTCCTTTTTGGGATAGTGGAGGTCGATAGACCAAGTGGTGGGTGCGGTGCCGTCGGGAAAGTCCTTGCGGGCGGTGATATCGTCGCCGGTGAGGATAATGTCCCCTTCAAGGCGACGTGATTCGCGGTTTCCGCCGACGTAAGCCATCCACATGAGCTTGGCATTGGCGTTGGCCTTGTTCTTTTTGATGTTGGTAAAGGCTCCGAAGTTGGCGCGGAGATTCCAGTCACGGATGAGCTCGAGGTCGTTGATAGGATGTTTGTCGTAGCCGCCTTCCCAGAACCACTCGGCTTTGTGGAATTTCTCGTAAGGTCCGCGTGAGAGATGGAGCTTGGGAAAGTGTTCTTCTTCAAGAGGAAGAGCCCAGGGTGTCTCGGGCCAAGCGACGGGGTTGTCGCTATTCTTGTAGGACCACATATTAGACATGCCCATGTGTCCTTTCTCGGCCATCATGAATTTCGCCCCAGCCTGGGCCCCGATGGTGCCGTGGCCGGTGGTGTCGGCGAAAAGATTACCGGCGATGCGGACGAACTCGCCAGAGGTCGTATCAACGACATCGACCGAGACGATTTTGTCACCCTTGGTGTTCGTTTTAAAAGCGAAGTGTTCGAGATAGAGATCGATATTCTTCTCGGCCTTCACGACCTGGCTTTTGAGGTCGTCCTGAAATTCTTCAATGAGACCGGGGGAGTCGCGCGAATAGTCCGTGAATTCTTCGATGATTTCACCGAGATGCGGAAATTTCCCCCTTTTTGTTTCGCCCATGGCCCAGACTTGGACTTCGGATGAACCATTTCCGCCAAGAACGGGGCGGTCGTGAATGAGGGCGACTTTAAGTCCTTGGCGGCCGCCGGAAATAGCGGCTCCAAGTCCGGAGTATCCGCCGCCTACTACAACGAGGTCATAGCCGTCTTTCGTCGGCGGAGTGGCGGGGAGATTGAGTTTTTGCCGGCGGAATTTGAAGAGAGCCTCGGCTTCGTTGGGTGGAGTTTCTGCGCCGTCCTTGGAAAAGAAGATGGCGTCACAACGTCCATTGAATCCGGCAAGGTCCTTGATGGAGAGAGAGGTTTTCGTGTCGGAGATTTCGACTTTGCCACCGTCTTGCCAATACCACTCGGATCCGGTTGTTCCAAAGGTGTTTTCGACAGCCTTGCCATTGACGAGAACCTGAAACTTACCCGGGGCCCCCTCGGCTTTCCAAGGTCCCACCCAGTCCTTGGTGCGGACGTGCAGATGGTAGGTGCCGGCAGAGGGGAAAGTAACTTCGGTCTTGGCATCGGCGACAGGCGTTCCGAGGCCGTGGGCGATGAGGTAGGCCGACCCCATATTGAGAATGAACTGTGAGTCGGTGGACCAGCCGCCTTTATCAGAGAAGGCTTCGGCTTCGACGAATACTGAATCCGCGGCGTGGGCCGAGAGGGTTAGCAGGGAGCATAGAATAATTTTGTGCATTGTAGAAAATTTGTTTTTTGGAGAACCGGGGATCACGATCAAACGTTTCCCCGAGATGGATTGTGTTGGGGGATTGCCGATGACACATCTTTTTGGAGTTTTTTCCTAGAAAGAGTTTTTCAAAATCAGATGTGGCAAAATGGGTGTGTTGGAACAAATACTCAGGAGCTGAGGGGATCTGAAGAAAAAGCAGGATTTGTGGACAACGATTAATAGAGAGACGGATTCTGTTATTGCTGTTTATCGTCGGGGCAGTTTCCGGTCGCTTTAAAATTCCCCGTCAAGAGGGTAAGCCAGAGAAGAGATTTCAGTGACAAGTGCCCATCTCGCATTAAAGTCGGCCTTGTCATGGACTGGGAGCTGTCGAAGTTTGGAGAAAATCTTTGCGAGGGAAGCGGAATCGGCGAATTGATGGACGATTTGGGGGAGGCTCTCGCGGGTGGAGGCGATGTCAAAATGCTAGGAGGCGGCCAACCGGCACATATTCCCGAGATGGACGAGGTATGGCGTCGTCGTATGGAAGAAATTCTTGCTGAGCCTGGTGGCATGGAGCGAGCTCTGGGCAATTATGATGTCCCGGCCGGTAACGAAGCTTTTCGTGTGGCACTGGCGAACCTTTTCAAAGAAGAATTCGGCTGGGAGGTCACCGCGGAAAATTTTGCGGTGACGATGGGCGGCCAAACGGCCTTCTTTATGCTTTTTAACGCGCTAGCCGGACGCTTTGCGGATGGTCGAAGGAAGAAAATCCTTCTTCCTCTGCTCCCGGAATACATCGGGTATTGCGATCAGGCGGTAGGAGAAGGTTTTTTCGAGGCTATTCCGGCGAGGATTGAGAAAATCGGGGCACATGAATTTAAATACCGCGTTGATTTTGATGCGGTGGATCCTGGAGACGATATCGCGGCGATTTGTGTGTCGCGTCCGACCAACCCGTCCGGGAATGTGCTGACCGATAATGAAATCGAACACCTTCGCGAGATTGCGCGGGAGAAAGGAATCCCGCTCATCGTGGACAACGCTTACGGCGCGCCTTTTCCTCATGTCATCTTTTCCGAAGTGAAGCCGGTTTGGGATGAGGGAATGATTCTCACGTTGAGCCTTTCCAAGATCGGGTTGCCTGGAACGAGAACAGGAATCGTGATCGCCGACAAAAAGATCTGCCGCGCCTTGTCGTCAATGACATCGATAGTGGGATTAGCCAATCCAAACCTCGGTCAGGAGATCATGCGTCCACTTGTGGAAAGTAGAGAGGTCCTGCGACTGAGCCGGGAAGTAGTGCGACCTTTCTACGAAGTGCGTTCGCAAATGGCTCAGAGATGGTTTGCGAAGTATCTCCCCGATGAGATTCCCTATTATATTCATCGAAGCGAAGGAGCCTTGTTTCTTTGGCTTTGGTTCGAAGGCCTACCGATTACGTCGAAAGAACTTTACCAGCGACTCAAAAGGCGAGGAATTCTTGTAGTGCCGGGCGAGTATTTCTTCTTTGGTTTGCCTGAAGGCACAGATTGGCCGCATGTCCGAGAGTGTATTCGTGTCAGTTACACCATGCCTAAAGAGGTGGTTGAAGAGGGGATTCGCATCATTGCGGATGAAGTCAGAAAAGCCTACGAAGAAGCATGAGAGCGTTATCTTTCATCTGGCTGATGGTAATCGGAACAGCCCCGGCGGAGACCTCAAAGCTTCCGCCATTAAATCAATACGTGCTTTGGGCCGTGAACCAGATGCCAAAGGGCGGCGGGTATCTGGCCTCGAAGAAAGCGATCGTGAATTTGCAAAATGGAGTGGCTTTGAGTGATCAGGGTATTAGCACCAAACCAAAAGTTGCGAGCCCTTCATTTTGTTCCGGAGCAACCTATTGTGTGTTTTTAAAAGTCATCGACAAGCTCATCGAGGATGGTTCCTTGAAAATGACCGGCAAACAGCGATGGGAGTTTTTGAAAATCGACGAAGTTCCCGATGGTCACGGTATCTGGGGCAGATGGAATGCCAACGGCCCGGGCACGGCCAAGCTATTTGCCGAACTCAAGTGCGGGAAGAACTTCACGAGTTACGATCATGCGCTGCCGGGAGACTTTATGAAAATCTGGTGGACGGAAGAAATCGGCGGCAAGGAGCGGGGCCATTTGGTGGTGTATTTGGGAGCGATAATGAAAAACGGGAAGAAGCATATTCGATTTTGGTCGTCCAATATCCCTGGAGGCTACGGCGAAAAAGTGGTCCCCCAGACAAACATTAAACATGTGCTCTTCAGTCGATTTGAAAACCATCGCCAGTTGGCCAAAGCTGGAAGCCTTCCGGAAAAGAATCGATTTCTCGAGGACATGCTTCGGATGAGCTTTACCTGGAAGCAAGTGGCGAAAGAATGCCGTGTTCATGCCACTCCGGGCGGATGATTTTTTCGGGCGAAATGCCATGCGGCATCCGCAGTTAAAATTTTTTCTCTTCCAGCTTTAGAGCAGATCCGCGTGTTGAGATCCAACTCTCCAACAACCCGGAAGCAGACGCTACTCCTGGATGATCTGGGCGCGACCAGGTTTGCGGAAGATGGGGTCGGCCAAGCCTTTGGCGGGGCGGGTGAAGGGTGATGGTTTCCACTTTGGGTTGGTGAAGTCGCCGGTGCCGCGGAATTGAAACATTCCTTTTAAGAGTGTGAGAGGCGTGGTGAGCAAGCCGAGAAGGCCGCGGGCATTGATGCGGACAATCATTTCGATGCGATCGGTGTTGAGATCGATCCATCCCTCGCCGGTGAGATTAAGACTGGTGGAGACAGCGCTGAAATCCTCGGTCATCCAAACTCCGTTTTTGATGGCGAAGGTGGCGGAGGCATCCTTGGCCCGCTCGTATCCCATCCGTTTGTCCCCCAGAACGCCTGCGATGAGGGGGGAGAGAGGGCCAAAGATGGGGAGGGCGACAAGGTTTCCTTTTTCGATTCCAATGACTCCGGTGGCGTTGAATTGCCGCAGGTCGCTTTCGACCCCACTGAAGGCGATTTGGCCGGTGAGCCATCCCTTTTCCTTCTCTTTGAATTTGTAGACTTTGGAGATTTCGGGGAAGTAAAGCCGGTTCCATCTGATGTCACCGGTATACTTGGGTGGGGCTTGTCGGGTAGCGTCGATAACGACTTTTCCCGCTGCAGTTCCACCGACCGTGGAGAAGGACAGCTTGTCTACCGTGACCAGGGAGCGCCGGACGGTGACGTTGGTTTTTAGTTTGGTGACAGGGAGTGGTTTGCCAAGGAAGGGATAGTCGGTTTGACCCTCGGTCTGGATTTCAATGAGATAAATATTTTTCTCATCGCTTCTGAATCGATTATCGAACGATCCGTTGAGCTTGAGAGAAGGTGGCTGGTGGAAGCGGTAGGTTTTTTCGAGGTGGGCCGATGTTTTCGGGGCGAAAATGCGAACGATGGGCGAGGGCCAGAATTTGCCTTGGAGATTGCTGATGACGGTTTGTTTTCGTTCGTGATCGACGAGGACACTGCCGATGGTGAGTTCGCTGGAGGCTTTGCCTCGCACACGGGTGCGGGCGACTTCTTTTTCATCGTTGATGAGGCACTTGACGTTTTTGAACTCCTGTTTCTTCGGCCCGATTTCAAAGTCCATTGCAAGTCGATGAAGAGCGGTGTCGCGATAGATGAGATTGTTCATGTGGGCTTTGCCGGTGGAGGTCCAGGTGGTGAGATCATCGCGGTTGATCTCACCCTGAATGTCGAGATCAAGGAGGGAGTTTTTGCCGAACTTGACACGCTCGAGTTCTTTTTTGGTCTTGCTTCCCGGAGTGATGAAGGGATCAAAGGCAGAGAGCGGAAGAGTGGAGGTGAGCTTGTAATTTACTAATCTGCCGCGGGACAGAATGTTGCCATCGAGCTGCCCGTCGGCGTGTTTTACCATGAGATCCCGGAGGTAGAGGTCTCCATCGTGCCAGGAGAACTGTGAGCTGAGTTCTTCGTAGCGGGTGTTAAGGAATTTGAAATCTCCGAGGTGGGCCGAGCCGGATGCTTTTATCGAGAAATTTTCGTCGGGAAGAGCGGTGAAGCTTCCGGAAACGGAAATTACCGGCGAGCGGGCCATGTTGAGGCGGGGGAGGATCTCCTTTTTCTCATCTTCGATAAAGCAGGAGTTGATGAAGTCTTTAAATTGAAGACTGGAGTCGAGATTAAAGCGGCCTTTGCGGCGCGTAATGCTCCAGTCCGCCTCGCCGGAGGCATAGCCGGTTTCGTCCTCGAGATAGATGGTGTCAAGAGTGACCAGTTGGGCCCGGAGATCACCCTCGATTTTGAGTTTTTTCAAGGCGTAGTCGTTGCGCTTGAGGTTGCGTGCGCTGAAGGAAAATTCGGTGTTGATTCGGTCGGGATGGCTCAGATCGCCTCGAACGACAATTTCGAGTTCGGGGGGTAAATCGTTCGGGAGCTCCCAGCGGTCCATTTCTTCGAAAATGAGATGGAGAATTTTGTTGGCGGTTCTGGGTTCCTTTTTCGGCCCGTCTTCAGGAGTTCTCTTTTTTTGGACGGGAGCCTTGAAATCAGCTGTGAAAGAAACCTGAATGCCCTCAATCAAACCGCTGGCATCATGAAAACGGATACGTCCGGAATCGGTCATAGTGACCCGGCCGTTGATGCCCGAGGCTTCGAGCTTTTCGTTTTCTTTTTTGGTTGGGACCAAGGTGGAACCATCTATGATGATCAGGTTAATGAGTTTGAACTCCCCCCGGAGGGCCTTTGTCTTATCGAGGTCGAGGGTGATCTCCTGGGCCTCCAGAATGGGGATGGAATCTCGCTTATTGGCATAGAATTGGACATCGGTGGCGACCAGCCCACGCCGGAGGTCGAAGCGCAGGGAGGTAAAGTCAAGATGAAGCCCTCGTCCGGAAAGTTCACTGCGAACCCAGTCGCCGTATTGGCCGGGAAAGCCGACCTGGTTGAGGTAGATCAGGCCGCCGGCGATCGCGAAAAAACCTGTCCCAAGCGCAAGTGCGAGAACGGTTTTGGCGAGGCGAAAGGCGTATCCCATCCGAGGGGACTATAAATCAACTTTCTAAAATCAAAAGATGAATCAAGGAACAGGAGTCTGTTCGAGGGCGTTTGCGAGGAGAGAGTCGGCGTCGGGCGTTTCTTCGGCGAGGAGTCGGTGGCGCAGGACGAAGGGGAAAATGTTCTGCACGTGGTCGGGATGGACCTCGCTCCGGCCGTCGAGGAGGGCTGCGGCCTGGGAGGCGCGCTGGAGGGCCAGAGTGGCCCGGGTGGAGACGGAGTGATCCTGCCCGAGGGTGGCGCGGACGGCCTGGCAAAGGGCTAAAAGGTAACGTTGCAGGGTATCGGAGACAGGGAGGGTGGCGGATTGGTCCTGAAGTGATTTGAGTGGGTCGAGATCGATGACGGGCTCGACTTCGACTTTCGGCTGCTCCGAGTGATAGCGGAGGATTTCCAGTTGGGTTTGGTCATCGGGCAGGCTCATCGGGATGGAGAGGAGGAAGCGATCGAGTTGTGGCTCGGGTAGAGGAAATGTGCCGGTGGACGAGGTGTCGTTCTGGGTTGCGACGACGAGGAAGGGGTCGGGAAGTTCTCTGGTTTCGCCGTCGATGGTGACCTGGCGTTCGTTCATTGCTTCGAGAAGAGACGACTGGGTGCGGGGAGAGGCGCGGTTGATCTCGTCGGCGAGGAGGAGATTGGCGAAAACCGGTCCAGGGATGAATTCGAACTCGCCACTTTGCTGGCGGTAGAGATTGTAACCGAGAATGTCGGATGGGAGGAGGTCGGGGGTGAATTGCACGCGGCGAAAGCTTCCGCTCAGCGAGGTGGCCAGAGTGTGGGCGAGAGTTGTTTTTCCGATGCCCGGAGGGCCGGTGACCAAGGCATGTCCGCGAGCGAGAAGGGCTGTGATCAGCAGGTCGACAGAGTCGGCAGATCCGAGAACCGTGGAGAGAAGTTGGTCGCGAAGTTTGGGAAGGGACATGAGGGCTTGTTACTGGCGTAGGAGGAACTCGGAGTAGGGTTCTTCAGTCGGAATGACGATGCGGACCTTGAGGAGGGGGAGGATTTTATTGTCGCTGGTTTCGAAAGTGAGGATGCCGGAAGCTTTGACCCATTCGTCGACGGCGGGGCGTTTGGCGTCGTCGGGGAATTCCATGGAAACACCGACAAACTGGGCATCGGCTGCACAGCAGGACATGATTTTTCGGAAAATGCGCATGCGGTCATCGGCTTCGTTACCGATTTTTTCAGGGGCGACCCGTCCTTCCAGTTCGACGGGCAGGCCTTCGTAGATACTCTGAACTTCACGGTCACCGGCGGCCCAGTAGGCGGCGAAAAGTTGAAGTTGAAATTCGCCTTCTTCGTTTTTCGGGACTCGTTTTTTAAGGTCTTCCCGGGTGAAGGCGGCTGGTGCGTTCAGGCCATTGAGGGCGGGTGCTTCGTAGAGGCCTTTCTTGGCCATGCCCCGATTGGACAGCTTGTCCTGAGTATGGGTCATCGCGAGGATGAGGGGAACCAGGGTGAGGAGGTAAGTCGCGACGGGGCCATGACCCTCGTGCTCATGGTCGCAGTCGCCGGGGTGCTCTTCTTCACCGTGGTCATGATCGTGGCTGTGTCCTTCATCATTGTGATGATGATTGTGATCATGGGGGTGGTCGTGATGATCATGTTTGTGTTCGTGGTCACAGCAGCTTTTCTTTTCCTGTGGATTGATCAGCGAGTAGAGGCCGAGGATGATGATGCCAATCCCTCCGGCGAGAACGAGCGTGTGGAAGTCCCTGGCAAGGTATTCCTGAATGCGTTGCGAGTGATAGAAATAGATCAGCGCAGAGCCCCAGCAAAGGGCGAGCAGTCCAAAGAGCCGAGTGTGGAGAGCTGACATCATGGTTGCGCGGATTCCCAGTAGTTTTCGTAAACGGTCTCAGCGAGGATGGATAATCCTCCCGTGAGAACGAAAAGAGCGGCGAGGAGAATAATGATGAATTTCCAGCGGAAGACGGTGGAATAGAGGAAGAGGAGCTTGGCATCCATCATGGGGCCGAACACCATGAAGGCGAGTTTCGGTGCGTAGGAAAAGTTACCGATGTTGGCCGCGATGAAGGCGTCGGAGGTAGAGCAGAGGCTTAGAAAGAAGGCCAGGCCCATCATGGCGGGAGTGGCCAGGATGGAGTTGTCGGTGAGGCCTTTCCAGAAGTCGGTGGTGGGGTCGATCCAAGTGGTTTTGAGGAGGGAAGTGAGAATGACGCCGATGGTGAAATATAGTCCGACGTCCATGAAGTCGCGCAGCGAATTATTCATCGCGGAATTCAGGTTCCGCGGATGATCGTGCTCGTGGCCGGACTCGGCTTGTGCGGAGGGTTTGAGGAATCGTCCGTGGGCAACCCTCAGGATGGCAATGCCGACGAGAACGGCGATGAGGTATCCCATGCCGAGTCGGGCTCCGACGACGAAGTAGGAATCATTGAAGGCCTTGAAGGTGCTAATCGCGGTGACGGGATTGAAAATGGGAGCCGCTAGCATGTAGGCGAGGGCGCAGGAGACGGGGAAGCCGTTTTTGACGAGGCGTCGGATGACAGGCACGACAGCACATTCGCAGACGGGGAAAACGGCGCCGAGAAGACCGCTCGCCATGATGGCGAGGATGGGGTTTTTCGGAAGAACCTTCTCGAAAGCGTTGCGCGGGAGGTAGGTTCCGAGGAAGCCGCTGACGAGGGTGCCAAGGAAGATAAAGGGAAGGCCCTCGAGGAAGATCGCCAGAAATTCGTATGAGCCGTCCTGAAGCTGGTCCCTTGTGCTGTCAGTCACTTGAGGATAAAGCGCAGATCATGGGCAGTGATCCAATAAAAAAAGCGAGCCCGTGAAGACTCGCTTTTGGAAAGTGATGATCCGCGCCCTAGTTGACGCTGAAGCTCCAGGTGTATCGGCTGTCGCGGCCGAAGCTTTTGTAGCCTGAGATCGTATTCGTATTCTTGGCGGTTGCGGCATACTTGTAGAGGCCCGAGCTGAGGCTTACTGTGCGGCTGCCACGGGCGGGGAGTGAGATGAATTTAGTCTCCGGACCACGGAGTCCCAGCATGATGCTTTTGTCGGAATTGTTCCGGATGGTTACGAGTGTTTTGAAGGCTACGCGAGGAGAGGGAGTGTAGCTTCCGCTTGGTGTCGGAAATGGGCCACAGCTGGAAAAAATCAAGGACGTTGCGAAAATTGTAAGTGCTGCGAGGGGGCGAGAGAATATACGCATTGCCTTTAGGGATAGGGATTTTGAGCGTGATTTTGCTTCCTGATGAAAATTACGACGCTGTCACACTTTCAAAACCCGCCCAAATTGCCAGCGGAATGATTTAGGGATTCACTCGAATCACGCGGTAGAACCTGCGTGTTAATGAGTTCTCCGTGTCTAAGAAACTCGCGTTGGTCCCTTCGTAAGTTTCCATTGGCGAGAGTGTGGTGAAGCTTGCAGGGTCGAGGTTGGTGGATGACTGGACCTGGTATTCGTATCCCGGCAGACAAGGCCAGGTAATGGTCATTCCTCCCGGAGAGGGAGAAACCGTACAGGAGAAATTTTCGAGAACGCTTCCGTTAATATATTGTAGTGCTTTGTAAAATGCCCCAATGCCAACTTCCGACCCAATGATGCGCCCGGGTCCGTCGTCGGGAGCGACGTGAATGCCGCCGTAGAGGCGGGAGATACCGGCTTGGTCGGCGGCGTCGAAGTAGGTGGCCCACTGGAGTTGGACGTCGGTGGAAGGGCCGTATTCAAATTCGAGATGTCCTGCTTCCACGGTGTGCGTGCCGAGGCCTCCGGGGAAAAACGGGCTTCCGGTAAAGGCGGTGAGGACTTCGGCGGCAGCCCGGCTGAAGGCGCTGTGACCGGAAACGTATCCTGCAAAGGCCGGCGTGACGAAAGTGTCGCGTTGGTAGGGGCGCCAGTTTTTCGCAGCAATCCAACCTACACCGCCGAATTCGGTTTCGGGGTCATTGGGTTCTCCCTGCCAGGTGCGGATGGCGATGCTGTTGGGAGTGAGCCCTTCGTGACGTTGGCCCAGGGCGGCGGTTTCCACGGTGACGGGTTCGATCAGGTTCGGTTCGAGAGGGATTCCGCCGGAGTGATAAAGCGGACCACTGGGATCGGACGATTGACCGAGTCCGGCGAGGTAGCGAATGCTCGTGATAGGACGAACGTAGTCGTATTTTTCTTTATTGTGCCAGGTGGCAATGGCGGCGTCATGTACGGCCCCGTTGAGAGCGAGGTAGAGTTTAATATCCCACTCGAGATCATCGAGGACGGGGCCGGTTCCGCGGAATTTTTTTTCCAGACGAGGGTCGTCGGAGACCTCATTGGCGATGGCGTTCCAGTGTCCCGGCGGTGTTTCGGAGAGAGGACCGTCGGCCCAAAATTCTGCGATGACGCGCCCGAAGTCGGCGTGGTTGACGATGTTGGGCGTGTAGGGTTCTAGGGCGATGGGATTGTAGGAATACCCCGTGCCGTTGTTGGTCCCGAGAGGGTTGTCACCGAGGGAAGCCGGAGAAATATCAATGTCGCCTGAAGTGGTCGGATCGAGGCGCGAGCTGAAGCGAATGACCTCGACGTTGTTGTCCTTGAATTCTTGGTCCCCGATCCCGCCCAGAAAAGGTGGTGGTCCGGGATCGATGTTACCGGTGAGAGCGAAGGGAGTGACATCGCCCCAGTGCGAGCCGATGAAGATTTGGACCTTGCTTGCGATTTGACCGTTTTGCGTGAAGGCGACATCGAAAGCGAGCGGCTGCCAGCGATTGGGATCAACCAGCGGGCCGGTTCCCGAATTCTGAAGGATGAGCGGCTGGTTAATTGGGAGGTATCCGTCGAGACCCCGGTAATCTTGCAGTTCGTTGGAGCCGTCGTTTTGTTGTCCTTGAATGATCGCGGCGGCGCACCGGTTACCGACGACTTGCGGGGTGGTGCCAACGACGGAGGCGCTGGTGACGGGGTAGCCAAATTCCGTCATGCGGGCGGTGAGTTCTGCGATTGTTTCTTCCTCCCCAATCGCGCTGGAATAGCGCGAACGGAGCACCCAGTAGGCGGCGTAGCTGATCGCTTCGTGGCGGGCGGCTTCAAGGTTTTCGGCGGCCGCGCTTTCGTTGTGAAAGACTCCTACAGCGGTGTCATCGTAGGCAGCCCAGGCGTCATACATCGCAGCCGAGCTGTGGAAAAGATTCCGCGCATGGACGGTGGGCGCGGGGAAATCCCGACGAATGGCCGCGAGGCAATGCTCATTCCAGATACGGGCGACGGAATCTTCGGCTTGGGTTTGTCCGCTCAGGAGGACGACTCCAAGAGTGTATTCCGAGAGACGGCAACTAGTCATAATCGCTCAGATTCTAGGCCTATTTCCCTAGCGATGCAATTCCAAGAGTCGATTTGATTCCTTGATGAGGAAATCGATTTCCATGAATGGGTCGGCTGAGACGTCGGCCCAGAGAACGCGGCCTTTTCCATCGACGAGGAAGGTTCCGTGGAGAGGCTGGTTTTCGAAGTCATCGTGTGCGGAGAATTTCTTGAAAATCTCTTTTTGATGATCGGAAACGATGGGGAAGGGAATATCGCCTTTTTCGTAGTTGTCTTGGCTCTTCTTGAGGTCGGTGACCTTGTCGGTAGAGATGGCCAGGATGGGGAGCTTGGCCTTTTCAAAGTCCGAGTAGCGGCTGGCCATGGCGGTGAGTTGCTCGGTGCAGTGGAGGCATCCGGCGCCGAGGTAAAAGACGAGGATGTGCGGTTTACCGGCCATGCTGGAGCTGGAGATGTTTTTTTGGTGTTGGTCCGGAAGGCTGAAGGCAGGCGCGGCGGGAGGAGTCCAGTGCAGCGGACCGAGGGTGCCGAGATCGGGACGTGGGAGAAGATCGTCGGCGGGCTTGTGGGCTTGGCGCCAGTCGGTAGGGTAGTCGAACTCCTTTGCAATCGGGGCGAGCCGTGCGAAGGGACGGGACTTGAGGTCGACCTCGGAAGAAAAGACGCGAAGCTTCTCGAAGCCTTTTTTTGCATCTTCCTTTTTGCCTATTCGATGGAAAAGGGTAATGGCGTTGGCCAGTGAAACGGTTTCTTTTTTATCGCCGTCGAGGACGCTCCGTGCGGCTTTCTCGGCCGCTTCCTTGTTACCGAATTGGAGTTCGCGGAGTGCCTTGAAGGTGGCGGAGCCCGAGGATTTGGCGAGTGACTCTTTGGCGGTCTTTTCGTCGTCGTTCATTTCGGCGAGATAACCGAGGAGTTCGGCGCAATCTTTTTCGAGCGACCCGATGAGGCGGTTGTATTTCTTGCCGGCTTCTGTGACGGCTTTCTTGATCTCGCCCTCCTTCTTTTTCTCTTTGGTGGCCTTTTCCTTGGCCTTGTCCTCATCGACTTGTTTTTTTTCTTTTTCGTCGGCGAGCAGGTCTTCGACTTGATTGATAATTTGCATCAACTCCACGCGATGATCGAGGTGGAAATTGGCGATGCCGATTAGCCTGAGCCGTGCGCGATCATGAGCCGGTTGCTTGGGAAGGGTTTCGAGCCACTGGGTATTTGAGAGTTCGAAGGTCTCCTCCCAGAGTTCAAATTTCTCAAGAGTTTTGAGGAGGTTGTTGCGGCCGTATTTGTAGGAATGGGAGCGGCCTTCCAGAGTGTTGAGTTTCGGGTGACGCGGGTTGGCGAGGAGAGACTTGGCCATGGCTAGGGCGGCGGGGGCATCACCAAGGTGACCGAAGTTGCGCGCGAGCCATTCGTTGTTGTGCGCGTAGTTGTGGATTTGGTCGGGGATGAGGAAATGCTTGGCCATGTGTGCGTGGTCAACACGTGCGGAGGACTGTTGGCTAAAGACGGCATCGTGATAGCGCTTGGCCTTGGAGTAGATGTGTCCGGGCATGTGCCACATGTGGGCAATGCCGGGTGCGGTTTTTCCGAGGCGGGCGGCCGAATCGAGCGCTTGCCCGTGCTTGCGGTTGTCCCAGAGGTGGATGGCGTAGTGGTGGGCGGGGTGATTGGGTTCCTTGGCAAAGATTTGCTCGAGAATGGCGTCGAGTCCGAGGTAGCTACTGATGGGAACACCTTTGCGGTTGAACTGCCAGCGGCGGCAAACGAGGAGGGCCTTCGCCTCGATGTCGTCGGGGTGGTTCAGGATGAGGTCTTCGTATGCGCGGATGAAATTTTTGATGCGCTTTTTGGAGTCCTTCTCCTTTTTGTCATCGTGATAGGCGATTTCGGCGTCGAGATAGGCACGTTCGTGAGGGGTGATTTTTAAGTGTTCTTTTTTGAGGAGTTCGGTTGCCTTGGCGATGAATTCCTTGGCACGTTTCTCGTTAGAGTAATTGGCCTGAGAGAGTCCCCAGTAGGCCATGGCGCAATTGGGATCGTGAGCGAGGATCTTACGGAAAGAACGTTCGGCTTCGTAATACCAAAATCCGTGAAGCTGACCGAGGCCTTGGTTGAAGTAGGCCTGGCCTTGATTCCAAGAGCATGTGATGGGGAGGTGGACCTTCCCGGTGTTTCCGATGAGCGGGGATGCCTGGCGTGGTCCTTCGTTGAAGGCGTGGCCCTGATGGGAGTGTCCTTCTTTGATTTCACTGGGTTCTTCACCAAAAAGAAGGCAGCAGAACAGGGGCAAAATCAAAAATCGTTTCATGGTAGGTGTTTGCAGAGTCGAAATACGCGCTGGGTGTGACTTCTTTTGCATCAGATGGCGATCTTCTTTCTTCCAATTTGCCTCGCGATCTTCCTTCCCGGGCGCCATTTTACCCTCGCCAACTTGTATGACTAAAGCATCCGGCTGCCGTAGGCGGGGTTTTGGGAACGAGGTCGTGAGACAGGAAGTTTGAATGGGCCTTCGCCAGTGCAGAAAGGTGAATTGAGTTTAAGGCCTAAATTTTGGATTCTTTTCGGTGGGAATAGGGGCCTTGGTTTTCTTTTGCCAGGATTTGAGTTTGGCGAGGAGTTCTTTGACTTTTTCGGGCTTCTTGGAAGCGAGGTTGCTCCTTTCGGAGAGGTCGTTCTTAAGGTTATAGAGCTCCGTACTGTTGTCTTCGAAGTATTCGATCAATTTCCAATCGCCTTTCCTGATCACGCCGCAGGGTGTGGTGCGGAAGTGTTGGGAGGCCGAACCGTTCCCGGCGCTATATCCCTGAAGGTAGGCGGGGAAGTGCCAGAAGAGCGTGCGCTCGGGGAGAGCTTCTCCTTTGAGCGCGGGAAGGATGTTGAGCCCGTCGAGAGAGGAGTCGGGTTTTCCATCGGCTAGTGAAACGAGTGAGGGGAAGAGGTCGACTTGATGAATCGGGGTGTCATTGGTTGTGTCTGCGTTGATCATGCCGGGGAATCGGGCAATGAAGGGCTCGCGGATGCCTCCTTCGTAATACATCCCCTTCGATCCCCGTAAGGGATCGGCGGTGGAAAACGCTCCGTGTGGCCCGTTGTCGGAGGTGAAAATGACGAGGGTGTTGCCGGCGATCTTGAGATCATCGAGCGTCTTGAGGATCTGTCCGATGGCGGTGTCCATGGATTCGATCATGCCGGCGTAGGCCGGGTTGTTGTGGGACTTGTTGCCAGTCTTTTTGGTGTACTTGGCTTTGAGCTCCTTGGTCGACTGAATGGGGGTGTGCACCGAGTAGAAGGGGAAGTAGACGAAGAAGGGCGACTCGGCGTTCTCCTTAATCCAGCCCGAGACATCGCGGCCGAGGCGCTCGGGGAGATGCTCTCCTTTCGGTCCGTCTTTGAGGTAGGGATTTTTGTAGGGCGAAAAGTAGGACTTAGGATGTCCCCAGGTGGTGCCGCCAAAGTTGGTGTGGAAGCCGTCCTTGGTCGGGTCTTCGGTGAGATGCCATTTGCCCGCGACGCAGGTGCGGTAGCCGCGGGCTTGGAGAGCTTCGCCGAGGGTGGTGAATTTCGGATCGAGGATTGTAGTGTTCTTGATCGGGATGAGCTTGCGGTGCTGCGCTTTGCCGCGATCGGAGTTGCCGACGGTGAAGATTCCATGACGCGGGGTGTATTTTCCGGTCATCAGGGAAGCGCGGGACGGAGCGCAATTGGCGGCCGAGGCGTAGGCTTGGGTGAAACGCATTCCCTCCTTGGCGAGGCGGTCGAGGTTAGGGGTTTCGTAGTATTTCGACCCCTGGCAGGCCAGGTCGGTGTATCCAAGGTCATCAGCGTAGAAGAGGACTATATTCGGCGTTGAGGCACCCCAGGAATGGAGTGCGGTGAGTAAAAAGAATGGGATTTTCCACGTCATGGGGCCAGTAAACGTTGATGAATGCAGGATTCAATCACTGAAGCAGCAAAGCCAGGAATTCTAATTCCCGCTTGCCTAAAAGATTAATTTTTTAGAATATTCCACTCTTCCGCACCATTATGGCAAATTTTTTTAAAGTTATAGCGACGTTTTGGCTGACGCTGTGTTCCCCGATCTGTGCCCAGGAAGCTGATAAATCCCGTGAGGAACGGGAGAAGCTGATTAAATTGGTTCTCCAGCTCGAAAAGGATTTTGGACAGACCCTGCGGGACTATCGTGTTCTGCAAAAAGATTACGCTAAGCTCGCAAAGCGTCCTCAGGTTCCGGATCAAAGAGGTAAGGTCGAGCAACTGCAGAAGCAGCTCGATGAAGCGGCTCAAAAAATTCGTGAGCATCAGAAGCTCGAGGCCGAGGCTCGTGAGGGCATGAAGGCGCAAGACAGCGAGATGGTAGCTCTTCGGAGAAAGGTCGGAAGCGATTTAGCCGGCTTGCGAAAGTCACTCAAAGAGGAGCAATCGGCACTTGCGGTGGCTCAAGTGAAGCTCAGTCAGCTAAAGGCATTGCAGGGTCGAACCAAGAAGCTCGAAGAACTGCTTCGCAAAGAAACCGCCGAACGCTCGACACTTTTGGGTCAGTATCAGGTTTTGCGCGGCGAGAAGAATGCGCTGATTGCGAGGGTCGATGAACTCTTCAAGCGCGCCTCGGTAGCCGAGGTCGCCCAGATCAAATCGGCCCAGCGGATCGCCTTGCTGGAAGAACAGGCCGGTGCGATTAAAACTCAACTCGCTTCCCGTAATGCGGAGATCAAGCGTCTCGAAACGGTCCGTGCCAAAGGTGGCGCGTTGACGGCGGATTTACAAAAAGCCGTGAAGGGGCAGGAGAAGCTCAACAAGCTTTTGGCGAGCCGTGAATCGGAAATGGCGGAACTTCGGAAAGATCTTGCCGCAGCGAAAAAGAAAGCGCTCGATACCCCGGTCCTGATTAAAGTGCGCGACGACCTGTGGGGCAAGTTGGCGATGGCGGCCAAAGAGCAGAAGAAGCTCACTGATGAGCGGGCTCGCTTGCAGAAGGAATTGGCTGATTCAAATGTCGGTCTCGATCAATCCCAACGCAAAATGACGGAGCTTGAAGGCCGCCTGGCCAAAATAATGGAGCAGGCTGCGATGGCTGAAAAAATTGGCAAAGAGAACAAGACGCTTTTGGGGGAGCGGGATGAATTGGCAAACAAGCTGGAACTCGCGGTGGAAGAAATGCTGGTGGCTAAAAATGAGCAGGCAGTCATCAAGGCGGAGCTAAAGAAGAATGTCTCTCTCGCTCAGGCCGCGAAAAAATTAGAGGACACTCACAAGAAGTTGATCGAAGAGCGCGATGGCTTGCAGAGGAAGTTGACCCAATCAACAAAAGAGCTGGAGCAGCTCCAGAGCGACGCGAAGTCGATGCAGGTCGCGTTGACCAGGGCGACGGCGCTTGCTGCGCGTGCCGCCAAGCTAGGGAGAGAAAACCAGGAACTGGTGGACCGCCGAGACGCTTTGGCCAAGGAGGTGACGGCGGGGAAGACTGGAATGACTGCTCTTGAAGAAAAGGTGAAATCTTTGGAGGCTGATTTGGCTAAAAACAGGGATGCTGCAATGGCGACGAAGAAGCTGGCTGCTGCCAACAAAAAGTTGACCGGCGAGCTGGCGGACCTTCAGAAAAAACTGACTCAAGATCAAGGTGCCGCGAAGTCAATGCAGGCTGCGTTGATCAAGGCGACGGCACTTGCCGCGAATGCCGCCAAGCTCGGACAAGAAAACCAGGAATTGGTGGCCCGACGTGATACCTTGGCCAAGGAAGTGGCGGCAAGCAACTCCGCAATGACCACTCTCGAAGGAAAGGTAAACTCAATGGAGGTTGAGCTGACTAAAAACAAGGAGGCTGCGATGGTCGCAAATAAACTGACGGCAGAGCGTGACGATTTGAAGAAGAAGTTGGAGCAATCAACAGTCGAGCTAACCAAGTTGCGCAATGGCTCGAAGACGATGCAGTCGGATTTGAAAAAGGCGACCGAATTGGCGGCCAGGGCAGCCCAGCTTGGAAAGGATAATCAGGAACTTGTCGTTCGGCGTGATGCTCTGACCAAGGAAGTGGCCACTAGCAAATCGGCGATGGCGTCGCTTGAGCGGAAGGTAAAAACTTTGGAAGCCAATCTCCTGAAGAGCAAAGATGCTGTAATGGCCGCAAGCAAGCTCGCTCGGGAAAAGACCGCGCTCGCAGCCGACCTTGAGAAGGCGAGGAGAGATTACGAAGATTCGCAAACATTGTTGAAGGCGATGAACACCAAGATTTCTGAAAGCATGAAGCTCGCGGCTTCGGCCAAGAAGCTGGGAATCGAGCGTGACCAACTCGGTAAGGAGTTAAAGGCGGCCCAAACCGATTTACAGGCAGCCCAAAAGACGATGAAGCTTGCCGAAAACAAGTTGATGGAGAACGCCAAATTGGTCGAAGCTTCCAAGAAACTAAGCAAGGAAAAGGCCGAGTTTTCGGCCAAGAGCAAGCAATTGAATCAAGAGCTGGAGAAAGCGCGCGACGCTTTGGTTAAGGCCAAAGCCGGTATGAGCACCGCGCAAACGGAGATGGCCAAGAAGATCAAGCTTGCTGAATCTGCCGTTCGTCTGACTACCGAACGGGACCGACTTCAAAAGACCCTTGCGGAGACGAAGACTCGCCTTACCCGCGCTGAGCTGGAATCAAAGAACGCCGCTGCGGTTGCAGCCGAAGCGAAGCAACTGAAGAAAGATTACGCTACCGTTTCGGCTCGGGTGGAGGCTCTAGAACAGGACAAGGAAAGGCTGAGTATGGAGGTGACGAAGAAAGATGCTGACTTAAAAAAAGCTCGCGCAGGAATGACGGTAAAGCCAGACCAGCAGGCAAAGCTGGCTAAATTAGAGAGGGAGAAAAACACGCTCAATGCTGACTTGGCAGCCAAGACCGCGGACTTGAAGAAGGTTCGCATTGATCTCGGGCGTTTGCATCTCAGTAATGCCGCGATGGAGAAGCAACTTGATCAACTCCGGCGTCGTATGGCGACGATTGACCCCATTCGCTACGCCGAGGGAGAGACCGATTTGAAGGAGCAGCAAACAAGGGTTCTCACCCAAGTGAAGGAGGTGCTGATGGTTTATCCCGAGGCTCGTTTTGAGATCGTGGGACACACCTGTGATCTCGGAAGAAAAGCGGATAATCTGAAGCTGAGCCGCGAACGTTCGAAGGCTCTGCTCGATTTTCTGGTCCGTCAGGGGATTCCCGCCGAGCGATTGAAATCTCTTGGTGTCGCAGACAGCCAGCCGGCGGACCCGAACAAGGATGAGGCCAGCCGTCGCAAGAATCGCCGGGTCGAAGTTCATATTCTCGATTAATGGGCCAACTTTTTTTAAAAGTTTGAAACTTCTCCTCACGGAACAACCTCGGACTGGCATCCCGTTGAGTTTTTCACCCTTCGAAATGCCAACGGGCTCAAAGCAGAAGTGATCGAATACGGCGCGATTTTGGCCTCGATGAAAGTGCCTGATTGTGACGGGATCATGTTCTCCGGACTTGCCAAGATCGGTTTGCTGTCAAAGACTCCGCTCAGCCCGGAAGAGAAGCCGCCGTGGCGGAATTGGTAGACGCTGTGGATTTAAAATCCATTGATCCTAGATCGTGCGGGTTCGATCCCCGCCGGCGGTATTTTTTGTGAGCTTGAGAAGCCTCGTTGATGAATCAGCTCATCCTATCGGCTCAGTTCGGCAATTTTTTCGAGAAGTTCCTCGGCTTGGTTTGCGGCATCGACTTTGGGGAAGTGGTGGACGAGCTTTCCATCGCGGAAGAGAAAGGTTTCCCGGTTAGCTTTGTCGTTGGGGTGGACGACCTTGAAGGCATCGCAAATTTTCCCATCGATGTCCGCGAGGAGGGGGAAGGTGACGCGTAATTTATTAGAGAAGACTTTTTGGTCTGGCACGGTGTCCATGGAGACTCCGATGATTTGGATCTTTTTTTCGGCGAAAGTGGGCGCAGCAGCCTGCAGCGATTTGACTTGTTTGGCTCACTAGAATGTATTCGCGACCGGATAGAAGAAGACGGCGGCCCAGGGCCCGCTGAGGGCGTACTTGAGATCGACCGGTTGTCCGGTTTGGGCGGCGGCAGTGAGTTTGGGAGTCACCCAGCCTGCGGGGCGGGGTTCGACTTCTACGCGGGTGGCGCAGCTTGAGAAAAAAATGGCAAGCAAGCCGAGAATCTTCGTGGTGTTCATCATTAAGAAAACTGGATGCCGGCTCCACGAGACGCAATGAAAATCTAGATGCGTTCCCGAGTCGTAGGTGACAGCGACATGTTGCGAGGTGTTGAGGGGGACCGTTGTTGCCGGCCCAAGAAACCCAAACACCGGAGGCATTATTATAAACAATTTGGAAGTTGCCTGAGGCTTCCAAGGCGTCGTTGTCGAGTTGGCAGGGGGCTAAGCTCCAAAATTTCATTGATTGGAGGTAGAGAGGGGGCATGGTGGGGAAATGAAAAGGGTGTTGTTGATCCTATTGAGTGTTTCTCTGTGGTCTTTTGCCGAAGTCCGGACGTGGACGACCGGGGAAGGTGGAAAGACGATTCGGGCTGAATTTGTAAAGTCATCGGACGGGAAGGTGACGATCCGGAGGTCGAGAGACCGAAAGGTGTTCACCATTCAATTGGCGATATTGTCCGAAGCCGACCAGGAATGGGTGAAAGCGAAGCTGGTTGAAATGGAGGAGGCCGAGGCTGCGAAGAATGGCAAGGTGGCGACGGATGAATTTGCCAAATTGTTGACGGGTGACTGGGAGCGCACGGAGGGGCATGGCTTGAAGTATCGCATTTTCGGTGAGCGGAAGATGAAGAAATCGAAGGACGTCGGCTATCCCCTCGTGGTGTGGTTACATGGACGGGGAGGCGATGTCATGACGCCGGATTCGCCCGGGCAGGCGCGGACCTTTGCGAGTGGTGATAATTTCAGGAAGCGACCTTGTTTTATCATCTCGCCGCAGAATCCGGATCAGTTGGGTTGGAATGGTGCGAAGGCCGATGGCGTGGTGGAGATTGTGAGGGAGCTATTGAAGAATCTTCCGATTGATGAAAAACGGGTATACCTTGCGGGATACTCGATGGGCGGTTACGGGACCTTTCACATCTTGGAGCAGGAGCCGAAGTTGTTTGCGGCGGGTGTGCCCATCGCGGGGGGAGGGAATCCGGGATCGGCTTCAAGTATGAAGAAAGTACCGATCTGGGTTTTCCACGGCGCGAAAGATGCCATCGTGAGGGTGAGCCAAAGCCAGGGGATGGTAGAGGCGCTGAAGAAGGCGCGTGCCGAGGTGAAATACACCGAATACCCCGACGGAAACCATGGGATTGTTGGAGAAGTTCTCCGCACTACCGAGCTGCACGAATGGTTGTTTGAGCAGGCAAAAGGCAAGTAGCGAAGTCGGATCGTTAGATTTTTGAGGAGCGGCAGTAGTAGGGCGGAAAGCCATGTCCCAATCTGAAAAAGAATCCGCCGAGGAAGACCTCCGATACGAGGCCTTTATTCAACGGTTTACCCATTTTGAGCCGGACTTGCGGCGTTTTATTCGTTCCTTGCTGCCGACGTGGTCAGATGCGGACGAGGTGATGCAGCAGACCGCTATCGTGGCTTGGCGGAAGTTCGAGCAATATGATCTCGAGACGAATTTCATGAAATGGGCCTGCGTGATTGCGCGTTTTGAAGCCCTTGCCTATCGCCGGAAAATGGCGCGGGACCGGCTGGTGTTCAGAGAGGATGTCTTTGATTTGATGGCGGATGAAGGTGAAGAGGAAATCGAGACCCGCCGGGAGGAGCATTCCGCATTGGAGGAATGTTTGGCGGCGATGCCGGACAAGCAGCGGCAGTTCATTACCCTGGCTTACACGCCGGGAATCAAGGTGAAGGAGATGGCTGAGGAGGCCGGGAGTAGTGCGGCGGCATTTTATATGCGGCTTAAGAGGCTGCGTCATCAGTTGATGGGATGCGTGGAAGGAAAAATCTCAGAGGCAAATCAGATCTCATGAAGCAGGATCAATTTTCCCAACTCTCGCCGGAGGAGCAGGAATGGCTCGAGTCCTATCTCGATGGTGAGTTGAGCCCAGAGGACTTCGAGGCGATGCAGGATAAGATGGTCGAGAGTGCGGAGTACCGAAAGATCATGCGGCGTTATCTTTCGGTCGATCACTCGCTCGAGATGTTGGAAGGCGAGAGCCCGTTGGAGGCGGTGCCGGAAGAGAAAGTGGTGACGAAATTTCCATCGTCGGTTCGATTGGCCGTGGCTGCGGCCGTTGCCTT
>PBTU01000121.1 GCA_002729295.1 Verrucomicrobiales bacterium | reverse complement strand
GTCGCACGCTTTTGGTGATGTGTCCTTCGTCCGCCTTGTGGGTATAGGAATCGTAAAGTCCGGCTCCATTGAAATCGACTGAGTCCTCGGCATTGGCGCTCGAGCGAAGACGTGGAGTTACTTCGGGAGGAAAGGAATTTTGCAGATCGGTAAGTGCTGAAATCATCCAGGTGGGAAAACTGCTTTCTGTTTTGACACGTTTGCGAAAGTCCTTGAGTCGTTGTTCGCGGATGGCGGGATCGTTTTGAAAATCCTCCTCAGCTATCATTGCGGTAGCCTCCGCATAGTAGCCGTTGTGCTTCATGAATTCGTCATAGAAATAGAAGGGGACTCCGTAGCCAAAGGGTGCTTTGTCCGGCATTAGATCATGGAGAACGGAGAGGTTAGTTGTCTTCCCTCCGAAGCCATTGGTGTCGGAAAAGGCGATCGAATTAAAAGGTCGGATGGTGGTGTGGCTGAGGTCTCGTTCAGGATAGCTGGTGGTAGTGGGGCGGATGGAATCGAAGTAATTATCGAGCTCAGCCTCGCTCGCCAAACGAATTTCGAAGCCGTCCGGGGAGACTTGATAGAAGATGTTTTCCCCAATGAAGGGCAAGATGCGTGGATCTTCTGATGCATTGATAATGAATGAATTAGGAGTATTGTTTTGTTTTGCTTTCAGGTTGATATGGGAGAGGGGAGTTTGAGGAATCTCGGTAATAATGCCCGCAATATGAGTGAGGTCATTGGGAAGATTTTGGAAGATGACAATGTCTCGCGCGGAAAGGGTGGTGGCTGAAGAAGCGAGAACGAGACGCCCAAATGAGGCTTCCTGATTCATCGGTTGATAGTCGATGTTAGAAAAAAGATCATCGGTTTTAATGATTTCAATAAATGAGTTTTCAAAGCGTTCTCGGTTGGCGTCCTGAATGACTCGTTGGGTTTCGCTCGGTGCGTGGTAGGCCAGACGATCAATGAAAGGAGTGGTCCGGTTGATCAACTCGTAGGCCATTTGGATATGCTCAAATGAGACCGGATCAGTGGGCCAAAATTCCATGGTATAGATGCCGCGTTTTCCATCTGAAGCGACGTAGTTTTCATGGGACACGAGGGAGCCAGCTAGGTTGATCCGGTTGTTGGTGAAATAGGTCTGGCTGCTGAAGGCCGAGTTTCCAGTCCAGAAATCATAGTCCCGATATCGGCCCAACACGTATCGGGCGAAGTCGTAGTGATATGAGTTTTCGTTTACGTTGATGAAGTGCAATCGTGGATTTGTCTTAACATCGGTGATGAGGAATTTGACTTCCTTGACACTTTGCGCCCCCGGAAAATTGTCGCGCTTTGAAAGCGTGTTGTAAGTCTCAAGATCTTTGAGAAAAAGCGCCCCGTCGACTTCGTCGAATGGATCGGCCGGATTGAAGGCGGCTAAATAATCGTTGTCTGCAGAGATCTCCGAGAGGTCATCCCGCCCATCCGAATCGAGGTCGCCGGGGGAGAGTCGATGATGATAGCGGACTTCGTAAAATCCGTTTTTGCGGGGAAGTCCCGGATCATCGAGAACCCGGTCGGTGCTGTCCCACCATTGCGGAACCAAATCGACAGGGCTCCAGTTTTGCAAATCCCGTGAGCGATAAAGGACGGCGTAGTGATCCGGATCTGGGGGAACCGCGATGGAATGCTTTCCGTTTTCTTGGGGAAGGATCTGGTTCAACTTTTGAGCACCCAAATTTCCAAGGATGCTTAAAAGTAAAAGTGTCGGTAGATTCAAGTTGTTCACGCTGTGAATGGGTCGCGATAAGAAGGAATGATGGGAAGGGGACAACCGCTGTATTTTTAACCCCTAACTCTAGAAGAGGCTAGGGGATTTCTCCGGATAGATAGCTGTACCATTCTTGTCATCCAAAGGCTTGCTGTTAGGGTGCCGCCTCTTCCATGTATCGCTATCCTAAAGATTACGACGTCCTTGTTATTGGTGCCGGACACGCCGGTGTAGAAGCTGCTCTTGCCGCGGCCCGGCTCGGGGCTCAGGTGGCGATGTTGACTCAGAATCTCGACACCATCGGACAGATGAGCTGCAACCCGGCAATTGGGGGGTTGGCTAAAGGCCACATGGTTCGGGAAATCGATGCGTTGGGAGGTGCGATGGCGATGAATACCGACGCAACGGCCATTCAGTGGCGCATGTTGAATGCGGCCAAGGGGCCATCGGTTCGGGCCCCTAGGGCCCAGTGTGACAAAAAGGCGTATCAGTTTCGCATGAAACATCTCATCGAGGGGACGAAGGGGATTGATCTCCATCAGGGCAATGTCGCTCAGATCCTTGTTGAGAATGATCAGGTGCAGGGGATTCAAACTTCGCTGCAGATGGAAATTCGTTCGAAGACTGTCATCCTCTCGGCTGGAACCTTTATGCGGGGCCTAATGCACGTTGGGCTAAAGAATGAAAAGGGGGGAAGAATGGGGGATGCGACCTCGACTGTTTCGGAATCCCTCAAAGTCTTGGGGTTCGAAATAGATCGCTTCAAAACCGGGACGCCGTGCCGTTTGAACGGGCGGAGTATTGATTTCTCAAAATGCGAACGTCAGGAAGGAGACACGCCTCCTCCGCTGTTCACTCATTTCAGGGACCGGATCAGGAAGGAGAAGAACGATATCTTTACCCTGAATAATTGGGCGGATTCATCGTTCCACGTGGAACAACTTCCATGCTGGATCACCTGGACTACTCCGAATACTCATGATGTCATTCGCGATAATCTCGATCAATCACCGATGTATTCCGGGGTTATAGAGGGAGTGGGGCCTCGTTACTGTCCCTCGATTGAAGATAAAGTCGTACGCTTTGCGGAGAAAGACCGTCACCAAGTCTTTTTGGAACCTGAAGGTCGCCATACTACTGAATACTATGTGAACGGTGTTTCGACCTCCTTGCCATACGAGGTGCAGTTGAATTTCCTCCGTGAGATCTCAGGATTGGAGAACTGTGAGATGGTTCGCCCTGGTTACGCGGTGGAGTATGATTACTGTCCGCCGACCCAACTTCACCCGACTCTGGAGACCAAGAGGGTGGAGGGCTTGTATTTCGCCGGGCAGATTAATGGGACTTCCGGATATGAAGAGGCAGCCGGACAGGGGTTGATTGCCGGTGCCAATGCCGCACTCAAAGTGGGAGGGAAGGGGGATTTCGTGATCGGTCGTGAACAGGCTTATCTGGGAGTGATGATCGACGATCTTGTCACCAAGGGCTGCACCGAACCCTATCGCATGTTCACCAGTCGGGCGGAGTATCGGTTGCTTCTTCGTCAGGATAATGCTGATGAGAGGCTCAGTCCCTCGGCCGCTGGTCTTGGAATGTTGGGAGAGGAGCAGGGGAGTCGTTTTAAGGAGAAGCTTCTTGGACTTGAAGAAGCGCGGCAATTCATTCGCGCGACAACTCACGAGCGAATCAAATTGGATCATTGGTTCCGACAGGAAGGAAACCATTGGAAATCTTTACCTTCAGATATTCTCAATAAGTTCCACGTGGAACTTTGGCCGACCCTCGAAGCGGATTTTAAATACGAGGGCCACATCAATCGTCAACTTCAAGAGGTGGAGCGCTTTAAAAAGCAGGAAGCGACCCTCCTCCCTGATGATCTTGATTATCACCGATTGACTGGATTGAAGGCTGAGGCCAAACAACGATTTTCGTCCATTCGCCCTAGAACCTTGGGTCAGGCCGCGCGCATTTCCGGGATCACTCCAGCTGATGTGACCTTGTTGATGATTTGGCTTGAGAAGCGCAAAAAAACTTCCGCAATCTCCGATTAGTTACCTCAGCGAAAGCTGGCGCTCCGCTTCATAGAGAACGATCGCAACTGAGGTTGCGAGATTGAGCGAGCGAGTGGAATCTTCTCTCATGGGAATTTTGATGGCCGATTCAGGGGAGCCAAAAATCCATGATTCGGGAAGTCCTTTTGACTCGCGCCCGAAGAGAAGAAAATCATCTTCCTCAAATTTCACATCCCAAATTCCCTGGCTCGCCTTTGTGCTAAGAAACCATAATCGGGCTTCAGGATTGGCAGCATGAAACTCCTCTATATTTTCCCAAACTTTAAGATCAATATCTCTCCAATAGTCCAGCCCGGCTCGGCGAACCGTTTTTTCGTCGATGGAAAATCCCAGTGGTTTGATGAGATGCAGCGTCGACTCGGTGGCCAGAGCAAGCCGTCCCGCTGCACCGGTATTCTGAGGAATCTCTGGTTCGACGAGGACGATGTTCATAGGAAGACTAAAAAGAAGAAGGCGGGTTTTAAGCAGTGCTGCAACGAAAAATAATAAATAACTTATTCAAAGCGGACTATAGTCACATATCGGATTTTAGTGACCCTTTGAGCACAAAAAAGACGGATCAATTGATCCGCCTTTTTAAAGATAAACTACTGATTATCAATATTTAATCAGAGAGGGCAATATTGATCCGGCGGCCTTTCTTGTCGAAGAAAACGTTGCCGTCTTTCAGCGCAAAGAGAGTGTGATCCTTGCCCATACCGACATTGGCACCTGGATGCCACTTGGTGCCACGCTGGCGAATGAGGATGTTTCCTGCGATGACAATTTCGCCACCGAACTTTTTCACGCCGAGGCGCTTGCTGTTTGAGTCGCGTCCGTTCTTAACGGAACCCTGTCCTTTTTTATGAGCCATGACTATTAAGTGATGAGGGGTTCGTGTTTAGCCTTTGATCCCGGTGATCTTCAGTTTGGTAAGATGGTGACGGAATCCGATCGTTTTGTGGAATCCCTTGCGACGCTTGAATTTGAAAGCGACGCCTTTTTTGCCGCGGTGTTGTTCGACGACCTGAGCGGTGATTCCGGCTCCGTCTACAATAGGAGCTCCCACCTTGGTGCTGGATCCGTCGTTCACGAGGAGAATTTCGCTGAGCTTGATCTCGTCACCAGCAGCCACGGGAAGTTTGTCGACACTGACGGTGTCACCTTCTTGCACGCGGTATTGCTTACCGCCGGATTTGAAAATTGCGTAGGCCATGAATAGAGATCGTGGTTGGTTGAACGTCACCGGAGCGACGCGGGGCGGGAATTCATCACAGAGCAGCGTCACGGTAAAGGTTTTTTTCAAAAAGAAGACAAAGAAATTGCCCTTGGGCGCGGGCCACGATTGGTTGGTGGCGGCCTGTTACTACTATGTTGAAATTTTCGCCTACCCATCTTGCCGATCCTGCCGCGACCGATCTCTTGGGAGAATCGCTGGGAAAAGCGGCTCTTCCCGGTGAAGTGATTGCTTTGGTGGGAGATCTTGGATCTGGAAAAACAACTCTTACTCAAGGGGTTGTCCGTTCCCTCGGTTATCAGAACGAGGTGACAAGCCCGACCTTTTCCTTGGTTCAGGAATATCGCGGAGGAAGGCTGGATGTTTTCCATTTCGACTTTTATCGCGTGGAATCAGATCACGAACTCCTGGATTTGGGATGGGATGATTATCTAGAACAAGGATGCTTGGTGATTGTCGAATGGCCTGCTTTGTTTCCGCATCTTCTCCCCGAAGGAACAATTTGGATTCAGTTGACTCATGAAAATGACGGTCGCTTGGCCGAAATCATTCCTGCTCCTTGCGGATAAGAAGGCTTCTTTTTAGGAAATCTTCTTCTTTGGTCAGGCCGATTGCAAAATTCTAAAGCTCCGGGGTCCCGAGAATCTTAAAGATGTTTCCGACTCGTTCCGCAAGTTTGGAGTCGTGGGTCACCACGATGAGGGTTACGCCCTGCTCTTTTTGAAGCTCGAGTAAAAGTTCTACAACTTTATCGCCGGTCTCTCCATCGAGCGCTCCGGTTGGTTCGTCGGCGAGGACAAGTTTGGGTTTATTGATGAGCGCGCGGGCGACGGCCGTCCGCTGTTTTTCTCCGCCGGAAAGTGCGCCGGGCCGATGATTCAAGCGATGGCCTAGGCCGACTCGCTCCAATAATTTTTTGGTTCGTTGGCGTGTTTCTTCTTCGCTTTCACTCCACCCCCCGGCGAGTCGCGGCACGAGAACATTCTCGAGGACGGTGAGTTGAGGAAGGAGTTGGTGTTGTTGAAAAATGAATCCCAGCTCGCGATTTCGAAATTGCGCAGCCTGTTTTTCGTCGAGTTGGGCAATGTCCTGATCGCCGATGACGACTTCTCCGCTCGTTGCCGGAAGCATCGCCCCGAGGACATTGAGGAAGGTCGTCTTGCCACTTCCGGAGGGACCAACCACCGCAGAAGACTTTCCCTCAGTGAGTTCGAAATCAAGATCGTTAAGAACTTTGACCGTTTCTCCGGGAGTTTCGAATTCGACACACAAGTTCCGCACCTGAATCATGGGAATACCTTACGGAATATCGCCTCGCCTCAAAGCGATCTTTGTGCGAAAAACTGAAAATGATGCCGAATTGCCATCTATACGAACGTCGTGACTTTTTAAAACGAGCGACATTGGGTTCCGCTGTTTTTTTTACTGTGCCCGGAGTTTTTGCTGAAGCGCTTACTGAAACTCCGCCGATGACGGAAGGACCTTTTTATCCGGACAAGCTTCCTCTGGATACGGATAATGATCTTTTGCGAATCAACGATGGGATCACGCCAGCCGTGGGAGCGATCACTCATCTTTATGGCAAGGTGACGGATTTGAAAGGCAATCCGGTTTCCAACGCGCGAGTTGAGATTTGGCAGGTAGATAATAAAGGCGCGTATATTCATTCTAAAGACGGAGGGCTCACCGGGCCGAAGCGCGATGCCAATTTCCAGGGCTTCGGGCGTTTCATGACCGGGCGCGACGGACGTTATTATTTTCGAACGATTAAGCCGGTTCCCTATGGACCGCGGACTCCGCATATCCATGTCGCCGTCTATCGTGGCAACAAACGCGCGCTGACGACCCAGTGTTTTATCGATGGGGACAAAGGGAATGCCAGAGACGGATTGATCAAACGTCTCGGTGATCCGGTGAAACATCTCATGGTGAAATTCACTCCCATTCCAAATTCAAAAGCGGGGGAGTTGAGTGGCGAGTTTGATATTGTGTTGGGAGTGACCCCTGACGATGGACATGGATAGGATGCTTAAATATTTCTTTTGGAGCTGGCTTGTTTCCCTCTCTTGTCAGGGACAGGAAAAGGAGAAAGTTACCCAAACTCGCGACAAATTAACGCTCGATAAAGCGCGGTTTGCTCTTGCGGAAAGCAAGAAGGGCCCCGGAGAGATTTTTGTTCCGCTGTTTGATCTGCCGAAGAACGTCTACCCTGAAATTATCGATACCAAACTCACTTACCGAAAGGCTCTTGAGGCTCTTGAGGCTCTTGAGGCTCTCAAGCGCGAAGATGCAGAGATCAAAAAGCTCTCTGCCCTGGTCCGAGAGAAACAAAGCCTTCTCGCGAAGATGATTGGAAATACCTTTCGCGAAGATGACAATGGGAAGATGCGCCTCGTTCCCAATCCTCCCTATACGGGGAGACAATACGATGAGGCAAAAGCTGTTTACGAAAGGGCTCAAGAGGAGCTCTTGAGAGCTAAGGCGTCAGGTGACAAACGTGTGCTTTTCAAGAAGTCTCCGAAGAAGTGATCGGCTATATCAAGCCCACAGCCTTGCGCACGCGGTCAATGACCTTGCTGGCTTCTTCCCGTGCTTTCTCGGCGCCGGCAGCGAGGACGGAATCGACCTCGTCGGGATTGGCGATGAGTTCTTCGCGTCTGGCGCGCATGGGAGAGAAGTAATCCCAGTAAGCTTCTGCCAGGCGTTTTTTAAAGTCACCGTATCCGCATCCGCCATTCTCGTAATCGGAAATCATTTGTTTGTATTCCGACTCGCCGGCGAAGAGTTGGTAGAGTGCTAGGATGACGGAATTTTCCGTGGGCTTGGGCTCCTCGACGGCGGCAGAATCGGTTTGAATCCGCATGATGAGTTTCTTGTTCGGCTTCTCGTCGCCAAAGATTGGGAGGGTATTATCGTAGCTCTTGCTCATCTTCTCGCCATTGAGTCCGGGGACTTTGGCAACGCCTTCACGAATACGGGCTTTCGGCATGACGAGGGTGCCTTCGCCGTATTGTTCGTTGACTTTTCCGACGAGGTCACGGGTGACTTCGAGGTGTTGTTTTTGGTCATCACCGACGGGTACGATGTTGGAATCGTAGAGAAGAATATCGGCCGCCATGAGTGCCGGATATGCGAAGAGCGCGTGGTTGGCGGAAATGCCTTTTGCGATTTTGTCCTTATAAGAGTGGCAGCGTTCAAGAAGTCCCATGGGACAAACGGTCGAGAGAACCCAGGCCAGCTCGTTGACTTCAGGGACGGCGCTTTGCTTGAAAAAGACGCCTCTTGAAGGATCAAACCCACACGCGAGGAAGTCGATGGCGACGCCGCGGACATTCTCGCGGAGCGTGGCGGGATCATGCGTCGTGGTCATCGCGTGGTAGTCCGCGATGAAGTAATAACCGTCGCCTTCGCCTTGGGCATCGATGGCTGGCTTGATCGCGCCAAAGTAATTTCCCACGTGAAGACGTCCGCTTGGTTGCAGGCCGGTCAAAATTCTCATACGCGGGACTTACGCCTTTTCCGCGAAAAGCGGAAGAGTAAACGCGCGCGATCCAACCAATCCGTGACGCTTTTTGGATGGTGTTAAAGCGTCATCGTGCCATCTTCCGGCCATCTTCTGAAAATATTGTGGAAGAAAACGATGGCTTGGTCCCTCCAACGGCAAATCAATACCTAGCAATGATGCAACGATCACTGATTCTCCTCCTCACCTTTTTCTTCTCATCTTTGGCCAATGCGCAGTTTGGTGGTGGTGATAAGTCCACCTTCAAAGCGGTATCTCAAGTTACTGGGATTGCTCCGGGCGAGACTTTCAAAATTGCCCTGCAACTCAACCATCCCGATCACTGGCATTCTTATTACGTAAACCCCGGAATTCTTGGGACTTCGATGAAGGTTGATTGGGAGCTCCCCGATGGGTTCACGGCGAGTGAGACGATTTTCGCTATTCCCCGGGCGATCGAAACGAAGTCAGGTGGGCTTGATACCGTGCTCTATGGATACGAAGGAGAAGTTGTTTTTTATTACGAGATCACCGCTCCAAATGAATTGGCTCCCGGAAAAGATCTCACAATCAGCGGAAAAGCAGGTTGGCAGATTTGTGATGAAGGCAGCTGTGTTCAGGAATCCGGAGAGATTTCCCTCGTAATCAAATCTGCGGCCGTGACCGTTCCTGATGCCGCTGGCGCCGCGGTTTTTGAAAACCCTCCGATTGCCAAACCAGCGGATGGCTGGACTTTTGAAGTTGTCGAGGACGAGGGCTCGTTTTCTCTCACCGCGACCGCTCCGGACGGAGTTTCGATTCAGGAAGATGGGATCTACTTCTTCTCATCCGACCAGCAAGTGGACAGCCAGTCATTGCAGGACGCCGAGGTTGATGGGCAAATGATCATTGCGTATTTTGACCGTAATTTCGGGAAT
>PBTU01000120.1 GCA_002729295.1 Verrucomicrobiales bacterium | reverse complement strand
CGATGCGACCGGAGGCATTGGAAATTGTCTCACCCGAGGGTGCGCAATTGAAAGGGAAGATTATTGAGCGGATTTATCTCGGAAGCATCATCCAGTATTCCGTGCAATTGGGCGACGGTCAGGTAGTGCAGGTAACCGAACAGAATCCGCAATTAATTCGAGAGCCCGGCGATCGAGAGGTTGGGTTGGCGATTTCGCAGAACGATATCACCTTTTTGGCGCGATGAGAGGGAACTGGAAAAAATACCTCGGCGTTTTTGTTCCGATGGCGGTGGTGATCGCGGCCCCGATGATTTTGCGGGATGATGAGACGGTTGGAGCAGGTGCAGCTGATTTACGCCTGGAGGTCATCACCCCGCACAACGAGGCAATCCGACGGGAATTTGGAGATGCTTTTTCCAAATGGTATGAAGAGCAAACCGGAAAGAGTGTTTATGTGAACTGGCGTCAGCCTGGCGGGACGAGCGAGATCAAACGCGTGCTCGATAGTGCCTTCACGACAGCCGAAGCGAATGGCAGGGAGGGTATTGGCTTGGATGTCTTCATGGGCGGAGGTGTCTATGACTTCAGCTTGCAGGCCCGCGAAGGACGGTTTCAACCTTTGGACATTTTTGAAAAACAAGCAGAGCTTTTCGAGTCCGGGGTGATTCCCACGAAGCAGAGTGGCGAAAATTATTACCCGCCGAACAAGGACTGGTTGGGGGTATGCCTCTCGTCGTTTGGGATCTGTTATAATTTGGACAGTCTGGAGCGCTTGGGCATGAAGGCTCCTACCGGATGGAGTGATCTGGGAGATCCCAGTTATCAAAAGGGAATTGCATTGGCCGATCCCACTAAGAGCGGATCGGTGGCGAAAGCTTTTGAGATGTTAGTACAGCAGCATATTCATCAGGAGCTGAAATCTGGAAAATCCCGAGAGAAGGCCTGTGAGGAGGGCTGGCGGAGAGGGATGAATTTGATTCAGCGCATCGGAGCTAATGCGCGATACTTTACCGACGGTGCTTCGAAGGTTCCCCATGACGTTGCCCAAGGTGATGCTGTTGCGGGGATGTGTATCGATTTTTACGGGCGAACTTATAATGAATCGTTGAAAAAAGCAGGCGGACGGTCTCGCATCGAATTTGTTTCCCCGGTGGGTGGGACCTCCATCAGCGTGGACCCGGTGGCGATATTCAGAGGAGCACCTAATGAGGAATTGGCGCAGGAATTCGTGCGCTTTTTATACACGAAGGAGGGGCAGATGCTGTGGAATGCCCGGCCCGGTGAAGAGATGGGGCCGCGTCATCGAGCCCTGCGACGCCTGCCGATTCGACGGGATCTTTACGAGGAACCCTATTTGTCTCAAATGATCGACGCGGAGGTGATGCCTTATGAGACCGCCGATGAATTTATGTATGACTCCAGTTTGACTGGAAAACATTTTTCGCCGCTGCGTCTGATTATTCGGGTGATGTGTATCGATTCCCACCAGGAAATGAAGTCCGCTTGGGAAGCGTTGATCAAAGCGAATTTTCCGAAGGAAGCGAGCGAGCGGTTTTTCGATGTGAGTCCGATTGGTTATCAGGATGCGCTCGATAAAGTGCGGGTGACGATGAAGTCGGGTGACAACGTCTCGGTGATGAGAATGACGAACGAACTGGGGAGGCATTTCAGGGAGAATTATCGGGCTGCTGAAAAGCTGGCGAAGGGAGGAGTGAGATGAACAAAGGATTTGCCTATAGCATCACTGCTATCGTTTGCCTCTTCTTTGGGGTGTTTTTCCTCTACCCGGCAGCGATGGTGATGGAGAAGGCCTTCCATGTGGAGGGCGAAGGGTGGACATTGAGTTTTGTTGGCGAGGTTTTCAAAAATCCCGTTTATGTCGAGGGCTTGTGGAATGCCTTTGCTCTGGGAGTCGCGAGTACGGGAGCGAGTTTATTGATCGCTTTCCCGTTGGCCTTAATCGGTCATCGCTATTTGTTTCCATTCAAGAAATCGCTCTCTGCATTGATTTTGATTCCCTTGGTTCTTCCGCCCTTTGTGGGAGCGGTCGGTATTAAGCAGGTTCTGGGGATTCAAGGCGCGCTTAATGCCTTCTTGGTTCATTTGGGGATTATCGATGCGGCGATGCCGATCGATTGGTTGGGCGAAGGGCGTTTCTGGGGCGTGGTGATAATGAATGCGCTGCATCTCTACCCGATTCTCTATATGAATGTGGCGGCCTCGCTCTCGAATATCGACCCGGCGATGGAGCAGGCAGCGCAGAATTTAGGGTGTCCGCCGTGGCGGAGGTTGTTGCGTATTACTCTGCCGCTGACGACCCCGGGGATCTTTGCCGGTGGGGCGATTGTCTTTATCTGGTCGTTTACCGAACTCGGGGTACCGCTGGTCTTTGACTACACGCGGGTGGCTCCGGTTCAGGTCTACGATGGGATCAAGGACCTGGGGAACAATCCTTTTCCGTATGCGCTGGTTGCGATCATGCTGGTTGTTTCGACTCTGGTGTTTATTGCCTCGAAGGCGGTGCTCGGTCGATCAAAGTTGGGCACGGCTCCGAGGCCAAAAGGTCGGAATAATGAAGTGCGCCCGAAGTCCGGAAAAGCCTGGTTGTGCACGCTATTTTTCTTTGGGGTCTTTTTCATCTCGTCATTGCCGCATGCCGGAGTGGTGATTCTTTCGATGTCGCACGATTGGTATGCCTCGGTGCTGCCAGAAGCTTGGACGGCGGCGCACTACAAGGAAGCTCTTAGTCATCCACTGGTTGTTCCGTCGATTAAGAACAGTCTTCTCTATGCCTCGGGAGCGACCTTGGTAGATCTGATTTTAGGAGTGGCGATTGCATGGGTCATTGTGCGAAGCACGATCAGAGGTCGCGCGATTCTGGATGCGCTGGTCATGTTGCCTTTGGCGGTGCCGGGCTTGGTGCTGGCCTTTGGGTATCTTGCGCTGTCACAGGATGGAGAAAGTTTTCATTTTCTGTTGGGCTCTGATGGGAATCCGATGTGGTTGTTAATTATCGCCTATGCGGTACGACGGCTTCCTTATGTGGTGAGAGCAGCGGTGGCGGGATTGCAACAGGCGAATATTGCGTTGGAAGAGGCGGCCCGGTCACTGGGTGCCACACCCACGAGGACTTTGAGACGAGTGTCGCTTCCTCTCCTGGGAGCGAACCTTATTGCGGGAGGAATTCTTGCCTTTGCCTTCGCGATGCTTGAGGTGAGTGATAGCTTGATTCTGGCACAGCAATCAGAGCATTTCCCAATCACCAAGGCGATCTATTCGCTCATCAGTATGTTGGGGAATGGCTACGAGCTGGCCTCCGCGTTGGGAGTTTGGGCCATGGTCTTTCTGGGAATCTCCATTATTGGAGCTGTCGTGCTGGGAGGGAAAAAGGGTGGTCTTTTCCGAATGTGATTAAGCGAGGGGACTTGGATAGAAACCTGCGTCGACAAGAGCTTGAATGCTCAAGACGACATGTGGTTTGTCTTCGGGATAGGTGACACCGAACCATGATGAGATCGTTTCGAGAACGTGGCAGTCGATGGAACCTTCATGGATAAGATCGTCGACGACGGTGGGAATATAGCATTCGCTCTTCTCTTCGTTGATTCGCTCTTTGAGGAAATTGGTGAAGTAGATTTCAATCTGCTCGAGAAAGCTATGCGGAAAGCACCAGAGATTCATCGAGACGATGGCGTCATGATCAACGAGACAGGACGAGCCATCTAGAGAGCGACCGGAGATTTCCACTTCGCTCTTGCGTGTAATTTCCACTACTTCGGCTACGCTTTGAAGGAGACCGTTCTGGCATTCGCAAATGCCGCGATTAACGGACCCGTGATCAGAAAGAGTGTTGGTAATCGTATAGCCGACGAGAGCGTAGTGGGATTTGTTTGCTTCCTCCGGGGAATTTGTGAGGAATTCGGCGGCTTGAACGTAGGCATCGGACCCGTAGAAATCGTCGGCGTTAATCACGGCGAACGGGCGGTCGATTTCGTAGCGAGCTGCGCGGATGGCGTGAGTCGTTCCCCAAGGTTTTTCCCGTCCTTCGGGGATGGTGAACCCCTCGGGCAGGTCGTGGAGTTGTTGAAAGGCGTAGGCGACTTCGATTTGATTGGAGAATTTAGAGCCGACGGAAGTGCGGAAAGCCTCGGCGAAGTCTTCGCGGATGACAAAGATGACTTTCGAGAAGCCCGCGCGGATGGCGTCGAAGACCGAGTAGTCGAGAACGGTCTCGTCATTGGGTCCCATGGGGTCAATTTGCTTGAGCCCGCCATAGCGGCTGCCCATTCCTGCTGCGAGAACGACGAGTGCGGGTGAATTTGTCATGTAAAAGCGATGATAGGCGCGGAGCGTCTTATTGAGCAAGGCCGACCTCAGCCAGCGACGAGGTCGTAGCCGCGATGGTCTTTGATTTCGACGTTGAGGAATTTGCCGACTTCGCAATCGATGGAGACGAAGATGCGGCCGTCGATGTCGGGGGCGTCCCACATTGACCGGGCGATACCTTCTTCCTCGACCAGGACGCGCTTGGTTTTGCCGAGTTGGGCTTCGTTGACTTGCTGGGCCACTTCGTCGATGGCAGAGGAAAGCTCGCGGTGACGTTTCTTCTTGGTAGCGTGATGAATGTGGTCATCCATCTTGTGAGCCCGGGTCCCTTCTTCCTTGGAATATTGGAAGATACCACAGCGTTCAAATTTGAAAGTCTTGATGAACTCGAGGAGTTCCTCGTGGTCGGCGTCGGTTTCGCCGGGGAATCCAGTGATGAAGGTAGTCCGGATGGAGAGATCGGGAATACCGGCCCGCATGCGGTTGAGGAGATCGCGGATATATTTTCCGTTGGTTTTGCGATTCATTGTGTCGAGCATGTGGTCGGAAATATGCTGCAGGGGAATGTCGACATAGCGCGCGACCTTGGGGCACTCGGCGATGGTTTGGATTAGCTCGTCGGACCAGTGGGCCGGGTGGGTGTATAGGAGGCGAATCCAGAAATCGCCTTCAAGATCGTTAAGCGCGCGAAGGAGTGAGGCGAGGGATTCGCCACGGGTGGAATCGACGGGGGAGGTTGGATTGGGGCGGTTGCCGCGGCCCTGCCATTTGTCCATGCCGAAGTAGGTGGTGTCCTGTGAGATGAGATTGATTTCCTTCACGCCTTGCGCGATGAGACCCCTCGCTTCCTTCACGATGGATTTCTGGGTGCGCGAACGATGCTGGCCCCTGATTTTCGGGATGATGCAGAAGGCGCAGGTATGGTTGCAACCTTCGGCAATCTTGAGGTAAGCCATATGCTGTGGAGTAAGCCGAAAGCGGGGCGTGGTGTAGTCGGGGATATAGCGGGACTTGGCGGTAACAGTGTCGAGGGAGCCCTCTTCGGTATGACGTTCGAGGGTTTTGCGCACGATACCGGCGACGTCGGTGATTTGGTCGAGACCGATGAAGGCGTCGACTTCGGGAAGAAGGCCGGGAAGGTCTTTTTGGAACCGTTGCGAGAGGCAACCTGCGACGATGATTTTCTGCTTCTCACGCGCAGGGTCTTCCTGACGAGCGTTGACAGCCTCGATGATGGTGCCGACGGACTCGTCCTTGGCGACATCGATAAAGGAACAGGTGTTGATGATCAGGGCATCGGCAAGTTCGGGATCGGGCACGAGAGTCATGCCTTCTTCTTGAAGGTGACCGAGCATGATTTCCGAATCGATGAGGTTCTTGGCGCAGCCAAGGGAAATGAGTCCAATCTGGGTAGGCATGGTGACGGCCCTGAAATAGGCAGGGATTTGGATTTTTGAAATCCTAAAGTCGTCGGGCAAACAGCTCTAGTAATCCTTGGTTCCGGTGAGCCCTCTCGATAATGGTCTGGAGAGAGCGTAGGCGGAGGCCATATGGTTGGTGACGATACACATTTTAAAAATTATCCAGAAAAAGAAGAAGACGCCGATCGGAAAGAAGAGAACAATTAGAATGGAGCCCGCCAGAAAGGTTCCCGATGAAGCCCGGGGGGCGTTCATGAGATTTGAGTAGGATGATCGGATTCTCGTCCAATCAATCGCCCAGCCGTAGTAGGCCACGAAGATCCAGTAAAAGTTGAAAATTGGAACCAAGAGGAGGCCGGCGGCTTTCCCCGGGGTTGTTCGAGCTCCTCCCGCCTGAATGATCTTCCAGGCGCGGAATAGGATGATGTAGGAGTAGATTCCTCCGAAGATGAACCCGAAGCCGCAGGCAATAAGGACGCCGATTCCGACCATGGTTTGGCTTTTTAATTCGGATAGCCTGTGGGGATCCTCTTTTTGAGGAGCGGACTTGTCGGTGGGGTTTCCGACTTCTTCAATTTGGCTGAAATCCGGACCTCTCTCGCGTTCGTCTCTGGCATTATTGGCACTTGCGGAGAAAATGATCAGTAATCCGACTGCCAATAGAAAAAAAGCAATGAGGTATGAAGTGATGAAGAGCCCAAACGAAGATTTTTTCACTGAGGGAACGGGGAAGGTTTTTCCTTCGGGATCAGGTTTCCGTGAAGTTCTTTTGCTCAGATTGGTAGAATTGACTGGATCAGGGGCAGGAGCCGGATTGGTAAAGATCTCCGGGATTTTATGGGCTGCCGTCCAGGTTGTGAGTCCATCATGCCAGAGAAAGGACTGACGAGTGAGGATTCCTTCGGCAATGAATTGTCGAATTTCCTCAATTGAAAACGGACCTTGTTCTTGGTTTTCGGGGTCGGAGTAGTACCACTGCTTGTCAGACATTCCTTTGGGGGTGGTCATGGTGCCGGGGTCATGATAGCGGTATGATGGCCTAGCGTTTTTTCGTCTTGGGATTGGTGGTCACGCGATAAAAGTAGATGGCATTGCAAACTGCCTTGGCCATCGTTGATTGGTAGGTGGACTTGTGGATGTGGCGGGACTCCTCCGGGTGACTCATGAAGCCTCCTTCGATCAGGATCGCGGGGTGCTTCACTCCAGTGAGAACATTGAAGCGAGCCCGGCGGATGCCTCTGTCGGGGATAACAATGCCAGGGCCTTTCTTTCCATCAGCAAGACTCTTTTTGATGTTCCAATGAACCGATGTTGCCAGGGCAATATTGGCCGAGTCCTGTTGGTTGCCGGTTTTTTTTCGGAGATCCGATGCTTTGACAGAGCTTCCATAATGGGCAACTCCTTCCGGCGACAAGGTGAAGGTTTCGATTCCCCGGGCCTGAGATCGGGCCGCCCCTCCGATGGAGTTGAAATGGATGCTGACAAAAATGGCATTGCGATATTTGTTGGCAATGGTGACGCGCTCGCTGAGCGAGATGAAGCGATCAGAGTCGCGGGTCATCACTACTTTGAATCCCAATTTGCGAAGTTGCGTTTCCAGAAGCTTGGCAACCTTGAGATTGTAACCCGCCTCTGTTCCCAGTGAGTTGACGCATCCCGGATCTCGCCCGCCGTGGCCGGGGTCGATAATGACGGTGTCGAAGGGCTTGGCGTTTGCGATGTAGCTTGGTCGAAGAACGGGATCGAGGATCTTGTTGAAATCGGTCTCGCAGAGGTGGTATTTTCCACCGATGGCGATGATGGGGAAACTAAAAATGAATTTCACCCCATTCATAATGACCTCCTGGCCCCCCGGGCTGAACTGGATGGTGATGGTTTTTTTCTGGGCAACTTTTCCTTTGTTGGTGAGGAGGATTTTTCGACCGGATGTCACCAGGGAATATCCGTAGAACTCCTTGACCCGGTCGAGGGGGACATAAGTCCGGCTTGCATGTCTTTTGGCCTGCCAGTCGAATGCTTTGGCCTCAGCGAAGGGTGCGGAGAGAAACAAAAGCAGAAAAAGTGAGGTGATGAGCCGCGCTTTAGAAAACATAGTGAGTGAAGACCGAAGTGGTGTGCCGCGGGATATAGAGCGGAGAGAATTCGAAACAAGGGCAAAAAGTGAGGTCTGGTTTACAGCGTTTGCGATGGAAGAGATATACAGGCTGGTCTGGAAGCGGTAATATTTCCCCCGCTTATTGATGAATACAGTCTTGGGACCTCAATTTGAGTCCATCGTTCTTGCTACGGCCGGAGCGGCGGAAATTCAAAGTGTGGAGAAGATTCAAAATCTTTGGAGCGATTATGGCCGTATTTTGAGGTGCGTTTTTGACGACGGGGCCGTGTGGAAGTCTCTTGTCGTGAAGCATGTGAATTTTCCCGATCAGGTAGAGCATCCCCGGGGCTGGTCGGATGCGCAATCCCATGGCCGCAAAATGAAGTCTTATGAGGTCGAGGCCGAATGGTACCGGAATTGGAGTGATCAATGCGGGAACTCTTGCCGGATTCCCCGCTTGTTGGCCTACGAGCAGATTGGTGAAGAGCTGCTGTTAGTTCTGGAGGATCTTGACGGGGCGGGGTTTCCAGGAAGATTTCAATCAGGGGGAATGGAGGAACTTAGGCTCTGCCTTCGCTGGTTGGCAAATTTCCATGCGAGCTTTCTTACTTCTTGTCCCGATGGATTGTGGGAGGTGGGAACCTACTGGCACCTGGCAACGCGGCCCAATGAACTAGCCGCGCTGGAGGATGTGGATTTAAAGAATGCGGCAGGGGCAATTGATACTAAATTAAAAGGGGCGAATTTTCAAACATTGGTGCACGGCGACGCCAAGTTGGCTAACTTTTGTTTTTCGGAAAATGGTGAGGAAGTAGCCGCCGTCGATTTTCAGTATGTCGGTGGAGGCTGTGGAATGAAAGATGTGGCCTATCTTGTGGGAAGTTGTCTCGACGAGGAAGCGAGCGAGGCCCGGGAGGAGGAAGTCTTGGATATTTATTTTGAGACTCTATCCGGGGCTCTCCAGGAAAAAGTTAGTGAGGCTCAGATGGATCAATTGATTGTGGAGTGGCGGGGTCTCTATCACTTTGCTTGGGCGGATTTCCATCGCTTCCTCAAAGGATGGTGCCCGGGGCACTGGAAGATCAATAGCTACAGTGAGAGAATCGTGAGGGAGGTGATTGCGGGATTATGAAATGAGGTCTTGAATGCGATGAAGAAAGATCGCGGAAGCAGCGGCAACGTTGAGTGAGTCGACTTGGTTGGCCATGGGAAGGTAGGTGAGATGATGGCAGAGGGATTCGATCTCTTCCGAGAGTCCGAAGTCCTCGGGGCCGAAGAGGAGGGTGCAGGGTTTCTTGAGTTGGGGGAGATCGGTGAATGGGACTGCTCGTTCGGAAAGACTGGTTCCGATGAGGGTTCTTGAATTCGCGAGCCGTTGAAGATCAGTGAGGAGATCTGCGCTCTGTCGCACGGGCAGTTTGAAGAGGGTGCCTGCAGAGGCTCGAACCGCCTTTGCATTAAACGGGGAACATCCTTTCCCAGTGATGACGCCCGAGCCTCCGAGAGCGGTGGTGTTGCGGATGATCGTGCCAAGGTTTCCAGGGTCGGCGATCTCGGGGAGAATGACCAATGGTCCGGATGAGAAGTCGGAGAGGTCGACGGCTTGAGGTTTTCGAGCAATGGCGAGATAGCCGCGATGGAATTGATAACCCAGCAGAGAGGAGGCTTCTTCGCGACTCAGGTTTTCGCCAATCTTGAAAACGTGCTCGACCTCATAGTCGGAGTCGAGGAGGCGTTGGACGGCGATTTGACCTTCGATCACGAAGTGCTTCGGACTCTCACGTTGGGCGAGGAGTTCCCGCCAATTCGAAGGTTTAGGGACTGTTGTCCTCATAACGGGCGCGGATGAATTGATGAGGCGTTATTGAAGTCATGGTGATCCGGGATTTTCTCCGAATGAGGAGGCGGGTCAATCTCAGGGTTATTGGCGATTCACCTTCCCTCCGGCATGAGGGGCAGGAGGGCGAGGAGGGTTTTGTATCTGTCCTCCGAGAAATCACGTTTTTCGGTCCCAAGGGATTCGATCTCATCGGCGAGGCAGAAGGCGATCATGGCTTTTGCTTCGTCTTCCTCAATGTCAGGTTCGGTGAGAAGACGGTTGAGGGTTTCCCGGACGTAGGGCGTGGCGGGAGAGGTGAGTTGTTCCTCGACGGCGGGGATGAGTTGCTCAACGGCTTCGTCCATGACGGTGGGTGTTTAAATGAAAAAGGCGATCCCGTGAAGGACCGCCTTTATCGGAAAGATGTTTTGAATTTCCTCCGGAATTAGCCGCGAGTGGGCTTCTTGGCGCGACGAACCGAACCAAAACGCTTCTGGAACTTGTCGATGCGGCCCTCGGTATCAACGAAGGTGCTCTGACCCGTAAAGAAGGGGTGCGAGTCCGCGGTCATGCCGACGGAGATAATGAAGTGCTCCACGCCGTCGATCTCCTCAGTTTTATCTGATTTAGCGGTCGAACGGGTGATGTAACGGTGGCCACTGGTCATGTCCTGGAACACGACGGGGTGGTAGTCTGGATGGATGTCTTTTTTCATGGGATGCCCTTAAAAGTTAGGGATGCGACGTTACCGACGCCGCAAGAGCGGGTTTGTTGTCTCAAAATGCTCTCGCTGTCAACCGAATTAGCCCTTATCGAAGGACCAGCGATGAACTTGAAAACTTTTGCCACAATGGACCCGCATCTCTTGGTTGGATTGGTGAATACGGAGCTACGGAATCATGCCAAATCCCTGGTCGATCTCTGTAAAACCCATGATTTGGACGAAAAGCTCCTCAAGGAACGATTGGCAGCGGCTGATTTCCACTATTCCGAGGAAACCAAGCAATTCCGCTAGGAAAGGTGAGACAAGACTCTTTCGTGGACTTTCTCCGGAGTCTGTCCGGCGTCGACGCGATGAATGAAGTCATCGTCGAGCGCGGCGAATACCTCGTGGCATTTCTGAAGCGATTCGCGTTGCTCGAATTCGTTGGCCTCGCCGTCGCGCACCCCGATGCGGTCGAGGGCCGTGTCGAGATCGAGTTCCAGAATAAAGACGTGATCGGGAAGCGGAGCAAATTCCTCGTTGATTCGACGAATCTCGAGGGGATCAAAACCCCGCACTCCCTGATAGGCCATAGTTGAGAAAAAGTAGCGGTCGAGAATGACGACTGCTCCGCGTTCAAGTGAGGGTTTGATGAGATTGGCGATGTGCTCTTTGCGATCCAAGTGGAAGAGATCGAGTTCTTCCTGTGGGGAAAGTCGTCCCGTGTCGGCTGACTGCCTGAGACGGGTCCCGTGGGGACCGTCGGTCGGTTCTTTGGAAGTGACGACCTCGCGTCCTTGCTGGCGGAGGGCATCTGCCAGGAGATTGACCTGGGTCGACTTGCCGGTGCCGTCGATCCCTTCAAAGACGATAAACATGAGCGAAAAAGAGGAGTGGCACGTCCAGCAGGACTTGAACCTGCAACCTACGCATTAGAAGTGCGTTGCTCTATCCAGTTGAGCTATGGACGCTTTAAAGGTCTATAAGGGTTTCCGGGTGATTTTGTTTGGGGTGGACTACCGGGGGTGGACTACCCGCAACGGAATTTCCTTTGAATTTCCGGTGGTGCACGGTGTCCTGAGG
>PBTU01000119.1 GCA_002729295.1 Verrucomicrobiales bacterium | reverse complement strand
GACTTCTTTGGGCAGCTTTCCGGTCCATTCAACGGGGGGAGTTTTGAATTTCATATCGATCTCTTTCAACTCCTGCTCATTGATGGGCGGGTTGCCTGAGGTCTTTGGCGTGCTCTTTGTTCGCTCATGAAAGAGATAGAACAGGATTGAGCCCAAGAGCAAGGTAGTTAGAATGATGGAGGTGCAGATGCTAATTGGGCTTCTTTCTTTTCGGTCTGGCCGCCTATCAAAGTTGATGTTGCCTTGCTTGGCTCTCGCTTGTTCCAGGGTGATTCTTCTCGATCTCCGCACTCTTTTCTCACCTCCCATCACCTATTAAGTAGTTTGGGATTGAGAGATGGATGGTCAAGAATTTCCTTCTATATACTTTCGCCATGCCTGTTGGGGAGAGAGAGTTTGTGAAAATCGCTCGATTTAGGAGGCCAAAATTTGGCGCTTTCGGCTATTTTAAGCGATGATTCCTTTGACGACTTTGGCCGGGTTGACGCCGGTGAGTTTTTGGTCCAGACCCATGAAGGGGAAGGTGAGTTTGTCGTGGTCGATGCCGACTTGGTGCAGAATGGTGGCGTTGAAGTCGCGGACCCGAACTTCGTCTTTATCTACGTTGTAGCAATAATCGTCGGTTTTTCCGTAGGTCATGCCACCTTTGATGCCGCCGCCAGCCATCCAAGTGGAGAAGCATTTCGGATGGTGGTCGCGGCCGTATTGGTCGCGCTCTAACTTACCTTGGCCGTAGGTAGTGCGTCCGAATTCTCCGGCGAAGACGACGAGGGTTTCATCTAGCATTCCACGTTGTTTGAGGTCTGTGATGAGACCAGCGCAGGCTTGGTCGACATCGTAGGCCTGTCCACGGATTTTCTTGGGAAGAGTGGAGTGGTGATCCCAGCCCCGGTGGAACAGTTGGATAAAGCGGACGCCTCGTTCCGCCATGCGTCGGGCGAGGAGGCAGTTGCGGGCGAAAGATCCAGACTTCTTCGTTTCGGGTCCATAAAGTTTTTCGTTTTGGGCTTCGTTTTCGGCGGAAAGGTCGGTGAGCTCGGGGACGCTGGCTTGCATCCGGAAAGCCATCTCCTGTTGCGCGATGGTTGCTTGAATTTCCGGGTCTCCGACTCTGGCCATATGCTTTTCGTTGAGCCTGGTAACGAGGTCGAGCATCTTGTGTCGGGATTCCCGGTTGACGCCTTTGGGGTTGGAGAGGAAGAGGACGGGGTCGCCGGAAGGTTGGAAGGGAACGCCCTGATATTTTGAGGGGAGGAATCCCGATCCCCAGAGTCGGGAATAGAGGCCCTGGACATTGCCCATGCCGCCTGTCCAGAAGGCGGAATTGAGGACGATGAAGTCGGGGAGGTTTTTGTTGAGGCGTCCGAGGCCATAGGAAAGCCAAGCGCCCATGGAAGCTTTGCCGGGAATTTCGGTGCCGGTGCAGAAGAGCGTTTTTCCAGGATCGTGATTGATGGCGGTAGTGGAAGTGGAATTGATGAGAGCGAGGTCATCGGAGACTGAGCCCAGATTCGGGAGGAGTTCGGAAAGCCACATGCCATTGGAACCATGTTGCTTGAATTTGAATATGGAGGGCGCGACGAGTTTGGCCTTGCCTCGGGTCATCGCGGTGACGCGTTGGCCTTTGTGAATGGATTCGGGGAGAGCTTCCTTAAAACGTTTTTGGAGCTCGGGTTTGTAGTCGAAGAGATCGAGTTGGGACGGCGCGCCGCCCATAAAAAGGAAGATGACACGCTTGGCGGGGGACTTTGGGAGACGGAATCCGCGCGTGCCGGTTTCCGCTTGCGCAGCGAGGTTGCCGAGGACAGTGGCACCAAGGCCCATGCCCGTGGTGTTGAGGAATTGGCGGCGGGTTTGTGGATCGAACATAGCAAGCAAAAGAAGGAGTCTGGACCGCGGTTTATATTCTTTGGATGTCCTTTGCTCGTATTCGCTATTGTTGCGCGTCCCGGACCTTGAGCATAGTGTCAAGGATGGTGTTCCAGGTTTGTTGTTCTTCTAACAATTCATTGGAGAACATGCAGCCGTCCCAGCAGATGTGTTCGATCTTGCGGTCGGCGTGGTCTTTGAGCCATTCGGAGGAACAGGTGACGATGTCGAGTTTTCCGTTCGGGTCGTCGGCGCGGCAGTGGCGGCCGGTTTTGTCGTGTGCGCCAGTGCCGTGGACGGTGCCGTCGTTTTGTGCGACGTGGAAGTCGATGGTCCAGGGACGAAGCTTGTCGACCATGGGGCGATAAGCCGCCCAAAATTCTTCGTCGGTGTGGTCTTTTTTTACGAGGGCATGCTCGGGAGCATTGTAGCCGAGAAGATAGAGGTAAGTATGGGCGAGGTCGGATTGAAAACCGACGGTCTCAGGGAGGCCGATAGCTTCGAGGAGATCGAGGGTGTCCTTCCAGGAATGGATTCCGCCCCAGCAGATTTCTCCTTCCATGGCGAGGCGTTCTCCGTTGTCGGCGGCGACGGCGGCGGCTCGTTTGATGGTATCGGCGGCGAGGGAGGTATTACCAGCTGGGTCCTTGGCCCAGTCTTCCACACCTCCGGCGGTGTCGATGCGAATCGCTCCGTAATCACGCACGCCGTGACTTTTGAAGATGTTGGCGACGCGGCATGCTTTTTCGACAGCAAGGACGAAATTGTCCCGATCGTCATGCGATCCGAAGGCGGGACCTCCGACAGTACCCTCCCAAACGGGAGCGACGAGGGTCCCAACTTTGAGGTTCTTGGAGGCGATGAGATCAGCGATTTTTTTAAGATCGTCTTCCGAGGCATCGGGGTCGGTATGTGGGTGGAAGAGGAAGTAATCGACGCCGTCGTATTTCTGACCGTTGACTTCAGAATTGCTCGTCAGTTCGAGCATGCGCTCAAGAGAAATTGGAGGATGGTCGGTACCTTCTTCTTTACCGACGAGACCGGGCCACATTGCGTTATGAACTTTGAGAGCACTCATGATGGTTGGTAAATTATCGGGATGATTTACGGGGGCAAGGATATTGCGGATTTAGAGGGCAGGCGCATTGCGTAATTGGTTAACCCGTCAAATGAAATGAGGAGGCCGACCAGGTAAATAAGGATTGTGAGGACAGAAGGTGAGCTGACGATCCCGGGAATTAGGACAACGGATATGATTATCTCTGAATGTTGTAGGTCCCAGTCTGATGATAACGATGCCCGTAGAACCATTTCCAACCTGAAAATGCTATAGTCCCGGGGCAGGGAAGTCTTCTGCAGGAAACACCCATTGAGTGTTGATCACTACTGTTTCTGAAAGGTCTTCAATATTTGAAGCCGCGAGAGCAACCAGAACAGACGCTTTCGTTGTGATCCTGTCGATGATTGATCACAAGTTAGCGAGAATTATTTCCTTAGAACGGCATCTTGGGGCCTTTGCCTTTTCCGCCGCCAAGGAGGTCTTCAAGGCCGTCCATGCCTTTCATGTCGGGCATGCCTTTTCCGCCACCGCCGCCCATGAGTCCTTCCATGCCGCCGCCACCCATGCCGCCGAGTTGCTTCATCATGTCCTTCATTTTGCCTTTGGACTTCATCATTTTCTGCATCTGGCCGAACTGCTTGAGGAGTTGGTTGACTTGCAGGAGAGTAGTGCCGGAGCCATTGGCGATGCGCTTGCGGCGGGGAGCCTTAATAATAATGGGTTTGGCGCGTTCTTTTTTGGTCATGGAGAGCACGATGGCTTCCATTTGCTTGATTCGCCCGTCGCTGAGGGCTCCGGTGGGGAGTTGCTTTTTGATTTTGCTGAAGCCGGGAAGCATGCCGAGGAGGCCTTCGAGTGGTCCCAGATTTTGGATCATTTTCATCTGATCGAGGAAGTCGTTGAAATCGAACTTTCCGGACTGAAGCCTTTTGGCGGACTTCATTGCTTCCTTTTCGTCGATCTTGTCGGCCACTTGCTCAACCATGGTGACGACGTCCCCCATGCCTAGGATACGGTCCGCCATGCGGTTGGGGTGGAATTCGGCGAGGTCGTCGATTTTTTCCCCTTCACCGATGTATTTGATCGGGCGTCCGGTCACGGCGCGCATTGAAAGGGCGGCACCACCGCGGGCGTCACCGTCGAGTTTGGTTAGGATCAGGCCGGTGATGCCGATTTCTTGGTCGAAAGTCTGGGCAACCGAGACGGCCTGCTGACCGGTGGCGGAGTCGGCGACGAGGAGAGTTTCGCCGGGTTTGAGGAATTTGTGGAGCTTCTTGAGCTCGTCGAGGAGCTGCGTGTCGAGTTCCTGGCGACCGGCGGTGTCGAAGATGACGACCGTGCCATTTTGGGTCTTGCTCCACTTCAGGGCCTTCTTCGCGACTTTGACGAGATCTTTTTCGGTAGGATCGGGAGTGTAGCAGGGAACGTCGACCTGCTCGGCGAGCTTGGCCAGTTGGTCGATGGCCGCCGGTCGATAGAGGTCGAGCGCGACGAGAAGGGGACGACGGCCTTCTTTCTTGAGGCGGAGCGCGAGCTTGGCGGCGGTGGTGGTTTTACCGGCACCGTTGAGGCCGCAGAGGAGGACGTATCCGGGAGGGTTGAGATTGATGGGGGCCTGGTCGCCGCCGAGAAGTTCGGTGAGTTTGTCCTGGAAGATTTTGACGATTTGCTCGCCGGGTTTAACCGACTTAAGAACGTCGGTGCCCTGAGCCTTGATGCTGACGTTGGCGATGAATTCCTTGACCACGCCGAGTTCGACATCTGCCTCGAGCAGGGCCAGGCGAACTTCGCGGAGGGAGTCCGCGATATTTTTCTCCGAGATCTTTCCGACGCCACGCAGGTTGCGGAATGATTTGTCGAGGCTTTCGGCGAGAGTGGAAAACATGGGGGGAATGATAGTCAGGCCGGCCGCAACTGCAAGCCGTAGGACGCAGGTCTTTGATTGATCTGCCGAGAATTCCCCGTAGTCTCCAGACTATGTTAAAAATACTCGCGATTATCGCCTTTGCCGCCTTGCCGCTGTCAGCTGATGTTTATGAACTCCGGACGTATACCGCCAATGAAGGGAAAATGGACGATCTTCTGACCCGCTTCCGCGATCACACCCTCGCAATCTTTGAAAGTCATGGGATGAAGAATATCGGCTACTGGTTGACGGAGGGGGACGACAAAAAGCTGGTCTACATCATCAGTCACAAGGATCGTGATGCAGCCAAGGCCAGTTGGGCGGCTTTTCGAAAGGACCCCAATTGGCAGGCTGCTTTCAGGGCTTCAAAGGTCAATGGCAAGTTGGTAAAGAAGATCGAGAGCCAGTTTCTCACCGCGACCGATTTTTCGAAGCTGAAGTAATTTATCCCGGTGGTGATAAAGCGACCCTCTTTTTGTAGTGGAAGCTGGAAGGTTCCGCCGTCATTCTTTTTACCGTTATGAATACATCAGTAATTGCTTCGCTTACGGGAGATTTGGTTGTAATCGGCCTTGTTCTTCTGGGCATTGCCGTGCTCCTAGCCTTTTATGGAATTGGACAATACAACGGGCTGGTCAAGCTACGGAACCGCTTTCGCAATGCCTTCGCGCAGATCGATGTGCAGTTGAAACGTCGTCATGATTTGATTCCTAATTTGGTCGAAACCGCAAAAGCTTATCTCTCGCACGAGAGGGACACGCTGGAAGCCGTGATCAAGGCTCGCAATGCTGCTGAAGCGGCTCGTGAAGGGCTGAGTCCGGATAATGCTGCCGGGATGGAGAAGTTGATGGCTGCTGAAGGTGGATTGGGATCTGTCATGGGGCGCTTGTTCGCCCTGTCGGAATCCTACCCTGATCTTAAGGCCAACGAGAACATGAAACAGCTTAGCGAAGAACTCGCCAGCACCGAGAACAAGGTGGCATATGCCCGTCAGGGATATAATGACTCGGTAATGGTTTACAATACCAAGCGTGAAGTCTTTCCGAGCAATATCATTGCGGGAATGTTCAACTTCAGAGCCGGGGTGCTCTTCGAAGTGACTGATGAGTCCGAGCGCGAGGTGGTCAAAGTTGACTTCAGCTAATGGACTTTTTTGAAGCTCAGGAGTATGCACAAAAGAGGACGAAATGGCTCGTCCTTTGGTTTGCTCTAGCCGTGATCGCTGTGGTCGCGGCGGTTGATTTTCTCTTCTATTTATTCTTGGGACAGAAAATGGGAGAGGACCTCGTTCCCTTTCTGGGGATGGTCTCCTTCGCGACCGCCGGAATTATTGTGATTGCTAGTCTTTTCAAGACGAAGCAGCTCGGGCGCGGCGGGGAGGTGGTCGCGCATGATTTGGGGGGGCGATTGGTGATGCCTGGCTCGACGGATTTTCAGGAAAAGCGTCTGCTGAATATCGTTGAGGAAATGGCTATCGCTTCGGGGATGCCGGTTCCGCAGGTCTTCCTGATGGATGAGGAGGAGAGTATCAATGCCTTTGCGGCCGGGACCGAGCCGTCGAATGCGGTGATCGGAGTGACGCGCGGATGCGTGCAGCGTCTGACCCGTGATGAATTGGAGGGTGTGATTGCTCATGAATTCAGCCATATTCTCAATGGGGATATGCGCTTGAATATGCGCTTGATGGGGATCGTTTTCGGCCTCCTGGTGATTTCGATCATTGGCCGGGGGATGGTGGAAATGCTACGCTATCAAAGTCAGGGACGTCGTCGGAACAGCAAGGAGGGCGGGGGAGCGCTGCTTGCGCTTTTTTTGATTGGGCTGGGTCTTCTGGTAATTGGTTCCTTGGGAGTTCTTTTTGGACGCTTGATTCAAGCGGGAATTTCACGACAGCGGGAGTTTTTGGCGGATGCCTCGGCGGTGCAGTTCACGCGGAATCCGAGTGGGATTTCGGGAGCATTGAAAAGAATCGGGGGGCTTGCGGGCTTAACGAAGATGAAATCGGCCAAGGCCAGCGAGGCGAGCCACATGTTTTTCTCGAACGGAGGAATGTTCAGTTTCGGATTGTCTACCCACCCGCCACTGGATGTGCGAATCAAGGCGATCGAGAAAAACTGGGACGGAGAATTTTTGGAATCGGAGCTGAAACCGGTGGCATCCGAGAGAGTGGAAAAGAAACGAGAAAGGAAATCGCCGTTTGAAGCGATTCCTGGAGGTGCGGTGATCGGATTGGCCGGTGCGATTGGTCAGGAAGATCATCGGCAGGTAGCGACCGGGCATGAAATCCATCAGGGGCTTTCCGAGTCCTGGAAGCGGGCGGCCCATGATCGCGACGAGGCTCAGGCTTTGATTTTTGGAG
>PBTU01000118.1 GCA_002729295.1 Verrucomicrobiales bacterium | reverse complement strand
GCGAGGCCCAAGGCGAACGATGAAGGTTCTGGAATGGGTCCTGCTGTTAATTCGATATTGTCAAAAACGAAGTCGGATCCAACGGAACCAGATTGGTTGTTGATTTGAAAAATAAATTTTAGCCCTGTTGCTGAGTCCCCATTCAAGTGGTTTACCAGTGTGGTTTTTTGAGCTCCGTTAGAAGCCGAAGCGGCATTGAAAATGATTGTTTCGAAGGCTCCGGTGCCAGAGATGGTGTTACCTAGTTCAACTCGCTCACTGTAGGCTCCGTTTGCGGGCTCAAGTCTGAAGCTGATTGATTGGCCAACTGGAATATTGACGTCGAAACTTCCCGCAATGGTGTCAAAATCTTCCACGGTGACAGATCCACCGTTAATACCTGCAAGGGAAAGATCGAATTGACTCAGGCCGCCACCTGCGTAGGAACCCGGATCGCTGCTCACGCGTGCGGCAACGCCTTGGCTTCCTCCTGCCCCAGTAGTGGGGTGGATGGTGGCGATGCTTGCGCCGTTCTGTGCAAAGGTGAAGAAGCCGGTGGGGCCTGCTTCGAAGTCGATGAGGCCGATGGAGGCCGCGGAACTGGTTGCTGGGATAGCCGCAAAGGCCAAGCTGGTGGTCAAGAGGGTCTTAATGTGGGTCTTTTTCATAGAAGTTGGGGCTGTGCGGCGTGATATTTAGACAAACTGAGCGTGATAGCGAGGAAAAAGATGTGTAAATATGCGCAATTTATCAGTGGTGGTATTTAGCTGATCAACCCTGAATGAGATAAATTGAAATATTGTCGCAGAATGCAGCGTCACTGAAGCATCATGAAATATCGAATTTTACTAAGCGGGCTGGCAGCGATGCCGGTATTTGGTGCCCTGGAGTTCAAGGATGAGAAGGGGAAGTACCTTGATGTGGTTTCGGGCGGGAAGGTTCTCGTGCGCTACATGTATGAGCATGACACCACCGACAAGACAACGCATCACAATACCTACAAGCCGTATTTGCACGTCTTCGACAAGGAAGGGAAGAAGCCGATCACGAAGGGTCCGGGTGGGCAGTTTACCCATCACCGTGGGATTTTCATCGGCTGGAGTAAGATCGGCTTTGACGGAAAAAAATACGATCGCTGGCATATGAAGGGCGGCGACATCGTGCATCAGAAATTTTCCAAGCAAGAAGCCAAGGGTAATGCCGCTTCGTTCACCTCGGTAACTCATTGGATGGATGGCGACGGAAAGGCTTTCATCGAAGAAGAGCGCAGCTTTACCGTGTCTGCGGGAGCGCATGGAGGACGGGCTCTCATTGATTTTCAATCCAAGCTCACGCCGATCCGCGGTGACGTTCAGTTGAAGGGAGATCCCGAGCACGCCGGGATTCAGTATCGTCCCGCCAATGAAGTAGATAAGAAGCTCACCAAGTATGTCTTCCCGAAAGGTGTTGAAAAAGTGAAGGGGACCAAAGACATGCCTTGGGCCGCTGAGAATTATACTCTCGCTGGAAAGCAGTATGGCGTGGTTCATCTCAATTCGAAGAGTAATCCGAAAGGGACCGTTCATTCGGCCTACCGCGATTACGGACGGTTCGGAGCTTTCTTTGAAAAGGACGTCAAGCAAGGTGAGTCCCTGACCGTGAATTATGGATTCCTGATCGTTGATGGTGAACTGCCTGACCAGAATGAAATTCAGAAAGTCTGGGAGGCCTGGGGCAAGTAAGACCTATCGCAAACCTAATCGAGAGGGTCGCTCTGCGGAGCGGCTTTTTTTGATCAATCTCCATACTCCATACGCTACACGATCGAAGTCGGAAGAATCGGTGTCACCTCAGGAGCTGATAAAGAGGTGGAATTAATTACCTCCTTTCCTCCGGTGAGCGTTGCATAAAAAATCCCATCTTCGAAAGGATGAGATTTTTGAAATTGGGAGCAGTGTTAGAGTCTAGCCTTCGGCTTTGGCCGCCTTGACGGCGCGCTTGCGCTCGTGGGGATCGAGGATGCGCTTGCGGAGGCGCAGGAAGTTTGGAGTGACTTCGACCAGCTCATCAGGGGCAATGTATTCGATGGCGCGTTCGAGGGAAAATTTGAGCGCAGGAGCGAGCTTCTGGGTGTTCTCCTTGGTCGCGGAGCGAATATTATCGAGCTTCTTGGCTTTAACCGGATTGACGGGGAGGTCATCGGCTCGGGAGTTTTCGCCAATCACCATGCCGGTATAAACTTCCTCGGTCGGGTTGACGAAGAGGGTTCCACGTCCTTCGAGTGCGAGGAGGCTGTAGGCGGTGGCGGGGCCGGTGTCCATGGAGACAAGCGTGCCGGCTTGTCGGGTGGAAATGGCTCCGGCCCATGGCTTATATTTATCGAAGAGGTGGGACATGATGCCGTGACCGGAGGTCAGGTTGACCAGTTCGAATTCAAGACCAATGATTCCGCGAGTGGGAATGTTGGCGGTGATGAGGGTGCGGCCGGAGGCGTCGTTGGTCTCCATGTTCTCGAGAATGCCTTTGCGTTCGTTAAGAATCTTAAGAAGTGGGTTGGCATACTCGCTGGGCATCTCAAGGTAGAGGGTTTCCCAAGGTTCAAGGCGTTTGTCATTTTCGTCACGCTTCACGATGACGGTCGGGCGGGAAACGAGAATTTCGAATCCTTCACGGCGCATTGTTTCCACGAGAACAGCGATCTGCATCGCGCCACGAGCGGAGACATTAAAGACACCTGCGAATTCTGAATCTTCTACGTGAATCGAGACGTTGGACTTCTTCTCGCGAAGAAGTCGCTCACGAATGACGCGGGATTGAACGTGCTTTCCGTCCTTTCCGGCGAAGGGGCCGTCGTTAATGGAGAACTGCATCTGCACCGACGGTGGGTCGATGTTGACAGGAGGGAGCGGTTCGGTTTCTTCGTCTCCGGCGAGGGTTTCGCCAATGTCGGCGTCTTCGAAGCCCGCGATGCCAACGATGTTTCCAGCGACGCCGTCTTCAGTGTCCTGGATTCCGAGGTTGGTGTATTCAAAAACCTTGCCAATTTTGGTGCGAATCTTGGTGCCGTCTTTCTTGAAGCGGAAAACGGTGTCGCCTTTCTTGATGGAGCCGGAGAGGATCTTTCCGATGGCGATTCGACCAACGTAGTCATCCCAGTCGATGTTGGAAACGAGCATTTTGAAAGGAGCCTCGGCATCCACGATAGGAGCGGGGATGTGTTCGATGATGGCTTCAATGAGAGGAATACAGTCTCCCTCGATCACGTCGTGTGAGGTGGAGAAGAATCCGTTTTTGGCAGACCCGTAAAGAGTGGGTGCATCGAATTGATCCTCGGTGGCATCGAGTTCGAGGAAAAGCTCAAGGACCTTGTCGTGCACCCCGAGTGGGTCTGAGTTGGGGCGGTCGATCTTGTTGACGACGATGATGGGCTTAAGGCCCTCTTGGAGGGCTTTACGCAAAACAAAGCGCGTCTGAGCTTGTGGTCCACCGAAGGCATCGACGACGAGAATGACACCGTCGACCATTTTCATGACGCGTTCTACTTCGCCACCGAAGTCGGCGTGTCCCGGAGTGTCAACGATGTTAATGATGTGATCTTTCCAGTGAACGGCAGTGTTCTTGGATTTAATGGTAATGCCTTTTTCCCGTTCCAGATCCATGGAGTCCATAGCCCGCTCGGTGACAGCTTGGTTTTCACGGTAGGCGCCACCAGCCTGCAGGAGCTGATCAACGAGGGTGGTTTTACCATGGTCAACGTGGGCGATAATGGCGAGGTTTCTGAACTGGGACATAGTACAGTTTACTTGGTTGGTGCGTAATCGCGTGCGGTCTTTGCCCTAGAAGGGCTCGAATAGCAAGAATTCGCGCGACTTGGCCGCACTTTTCCAAAATTGCCGGAATATCCCGGGATTAATCGATCACCTTAATAGTTTGTGGGCCGCCGTGCAGGTAGCGGAAGGCGATGATCAAGGAAAGCCAGGCGGTAGGAATTGCCCAGACGAGACCAACTAACAGAGCGAGCGCACCTGCGATGGTAATCAGGACACCGAGAAGGTACAATCCTAATAGAGGCATGGCATTTCCTTTGGTGAGCTCCCAGCTGTATTTTAGAGAGTCAATGGCGCCGAGGTCTTTTTCGACAATGGCTTGTTGGAAGAAGCCAAGGCGAATACTGACATAGATGCCGGGGATGATGAGTAGGATCAGCCCGAGGAGAAAAGCGATAAGGAAGAGAATATTGGCCCCGATTGCGGAAAGAAGCTTTGATCCTTGAGAGAAAAGTTCACTGACCTTGGGTTCTTCTCCTGTTGATAAAAGGTGTCCGTAGCGAAGAGCTCCCATCCCCAGAAACAGAGAGAATACCTGTCCAATGAGGTCGGCAACGAGGCGAAGCACCCCTCCTTCATCGACAATAGTCGCGACTCCAGTCAGAGCGCTGGAAACGAAGGCCGAGAGGATGAAATAGACCAAGCCTAAGATGAACAGATTACCGAGATTGTTTTTGGTGTAATTCCATGCCTGCTTGATGCAAAAGCCGATATCGAGTGGGATCGGTTTGGTGGGAATATCTCCGAGGTTAAGTGAGCCTGTTGCCTCACTTGATTGCGGATCAGTTGAGGGAGGCGCGTAGGGGTTATTGGGATCCTGAGAAGAGGTATGCTTTGCTTTCACAAGCTCAGGAATCGTGGAAGCGGCAACCCATCCGTCCATTGCTTCGGTCCAGACCAAGGTGGAATGGGGAAGCTTGGTGGCAAGAAGGTCCTGAAGGTCAGAGAAGGGGACAGGACCTTTTCTCTCGTTGTTTAGCGAATAGAACCAGGAAGAGTCGGGAGAAGTGTTCATATAGTGGGGAGATTGCTTATAGCCTGAGAGCAGCTTCTCTTACAATACGAGAAGTTGTTTCCCAGTCGATACATTGATCGGTGATGGATTGACCGTATTTCAACTGGTCAAGGGGTTGGGGAAATTTTTGGGCGTTGGCTTCGAGGTGGCTCTCGAGCATTGCTCCAATAATGGAGCGATCTCCTTTGGCGCGTTGCTTGACGATATCCTCGAAAACGCCGGGCATTCTGGTGCAATCCTTTCCGCAGTTGGCGTGGGAGGCATCGACCATGATTCCAGGGGCGAGGTTGTGCTTCAAGAGAGTGTCACGGGTCTGCTTGATCGAGTCGGGATCGAAGTTCGGCCCCTTGTCGCCGCCGCGGAGGATGAGGTGGCAGTGGGGGTTTCCGGCGGTCGAGACGGCGGAGGCCACGCCTTCCTCGGAAACGCCAAGGAAAGTTTGCGGGTTGGAGGCTGCTTTGATGGCATTGATGGCCGCGATGACGTCGCCCGAAGTGGTATTTTTGAAGCCGAGGGGCATGGAAAGGCCGGAGGCCATTTGGCGGTGGGTCTGGCTTTCCGAAGTGCGAGCGCCGATGGCGGACCAGGAAATGAGGTCGGCGATATACTGTGGCGTGATAGGGTCCAGAAGCTCAGTAGCGGTGGGGAGGCCGAGGCCGAGGATCTTGGTAAGGAACTCGCGGGCTTTTTCAAGCCCCTTGGGGATATTGTCCGATCCGTCGAGGTCGGGGTCCATGATAAGGCCCTTCCACCCCACCGTGGTGCGGGGTTTTTCGAAGTAAACACGCATCACGACTAGGATCTTGTCTTTCACCTCTTCAGCCAAGCCGGCGAGTTTTTCGGCGTAGGAACGGCAGGCATCAGTGTCGTGGATGGAGCAGGGACCAACGATCAGAAGGAATCGCGAGTCCGGCACGAAGAGGGAGTCGCAGATGGCGGAGCGTGATTCGGCGACCAGTTGGGCCTGATCCTGACTTCGGGCGACCTGGTTCATCAGGATGCTCGGCGAGGGCAGAGGGGTATTGTTGAGGACGTTGACGTCGGAGACCTTTTCCATAAAGAGGGGCTGTCTAGGGTTTTCTATTTCAAGTTTCAAGCGTGGGTTGTTAGGACTTTCCCATGCAGAAAAAAGGTATCGCTCTCCTCGAATCTCTCACGCAAGCCCACAGCGTCCCCGGATTTGAGGACGAAGTGCGGGAAATCTTCGTCAATGAACTCCGTGAATATGGCGAGCTCGGAAGTGATAAAGTGGGCTCGGTCTATTGTCGCAAGGGTGATTCCGGACCCAAAATCATGGTCGAGGGGCACATGGACGAGGTAGGATTTCGTGTTCAAACGATCCTTCCAAATGGCTTTCTCAAAATGGTGCCGGTTGGAGGCTGGTGGGGGCATACTCTGCTATCCCAGCGAGTTGAGGTAAAAACCTTTTCCGGAGATAAGATCATGGGGACGATTTGTTCCCGCCCGCCGCATTTCCTTTCCGAGGCTGAGCGGAACAAGGTTATCGGTGTGCCAAATATGTTTGTCGACATCACTGCGCGCTCGCAAGCCGAGGCCGAGGAGTGGGGAGTTCGCTTGGGCGATCCAATTTGCCCGTGGAGCCCGTGGACGCCGATGCGACAAAAGGGATGGTATATGACCAAGGCCTTCGACAATCGCGTCGGCATGGCGGGAGCGATTCAAGTCGGTCAGGAAGCCGAGGCTCAATGCTGTGAATTGATCGTTGCCGGATCGGTCCAGGAAGAACTCGGTCTGCGCGGAGCCAAGACGCTTGCTCATGTCACCAAGCCAGATGTTGCCATTGTTTTAGAGGGCCCGCCTGCCGACGACACTCCGGGCATGCCTCTTTCCGAGAGTCAGGGGGTGATCGGTGGGGGAGTGCAAATTCGTTTGCATGATCCGAGCGCCATCATGAACCCACATCTTGGTCGCTTTGCCATTGAGACGGCGCAAGCGGAAGGGATTCCTCATCAAGTAACCGTGCGCACGAGCGGCGGAACGGATGCAGGTTCATTTAATATCGCAAATGAGGGAATTCCTTCGGTGGTGCTGGGAACGCCTGCCCGATACATCCATTCGCACAACGCCATTATCTCCGATCATGATTACCACGCCATGGTGGCCCTCTCGTTAGCGATGGTTAAACGTTTGGATCAGAGCACGGTGGATGGGTTCACCTCCTATCTTTAGAAGACCCCAGGCCGCGATTCTGCGGAGCATTCTCTTGGATGTTGAAAGATGAATCCTTTTTTTAGCTATTCCGGTGCTTCCCGGTCAAGAGAGTAGATTTTCACATCATCGACGATGGCCTTTTTCTTAACGGAAAGACGGAGGGTTGTCTTGGTGGGGTGGCCGATGCCGGTAGAGGAGAGTTTGCCGACTTCTTTGTCGTTGATGGTGACGGACATGATGTTGGCATAGATGCGTACGCTGAGTGTGTGCCATTTGCCCGGCTCGATTTTGTGATCAAACTTCTTCGTCTTGGTCATGAGCATTTTGACGAGGGTTGGGGAGAGCTTATTTGACTGGCGAAGCTGGCGGACTTTTAAATCCATAACGCCGGTCTTGAGGTCGGAAATGACAAGACTGGAGGTTCCAATGCGAGTGACACAGAGGTGTCCGGCGTGAACTTTTTTGTAGTCGAGGTCGGCGAAGTTGAGCCCGAGGCTGTCGTCTTTATTTTCGAGCTGAAAGCGGAGGTCGATGCGTCCGTTTTTGAATTTAGCCTCGTGAGTGACTGAAACGGCGTGATCTGCCTCGGGATGGATCGCGATGTGCATCGCGCCGTCCTTGAGGTCGACCTGCTTGTTGCCCTTTGCCCTCTTCTTGCTATTCGAGCCCCAGCCCTTTCCAATCTCCTCGGTTTTTTCCTGGGATTCCTTTCGCTCGAAATCGTCCTCGAACAGCAAGGTGGCTTTATCCTCGCCGTGCAGGAGAGAGATCGACAGGAGTGCGAGGAGAGATTTCTTCATGATGATCTAACGGAAGGCTACGGGCAGAGTTTTTTCAAGATGCGCGCGGAGTTTGTCGTGGGAGGCATCGATTTGTTTTTGCTTCAAGGTGCCTTCGCTGGAGCGGTAGGTGAAGGAATAGGCGATGGATTTTTTATTGGCGGGCATTTTTTCTCCGGAAGAATCGCTGAACTGGTCGAAGCAGGTCGCGGAGACGAGAAGCGGGTCGTTGTGTTTGGCGAGGGCTTTTTCGATCTCGGCATTCGTGGTGGTGACGGGAAGTTCCATGGCGATGTCACGGCTTGAGCCGGGGAATTGCGGGAGGGCTTCGACCTGAAAGAAGTCTTTTGCGAGAGAGAGGACTTTCTTGAGATCGAGTTCGGCGAGGTAAAGCGGCGTCGAGCAATCGAGTTCGCGGGCGCGCGATGGGAGAGCCTGGGCATAGGTGCCGATGGGCTTGCCGTTGAGTTGAATGTCACCGGCGATGAGGAATCCTTCGCGCGGGCGGGGTGAGAACTGAATGGCATTGCCTCCGAGGAGAGCCTGAATCGCGGACTTGAGATCGTAGAGGTCGATCTGGCGGTTTTCTTCTCGTGACCACGATGGTGGCTGGGCTCCGCCGCTCATGAGGAGGGCGAGAGAATCAGCTTCGAGGTCGGTCGCCTTGCCGCCACCGGCATTGCGGAACTGGCGACCGGCTTCGAAGAATCGGAGAGTCTTGGCCCCCTGGCGGAGGTTGTTTTCGGCGGTTGCAATGAGTCCGGGAGTCAGAGAAGGACGCAGGATGGCGTGGTCTTCACTGAGTGGGCGGGCGACTTTGACGAGATCGCCATCGATGAGCGGGCGGATGGGTAGGCAATCGCGGATTTGTGATTCCGCGATGAGCTTGATGGTTTGGGTCTCAAAGAACCCGAGGGCGACAAGCT
>PBTU01000117.1 GCA_002729295.1 Verrucomicrobiales bacterium | reverse complement strand
TTCCAGAGCCATCGACTGCTCTCCTTTCAGGATTGGCGTTGCTCTTCGGTCTTGGACGCCGCTCACGCAAGTAGGACGTTTCATCCTATTTGAAAACTTAATTACGGGGACTGGCCCAGCCGGGTCAGTCCCTTTTTTTGGTTTTTTTTCTCAAAGGCTTATTTTTAGATTTTTTCAGTCTTGTTCTTTGGTGATGACTAGCAGGCTGAACATAAAGGAGTTCTGCGACTCAACCCTTGTGCTCTTGGTATTCTTGACTATTGAAGAGTAGATGAAAATACGGAATGCTTTCCTCTTCACGTTACCGCTAGCTTCCGGCTTTGCAGAGGAGACACCAGGGGATCTTGGCGAAGTAGTGGTCACCGCCTCCAAGCTGGGAGAAGACCAGTCAAAATCTCTACGCTCCGTTGGTCGTGTGGATGCTGGGCGCCTGGAGACTAAGAGCGCGCGAACCGCAGCTGATGCTTTTCGGTTTTTAGGCAATGTTATCGCACCGCAGGATGTTGATAGCGGCTTTAGCATCCGAGGAGTCAATTCAGAAAATTTCGATGCCAACAACGGCTCGGGTAGTCAAGTGCCGCTCATCACAACCTTTGTTGATGGAGTTGCCCTGAGTCAGCAAGCTGCGAGACGAGGTCCTCTCGCCCTCTGGGATGTGGAAACCATCGAGGTCCTTCGCGGCCCGCAATCGACACTCCAGGGAAGGAATTCGATTGGTGGTTCGGTCAATATCCGCACCAAAGACCCGACAACAATTTTTGAAGGGGCCACACGAGTGACTTATGGAGAGCAGGGACTTTTTGAACATGCGGGTATGCTCAATGTCCCCTTAACGGAGTCTCTTTTCCTCCGTTTTAGTGGTGAGATCAGTGAGAGCGATAGTGCAATTTCTTTTCCCAAGCTGGGCGCGAGGGCGCTGCCTTTTCAGAGTGATATCCGAACAAGCACGAGCGAGACCTTTCGCATGAAGGCGCTCTATGAGCCCCTCGATAGTCCGTTTCGTTCTCTTTTTTCCTACTCATATTCCACGAGTTCTCCTTCGGTGAATTTTGCAGTGGGGCCGAATTTCCCGGTGTTAGGGGCAAACCCAGGCCTATCTTTTTTTGATCGGATTAATGATTTTTCCGACATTCAGGTCCGTAATGGAAGAACGCATACCTTTGGTTGGGAGAATACCTTTGATTTTTCTGACACCATTCGTTTCACCTCGATGACGGGTTATGTTCAAAACGACCTCTCCGTTAAAGTGGTGAATCCTCGGAATGACTTCGAAGAGGATTTCACGCAGGAGTTTCGTGTTAATTTTGATGATGATTGGGGGAAAGCGGTTTTCGGGATCTTTGGCGCTTATAGTGATGCCGAGAGCACGCAGGTAAATAGCGAACGGGACCGGGAAAACCTCGCTCTTTTCGGTGAGGCTGATTTTCATGCTTGGGATGAGTTTTATCTGATTACAGGAGGACGGCTCCTCCACGATGGCTTTGACTTCCGCTCACAAGGCAATACCACTGTCAGCAAAAGTGACAGCGAGTTTCTCCCAAAGCTCGGCCTGCGCTATGAATTCGATTCGGAGCACACTTTAGGATTTTCCATCAGCCGCGGGTATCGCGCGGGCGGGGTAGAGGTAAGCACGGCGGGAGATATCAACCCGTATGACCCCGAGCTGAGCTGGAATTATGAGTTAAGTTATCGTAATCGTTTTTTTGACGATCAGTTGCAGTTGTCAGCTAATACCTTTTACAATAATCGGACCGATCAGCAGGTGGTCGCTCGCAGTTCGATTAGGAATGTTCCCCAAGATCTGATCTTGAATGCAGGAACATCTGATTCTTTTGGAGCTGAGGTGGAACTTTCTTATCAGCCTACTGATGATATCGAAATTTTTGCTTCTGTCGGATACTTAAATACTCAGTTTCGAGATTTCAAAATTCCTTTAGACCCGGTTTTTGCCTGGCTCCCGGATGAGGGGGATTACCGCGGCTATGAGTTTGCCCAGGCGCCGAGGTGGAATGGAAGTATCGGGGTGACGTATCGTCCCGTGAACGGGTTTTTCGTTTCGCTTGACGGTAACTTTAGCTCTCGTGCCTACGGCCCGTATCTCTTTTCTCCACCTACCACTGGTTCAGGTGGACAGATTCAGGTGCCTCAGGACCAGAGTGTCGAGCTTGACTCGTTTTTCACCGCAAACCTTTCCGCAGGATATGAATGGGAGAGCGGGCGTATTACCGTGTTTGTAAATAATCTCTTCGGCGACAATCACCTTCTCGGGCAAGAACCGGGGCTTTTGCCGAATATTGCTGCTCAGACAGTTGATTTCTATCCCGGAAGTCTGGGTTACCCTTCCGCTCCACGACTCATTGGAGCATCTCTTGAGCTAAGTTTCTAAATAATCGATGAAACAGTTGATTCCATTTTCCATTTTCTTCTCAAGCCTCTCGGCGGGGCTCGCTGGGAGTGTGAGCCTTGAGGGAACTGGCGCTTCTGAGTCGAGTGGAAATGGCTATGCGTTCGTCATTCCAAATTTAGATGGTCTTGGTGATGGCGAGTTTAATTCGCTCGCCTACCGGCCTTTGCCGATTTCCTCAGATGATCCAGATGGGCTAGGCCCTCGTGATCCAGGGGATGAGCAGCTTTCGGGATCATTTAATTTAGGATCACTGACTTGGGATGATGCTGCCATTACCGGAGTGGGTGTGGAGACTATCGCAGTGACGTCGTCGATGTTCGCATTTAATTTCTCGTCATACAACGACTCGGTGAAGACCGAGCTGCAGGTTCCTGTGGCTTTCCCCGTGACGGCAGAGATTGTTCTCAGCAAGATCGAAGGAGTGGGACTACAATTCGTCAATGGGGTCCTTGAGACCGCAAACTTTACCGCTGATCTTACGTGGACCCCAATCGTAAGTGGTTTTCCTCAGACGATTGAACCTTATGCAGGTCAATTGAAGGTTGAAAATGGAACCTTCACCTTTGACCTGAGTGACGAGCCTCAGGATTGGATCGGTGTAGGGGGGGCTGCGGATGTGCTCTTTGAGTTTGATCTGATTGCGACTCCAGATGCTCTCAAAGTGGAGCTTCCCGACTCCCCGATCACCCCAAGTCTCATGATTTTAGACGTCGGGGAGGCGGAGGTCATGCTGCAAATTAGCTTTTCACGTTCTGGGGATGAATCTTTCTTCTTAGAAAAATCGAATACACTTGTCGAAGATGATTGGGAGACTGTCGGCTCCGTTTTCTCCGCAACTGAAACGGTCCTTCTTGAGGTAAGCCGAGCCTCGGAAAGGACTTTTTACCGCGTGGCGAAGGCCCCAGCCGAGCAAGAAGAAAGGTAATCAATTCAATAGGTCATGACGATAGACACGTTCCAATCCATTAAAAAATCGGCTGCTTTGGTGAGCTCCCTTTTTTTGAGTCAGTCATCTTTTGCTGACACCTTAGTGGTGCTCTCTGGCGCGAGTGCTCAGGACCGCGATCAAGATGGCATCGCTTTCTCGATTTCAGGTCTTACGCAAGAAAATGACCAAACTTATGCTCCCTTAAGTGCGGACCAAGTGACGGCGAATATTGCTTTCAGTGTCGGAACAAGTGATCTCTTCCGGGTCGAGGAATCCTCTTTGTTGACCCCGGGGAGCTGGAGCGTCGCGAGTGGCCTCTTTGCTGATGAGCACATGGTCTCGTGGGTGCTCAGTATGGTAGATCGAAAAAATTTTTCGACTCGTCCGAGTTAGCTAATGTAGACAGAAATCAAGAATGTGTTAAACTCTCAATAGGATTTCGTAAATGATACGAGATAAGAAATCCCCAAATTTATTCTCAAAAATCCAACCCTAAATTATACTATGAAAAAAACCTATTATTACATTGCCGTATTATCTGCGTTTCCTTGCTTCTCCTTGAATGCCGCGTCGCTCTCGCTGGAGTCCACGATGGATGGGAACAGTGTCATTAAAGATTACGACTTTAGTGGCTCATTTGGTCAAATTAACAAAGGCACAAATAGCGGTATTGATGCTGATGCTTATTGGAACATTAATAATCCTGCGCAGAAATTTGGGGCCGGTATTAATCAAGTCAACGATATGTATCCTAATGAAGGAGACTTCGGTGTTGGCTCACTAGATTTTGATGCAAGTCTCGTTACCACGACTGGTGTGGCGACTTTTCCTATCCAAGGGGTTACTCTTGATCTCTCCAACGACCTCAGGGCTGTCTCCCTGGAATCATTCTTTTTCGGAAACGCGGATTCCGTCGGCTTCTCTCTTGGGGGTTTTGATGCTAACGACACCGTTACCTTCACAGATCAACTTTTGACTTCGATTGATATTGATACTTCTTTTACGATGACGGTCACCGCAGGGCCAAACGTCTTGCCTTACTCTGGAACCTTCGCAGTTTCTGGAAGTGCCCTGACGATCGATATGGATCACGCGAATCCAACCCCGGGTTTCACGATTTCCGGATCTTCACGTTTTGTCTTTGATTTTGATGGCGTAGTTGATGGCGTCGGTGTGACGACCGTTCCAGAGCCCTCGGGTGTTCTCTTTCTGATCGGAGGGCTTATCGCCGGATCATTCAAACGTCGGCGCTAGGCTGTCGCTCGCATTACAAGGGATATTCTTACAGAATATCTCTTGTGTTTGTGGGTCCCCGCTCTGTTCGATCTCTGTTTCACACTAATTCACTTTTTCTATATGTCTTCCCCACTTTTAAAGCCGGAGGAGTCTCGGGCCGGCGCCAGCGAGGTTACAGGGCGGAGTGCTCAGAGGATTGAAAAGGGGAGAACCACTAATTTTCGTTCAATTCAAGGAACGAAAGGGGCTTCGGACCATGAGCAACGCGAAAAGGAAAGTGAAATTGAAGTTTCTCACGCAAATAGGTCTGTTTTATTCATGTTTATCGCGGGAGCTCTGATCTTTCTCGGGGTTTTTACTTATTGGCTAGTTAATATTCCCGATCCAGTCCCTCAGTCACAAAAAGGAGAAGAAGAGGGTTATTGGGATATTAAGAAGTTAGAGGTCGGAGATTATTATTTAGATCGCTCGGCTGCGACGATTGTTGCGGAAGTCGAGGGGCTTGTGAAAGAGTATTTCGAAGCGGACTCCGTCCGCGCTCTCAATAAACTTACTTACGAAGGAGAGGAAATCCTTCCAGAAATGAGGGAGTATTACTCTCGCTCTGTTTACTCTCTGCCCGGTGAGATTGATGAGGTTGAGTCTGTCACCCACAGCTCTACCGGTGATTTTTTTTATTCCGTGGTGAAGGTGAGAGACAAGGAGGGGGCTGCATATCCTCTGCTCCTAATTCCTAAAGGGGAGCAGCTAAAGGTCTGCTGGATGTCCTCAGTTCAATTTGACGATATCGAGTGGGATGCTCTTGATCACACGACAGTCTCTAAGATGAGAGTTTCGGTAGCGTTGTGTTATGAACCCTTACCAGGTGATTTGGTGCGCGTTTTGAAGGCTTCCCCGAAATTTGATGACACTCAGCGGCAATGCTGCATCGCAGTGGGATCACCTCAATGGGAAGCCTTGGAGTTATTGTTTTTAACTTCGAGGGCGGGTCAGCCGATTCCCGTAACACTTTCGATGACCTATAATGATCAGGCAGGCTTACCCGAAATTACGGAGGTTCACCACCGATATTGGTTTGATTTCCGTGAAGGCTCTTAACTGAGATTTCATCTGCCTATTCGCGAATTTCATGAATCTACTCACTCTCCCTCGCGAAGGTATGATTCATGTCTGGCATCTTGATTGTGCAGCATGGACTGCGCGAGAAAGCAGCCTTTCTCATGATGAATCTGAGCAGGCTCTCAAATATCATCGGCCCTCGGACCGGAGGCTTTTTGTCGCGACGCGTAATGTCTTGCGCGCTTTGCTTTCGCGTTACCTAAATCGGCGGGCGGAGCAATTTCAGTTTGATAAGGGCGTATATGGGAAGCCGATTCTTCGGGGTGAGAATGGAATGCATTTTAACGTGAGTCATTCTGGCAGTCATGCAGCCTTGGCCTTTAGTCAGGAAGAAGTTGGGATCGATTTAGAAAAAGAGGATGGTAAATTAGATGTGCAGGAGTTAGCTCGTCAATTCTTTGCTGAAGAAGAAAAAGCGAAGTTGGAAGATCAGACGGGAGTCAAAGCTCGCCAGCTTTTTTATCGTTACTGGGTCAGAAAGGAAGCATACCTCAAAGCGAAGGGAGTTGGACTGCAGGAAGACTTAGCCCGTTGGTCGATGGATTTTTCAGGGAAATCATCGGGTAAAGTCGATCGCTGGATCGTGGAAGATCTTAAGGAGGCTTCTCCCGGATATTTTGCGGCAGCTTGTGGTCCGGTTGATAAAACTCCGTCTAGAATTGAAGAGAGATGGAATTCAGAGGAGGGGGCGAGTTAGTGTTTTCAGGTCGTCCAATGTTATTTAATCTTTTTTCGCCAAGTTATGTCACTGGAAGAACTTTTAGCTGAACTCCGTGATCTGGGAGGGAATCTTTCTCTTGGTGCTGGCGGAAAGCTAAATCTTGATATTCCTGTTGGTGTTTTGACTGAGGAATTGAAGGAGTATTTGCGGTTTTATAAAGACGATTTGGTAGAGCTTCTTACGCCGAAAGCCGTTGACGAAAGCCTCTCAAGTTGGGAGGAAGACTCGGTCCTGCCGGGGTCGTTTAAATTTTCGCCTCCTCGACGATCTCATGATTTGAAGGTGGTCCTTCTCACCGGAGCGACTGGTTTTTTGGGGAAATATCTCCTCTTCGAGTTACTGAGCCAGACGAAGTGCCATGTTTATTGCTTGGTAAGATCAGGGGGGGGGGATTCGCCTCTGGATCGGTTGATCACAGGATTAAAAGAAGAGAAGCTATGGCAGGAAGAGTTTGCTCGGCGAGTCAAGGTAATCGAGTCCGACCTTTCCCAATCAAGGCTTGGGCTTACGACACCTGAATATGAGTCTTTAGCGGAAGAGATCGACTTGATTTTACATAATGGTGCGCGAGTGCATCATGGTTTACCTTACCATTCTCTGCGTGCTACCAACGTGATTGGAACTCAACAATTACTTGAGGTGGCTGCGGCTCAGGGGAAGCCATTTCACTACGTTTCCTCCTTAAGCGTCCTTCCTGCGATGACGAGCGCGGGGGGGGAACGTTTTTTGGAAATGGATTCTGTTGAGGAAACCCCAGCCCCAAAAGGTGGTTATAATTTAACCAAATGGGTGGGAGAGCGGCTCATGGAGCAGGCCGCAGAGAAGGGAGGCGAGATCGTAGTGTATCGCCCCGGTCCGATCTCTGGGCACAGTGAGACTGGAACTTACAATGAGGAGGATTTTCTCATTCGATTGGTTCAGGGTTATGCGGCTATCGGTCTAGCACCCGAAGGAGAAACCGCTCTTGATGTCTTACCTGTTGATTATGTTGCCAAGGTGATTATTTGGCTCGCCATGCGGAATTCGCTCCGGTCTAAAACGCTGCGACGTTACCATCTTTTACACCCTGAGCCAGTTTCATCAGAGCTGCTCTTTGAGGCTTGTGCACGCGCTGGTGTGGCGATTGAGCGTGTGCCGTACTCACAATGGCATGATCAGCTTTCACGAATCGTTCAGAAGGAGGAGAGAGATCATCCTTTGTATGCCATTGCAGGATTGTTCTCATCGCGTGAAGAAGAGGGAGTGGTCAATGACGATTTTTCTTTGGAGATCCCCTATGACGATCAGGCCGCTCAGGCTGCCCTGAAAGAAGCTCCCTTTAAGAGGTCTAAACTGGACGGCGCGTTGTTTGACCGCTATCTAGAAGCGATGAAGTTGAAGGGGGGAATTCTCGAATGAACGAGCGGTACGATCACTACGATAGCTGGGCTTGGCTCTACGATGAAACCATCGGTCCATGCTACGGGATTGAGCAGTTTACGGTCTTAGAGCGAGTTCTCCTCCCTCATCTCTCTCCGGGGGCGCATCTTTTTGATCTGTGTTGTGGGACGGGTCAATTGATTCGCTCCTTACTCAAGGCTGGTTATCAAGTCACGGGCTTAGATGGTTCGGAAGAAATGCTTGTGCGAGCGCGTGTGAATGCCCCCGAGGCTGATTATATTCTCGAGGACGCCCGCAAATATCGTGAGGTCGGAAAATACGATGCCGCCTTCTCCACGAGCGCTTCGCTCAATCACATTCCGACTCTCGCTGACCTGCGTGCTGTCTTCGCTAACATCTTTGCCTCGCTGAGGAATGATGGTATTTTCGTTTTCGATCTTAACCATCCCGAACAAATGAAAAAGTGGTGGCGCGATCGACCCCTTGAAGGAACTCTTAACAAGGATTGGGCGTGGATGGTCACACCTAGTTATCAGTCTGAAGAAAACAAAGGGCAGTTCCGGGTGACGACTGCGCGCCGCAGTAAAAACAACCCGTTTTTTTCGGCCTTCCTTCGGCCTTTTAAGATTGCACTCTACAAGCTTCTTTCTCGTGAACGCTTCATCGGCTTGCGATTAAAATTGATCCAAGGTCTCGCCAAGATTGAGCCTCACTGGGACCATCGGCAGATGGAGTTTTCCGTCACGGGCCATAGTCTTGAGGATATTTTGAAAATTTTGAAGGAGGTCGGTTTTCACCAGGTTGATCTTCAGGCCCTCGATGGCAAATCCGACCTCGATGCTGATCATTCTGCTTATTTTATTTGTAGGAAGGAAAATGGCGGAGCATGAGCGAATCCCAAGAGCTTAAGAAGATAGTTAAAGACCTTCTCGCTAAGACTGTAGGCTCTCGGACGTTTTCTGAAGAGGGGAAGAAATATCATGTCGATAAGAGCTCTATTGCGCTTGGCGCGACGATTGAGACTCGTGAGCTGTCCTACCCGCTTGTCATTGAGGCTGCAGAGGGTGCCCATATCGAGGATATCGATGGCAATCGCTACCTTGATATTCTCCAAGGTCTCGGTGCAAATCTCTTTGGCCATAATCCTGAGTTTGTCCGTGAAGCGATCAAGGCCAAGCTAGACACTGGCTTTTCTATCGGTTCTCAAAGCCCGCTCGTCAATGAACTCGCACGACTCGTAACCGAGATCACTGGGATGTCGAAGGTGTGTTTTAGCAACACTGGCACGGAGGCTATCATGACTGCCATCCGCGTTGCGCGAGCTAAGACTAAACGTAATAAAATCGTCATCTTTAGTGACTCTTATCATGGTCATGTGGACTGGGTGATCATGCGGCCTGCGCTGCTTGAGTTTGCTCGCCGGAAATTCGCTGAGAAATTTTCCCGTGGACCTCTTTCGTTTCTTGGGAAGTTCTTGGATAAACTTCTCGTGAAGGGAGCCGCACCAGCTTCCGCTGGAGTGCCCGATTCCATCGCTAAAGATGTGGTGGTCTTGCCTTATGGTCATGAATCGTCGCTCAGAGCAATTCGAAGGATGGGTGAAAAAATTGCCGCCGTTCTTGTCGAGCCGGTGCAGAGCCGCCGCCCCGAGCTGCAACCACGTGAATTTCTACACGAACTTCGTGAGATTACGCAGTCTCAAGGAAGTGCCTTGATCTTTGATGAAATGGTTTCTGGTTTTCGCGTTACGCCCAGTGGTGCGCAGGGCTACTTTGGCGTAGAGGCTGACCTCGTGACTTATAGTAAAATTGCGGGGGGAGGGCTCCCGCTTTCCATCATCGCAGGGCGAGGTGACTGGCTCGACTGCCTCCTGCCCAGTGCCAAAGGCCGAGATAAGAGCGTCTTCTTTGCGGGCACTTTCTGTAAACACCCGCTTTCCATCGTGGCTGCTCACGCCACCTTGAAGAGGATCCACGAAGAGGGTCCAGCTCTCCAAGAGCAGCTCACCGCAGTCACGGCGCAGATGGTCGCGGAGCTTAATGCAGAGCTGGATTCCGCCGCTCTTCCGGTACGCTTTACACATTTCGGTTCATTTTTCTCGATCTCAATGAGTGAGAGTCAGCTACAGCCTGAGCAGATCAATTTCCTTTCTTATTACCTCCGAGCACATGGCATCCACCTTCGCGGTGGTGACCGCGGCGGGTTCTTGACCACGGCTCACCAGGCGGAGGATATTCAAAAAATAAAAGCAACCTTCGTCGTAGGTCTTAAAGAAATCTGCCACGCCTCAAGACCTAACTTATCATGACTGACGGCCCTGATCAGCAACGTATTCTAGATGCTCTGAGTCGAGCGAGGACTCAAATCGAAGAACTCAAAAAGCCAAAAGACCAGCGTATTGCCATTATCGGGATGGCTGGGCGTTTTCCTGGTGCTGAAAATCTCGATGAATTCTGGAACCTTCTTCGAGAGGGGAGAAGTGGAGTGCGTGAAGTAACCGAGGAGGAGCTAGAGGCAGCGGGTGTGCCTGATCGTCTTCGAGAAGATCCAGACTACGTTCGCTCTTATGCAAGCTTCGAGGAGGCGACTGCTTTCGATGCGAGCTTTTTTGGCTACTCGCCGCGTGAGGCGGAAGTGCTCGATCCTCAACATCGGGTCTTTCTTGAGTGCGCTTGGCACGCGATGGAAGATGCGGGATACGATTCCCAGCAAACCAGCGATCGTATTGGCGTTTACGCTGGGACTGCGCTGAATTCTTACCTTGTCAACCTCGCGCAAAATGAAAACCCCAGTGATCCTATTAACCGCGTGCAGGCAGTCGTCGGAAACGTGATGGGCCTCATGCCTACTCGTGTCTCCTACCACCTTGACCTCAAAGGACCCAGCTGTGGTATTCAGACCGGTTGCTCCACGTCATTAGTGTCTCTGCATGAGGCTTGCCGCGCTCTGCTTGATGATGATTGTGAGATCGCTTTGAGTGGTGGTGTTACCGTTTCTAGAGCGGTTCCTGAGGGCTACCTTCATGAGCCGGGGGGAATTGCCTCTCCGGATGGCTGTTGCCGAGCTTTCGATACCAAAGGAAAAGGTACTCTTTTCGGGAATGGGGTGGGAGTGCTTGTCTTGAAAAAATTTGAAGACGCAGTGCGCGATCGGGACAATATCCGAGCGATCATTTTAGGAACAGCTGTTAATAATGATGGCTCAGATAAGGTGGGACTGATTGCTCCCAGTGTGTCGGGGCAAGCAGAGGTCATTAGGAGCGCCTATGAGCGAGCCTCAGTATCCCCGAGTAGCGTGAGCTATGTGGAAGGGCATGGCACGGCTACCGAAATGGGAGACCCAGTCGAGTTCAGGGCGCTTGATGAGGTGATGGGAGATGAACTCAAGAGAGATGGCCGAGTTTGCACCCTTGGTTCAGTGAAATCAAACGTAGGCCACTTAGATGCGGCTGCTGGAGTGGCGGGTGTCATAAAAACTGTGCTGGCGATGGAAAATCGAGCGCTGCCTCCGACCTTATATTTTGAAAGTGCCAATCCACAACTCGGGTTAGAAGGCAGTCCATTTTTTGTTTCCTCAGAACTTCAGAAATGGACAAGCGATCCGCTGCCGCGCCGAGCTGGAGTGAGTTCTTTCGGAATGGGGGGGACCAATGCGCATGCCATTCTGGAGGAAGCTCCAGGTCGCGTAAGTGAGGATGAAGATAAAAAGCCTCGGGTGTTTCCTCTCTCGGCAAAGACCAATGCAGCACTCCTAAAAGGTGCGGAGAACTTGGTGAGCCATCTGGAAAGTTCATCGCAGGCCCTCGGTGATATCGCTCATACCCTGCAAATTGGCCGCCGCGCTTTACCGCACCGCATGGCCCTCGTTGCAGGAAGCAACAAGGAGCTCGTGCAACAATTACAGAGCCACCGAGCTTCAGAAGTGAAGGGAGCTCCACCTGTCATCTTCCTCTTTTCCGGCCAGGGGAGTCAGTATTCTGGAATGGCGGCGGCAATGATGCAAGAGAGCGAGCTTTTCCGGAATCTTATTCATGACTGCGCGGACCTTTTGGAAGGTCAGGTGAATCTGAAAGAACTTCTCACCAATTCGGAACTTCTTTTGGAAGACACATCCTTGGTGCAGCCCGTTCTTTTTGCGCTGGAGTATGCCATGGCGCGCATGGTGATGAGCTGGGGGGTTCAACCGGCAGCGATGCTGGGACACAGTCTAGGAGAGTATGTCGCGGCGTGCTTGTCAGGAGTCTTTACTCTTCCCGAGGCACTTCGGTTGGTGGCAGCTCGTGGGCGAGCGATGCAGGCTTGTGAGCCAGGCCAAATGATCGCGATTCGCGCCACTTCCCTCGAAACACAGAAAATGTTGACTGGTTCCTTAGAGATTGCAGCTACGAATTCTCCAGATCAAACCGTGGTATCTGGTCCGCAGAGGGAGATTGAATCCCTAAATGAGTGCTTAAAAAAAGAGGAAATCGCCTCTCAGATCCTAGCGACATCGCATGCCTTCCACTCCGCTTCGATGGAGCCTGCGCTTCGGGAATTCGAGAGAGCTTTGAGAGAAGTGGATCTGAAAGAGCCTCAGCTTGATTTGATTTCTAATCGGACGGGGACATGGCTTTCTGCTGAGCAAGCGATGAGTGTAGACTATTGGCTAGAACACTTGCGTCATGCCGTTCGTTTTACCGAAGGGGTCTCGACTCTCCACGAAGCTCTTCCTGATGCTTGCTACCTAGAACTCGGTCCTGGTAAGATTCTTTGTCGTTTCGTGCAGTCCA
>PBTU01000116.1 GCA_002729295.1 Verrucomicrobiales bacterium | reverse complement strand
GTTGTGTGCTCCGGTGGTTGATGCGGTGAGTATTATCGAGCTGGATGATTTTAATGCGCCGAACGGGGCTCCGAATCCCCAGGAGGGCTGGATTGAGGGAAGTGGGTCTCAGTCGCAGCCTTCTCAACAGCTCACCGGCGGTCCAGACGGGAGTGGATTTTTGATTGATTCGTCCTCGGGGATTTCTCCAGGTAAGAGAATGCAGTTTTGGAATACGGATCAATGGACCGGCGATTATTTGGGGCAATCAATTTCCACGCTATCTCTGGATGCCAATAATTTGAGCGGATCGGGAGGGGAGACGATCAATTTGAGGGTGGCATTGAATGGCCCGGGCGGTTGGTTTGTGACCGCGCCGCAGGTTTTGCTTCCGGAGACCGGCTGGCAGTCATTGCTCTTCGATCTATCGCTGGCAGGACTTGTTCATGCCGGACAGGGAAATGCTGGTTATGAATCGACAATGTCAGCGGTGAATCGATTGCAGATTATCTCTTTGGAGGGGGACACCTTTAACTTTGGGGGGAATGCCGGCCTGAGGGGCGACACGATAGTGGCCACCTTGGGGTTGGACAATATCAGAGCTGGCGAGGCGATTCCGGAGCCGTCCAGTGCGGCCTTAATTCTCATGGGATGTGTCGGGTTGATGCGACGCAGGCGTTGAAGGGCAAAGCAAAGATCCGCGATCCGCGCGAAAATGCGGAGTCGAGAGAGAGGGAGGAGTTGGCTCAGTCGACGTAGGCCAGGGAGGCGGCGGTGGCCTCGATTTGGTCCTTGTTGTCGAGGAGCTCCTTGATGGGATCATACTTCCCGGAGAGGAGAGCATGGCGTGCCGGAGCAGGCATTTCCACGGCGAAGTTGAGGTTGCCTGCAGTGACGGTCATCGCTTCGAGGTCGATCTTCACCTCGAGGGTGTGATCGGCAGCGGTGGCTTCTTTGAGTGCGTCTATGTTCGCCTTTGACGAGGTGACGCAAGGCAGGCCGAGGGTGGTGGAATTGCCATAGAAGATCTCGGCAAAGGATTCGGCAACGATTCCCTTAAAGCCATACTTGGCGAGAGACTGCGGGGCGTGCTCGCGGGAGGAGCCGCAGCCGAAGTTGATGCCTGCCACGAGGATGGTGGCGTCCTTAAATCGTTCGTCATTGAGAGGGTGATCAGTCTTCTCGCCGGAGACGGGATCGAAGCGGACGTCGTAGAAAGCGTATTCTCCGAGTCCGTCGAAGGTGACGCACTTCATGAAGCGAGCCGGGATGATACGATCGGTATCGATGTCGGCGCCGGGAATAGGGACCGCTGGTCCGGAAAGGTGAGTGATGGGTGCAATGGCCATGGTATTGGATTTGAAAATGATTATTTGAAAGCGGGCGTGATGGTGTAGCCCTTTTTGGTAAGTAGGTCCTGGATTGCGGATTGGCCAGTGTAGTGGGCCGCGCCAACGGCAAAAAACTGGGAGCTGCCCGGGTGTTCGGAGAGCTTCTTGGCGATGGTAACAGTCATGGTGATGTTCCGATCGTCGAGAAGAGTTTTCATGAGGCGACGGCCAAGCTCTTCATTCTTGCTCATGCTTTTTTCCACGTGTTCTTTGATCATTCCGCCAATTTTTTTGACGTCGCTTGTCAGGTCCTTGCCTTCGATTTTCCAAAGCACTGGTTTGACCGGATGCTTTAGATTTGTGGCATCAATCGCCGCCGGTTTCTTGGCCAAGGCCAGAAAGAGTGCAACAAAGAGGCAGGCTGTCGGTGAAAATTTCATCGGATGGATTTAAGCGACTTCGAAGACTTCGCGGGCGTCGGCGATTTTTCCTTCGACAGCAGCAGCTGCGACCATGACGGGTGACATCAGGACGGTGCGTCCGATGGGTGAGCCCTGGCGGCCTTTGAAGTTGCGGTTGGAAGAGGAAGCGCAGATTTGATTGCCGATGAGTTTGTCGGGATTCATCGCGAGACACATTGAGCAACCTGCGGCGCGCCACTCGAAGCCTGCCTCGGAGAAGACTTTGTCGATGCCTTCCTTCTCACACTGGATTGCGGTCATCTGTGATCCGGGAACGGCGATGGCCTTGATGCCGTCGGCGACTTTCTTGCCTTCGAGGAATTTCGCGGTCTCGCGGAAGTCGGAAAGGCGGCCGTTAGTGCAGGATCCGATGAAGGCAACATCGATGGGGATGCCTTTGATTGGAGTCCCGGCGGGAAGCTTCATGTAAGCGAGTGCTTCGTCGATGACGGCTTTTTCTTCGAGGTCTTCGGTGGTGGCAGAATCGGGAATGTCCTCGGAAATGGAGATGCCGTGGTCGGGGGAGATGCCCCAGGTTACGGTGGGTTCGATTTCTTCGGCGTTGATTTTTACAATGTCGTCGAATTCAGCGTCGGCGTCTGAGGCGAAGGACTTCCAGCGCGCGACGGCTTCGTCCCATTCCGCTCCGGTTGGAGAGTAAGGGCGGCCTTTGAGGAATTCGAAAGTGATTTCGTCGGGGTTGACGTATCCACAGCGGGCACCGCCTTCGATGGCCATGTTGCAGACCGTCATGCGTTCTTCCATGGTGAATTTGTCGAAGGTGTCGCCCGCGTATTCGTAGGCGTAGCCGATGCCGCCTTTGGCGCCAAGGAGTCGGATGATGTGCAGAGTGAGGTCCTTGGCGTAGACGCCGGGACGCAGTTTGCCAGTGACTTCGATGCGGCGCACTTTGAGACTCTCCATGGCTATGGTCTGGGTAGCGAGAACGTCGCGTACCTGAGTCGTGCCGATGCCGAAGGCAATAGCGCCGAAGGCTCCGTGGGTCGCGGTGTGGGAATCTCCACAGGCGATGGTCGATCCGGGCTGGGTGATGCCTTGCTCGGGTCCGACGACGTGCACGATGCCTTGCCTGCCCGACTTGAGGTCGAAGTAAGTCACGCCAAAGTCGTCGCAGTTCGAGCGAATGGCATCGATCATCGCAGCGGCGAGCGGGTCGGCTGGTTGGTCCTGATTTTTGGTGGGAACGATGTGATCGATAGTGGCAAAGGTGCGCCTGGGGTATTTTACTTTTAGGCCGAGCTCGCGGAGCATGCCGAAGGCTTGCGGACTGGTCACCTCGTGAATGAGGTGGGTTCCGATGAAAAGTTGGGTGCGCCCGTCGCTGAGGGTGTCTACTGTGTGTGCATCCCATACCTTCTGATAAAGTGTCTTTCCCATGGCTAAATCCCGCTGATTGATGCGCGGAAATGGCTTTTAGCGGATTTCTGGAAGAGATCAAGCCCGTGGCGAGCAGGATTCCTGTGCAGGAGCAGGGAGATTTAGGGATAAATGAGCTCTTTTGTTTCGTTTATATACTACGAACCTTTTTCCGGGCTTGTGTGAAGTGCCTTCACAGTCTCGAATAATGTTCAGCTTCTCTTATGCTTCAACGACTTCGTCTTGCTGCAGCTCCATTGCTGCTCTTCCTCACTTGTTTTTCCGCACCGGTTGCCGCCCAAACCGATTTCGATTTGGTGGGTCGTGCGATGGGGCGTATTTTACAGAATGGTCATTACTCGCGTCCCGCCTTTGATGTCGAGTTGAGCCAAAAGTTTTTTGAGGAGTATCTGGAGACCTTGGATCCCAGCCATGTCTATTTTCTGCAGAGCGACATTAAGAAATTCCAGAAGCAATACTCACACTGCCTTCACGAGCTTCTCATGATGAGTGATGCTCTCTCGGCGGGTGTGGAGATTTTCGAGGTTTACCGGAGCCGGGTCAAAGCTCGCATCGGGGAAGCCTGTGCCTTGTTAGAGAAGAACGAATTCAAGTTCGATGGTGACCGCACCGTGATTCTTGATCGCTCGGAAGAGTCTTGGCCGGCAGACGAGGAGAGGGCCAGGGCTTTGTGGAAACTCCGCGTTGAGCAGGCGCTTCTTTCGGAGTTGATGCGTCGTGAGGAAATCGATCAGCGAGCCAAAGAGCAAGGCAAGGAAAGCCCCTTTCTCGAGGCGCCTTCAGCTATCTTCAAGGTGAAGTCGAATTACGACCGCGTGCTCAAGAAAATCATGGATTCTGATTTGGAAGATGTCGCGAACTACTTTTACAGCGCGGTCGCCCGTTCCCACGATCCGCACAGCGATTATTACAGTATGCGGGAGTTCGAACAATTTCGCATCGGCATCAGCAACGAGCTGGTTGGAATCGGAGCGCGATTGATTTCCGAAGATGACGGCACTTCAAAGATCACCGGTATTATGACCGGCGGTCCGGCGGATCGCCAGGGACAGCTGCAACCAGGTGACCGCGTGGTGGCGGTTGACCCGCGGGGGAATGGAGACTGGGTCGATGTGATGTTCATGCCTTTGAGTAAGGTGATCGAACAGATCCTCGGGGAAATCAACACCACAGTTGGACTTAAGGTGAGTCCGATGAATGGCAAAAAGGATGAATTTGTCATCATCAAGATTGATCGCGAACGAGTGAGCTTGAAGGAGGATTTACTTTCAGCAGAGGTGTATGAATTTGGGGAAGGTGATGAACTGCAGAAGTATGCTGTCATTGAGATGCCGTCCTTCTATTTTGACTTCGAAAACCGCGGTAACCGGGTTTCGGTAGACCTTGAAAAAATTCTCAAGCGATTGGTGGAAGAGAAAGTCGATGGTATTGCTATTGACGTTCGTGGCAATGGCGGAGGTTCGTTGGATGAGGTTCGTCGTTTGACGGGGTTCTTTACCGGACGGGGCCCAATGGTGCAGGTGAAGTCGACCAATGGTCGGGTCGAGCCGCTGATTTCCAAGATCCGTCGTCCTATCTATACCGGGCCGCTCGTGGTGCTTACCAGTAAGGGGAGTGCCTCGGCCACCGAGATTATGGCGGGCGCACTGCAGGATTATAACCGCGCGGTTATCGTTGGGGAGTCCTCGACTTTTGGAAAAGGAAGCGTGCAGAAGTTCGTCGAAATTTCCAACTACATGCCGGTCTTCTCCAATCATGACCGGGCCGGACGAATCAAGCTCACGATTCAGAAATACTATCGTCCATCTGGAAGCTCGGTGCAGAAGCTTGGGGTGGTGCCTGATATTGTTTTACCAAGTTATAGCGATGCGGAAGAACGGGGCGAAGCCTATGCGCGTAATGTTCTGCCGCATGACATTATTCGCGCAGCGGAAGACTTCGTCCCAATGAACCGTGAACTTCTCCATTTTGCCGAACTGATCAAACTGAGTGAAGGCCGTAGGGCCGAGGATCAGGATTTCAAATACCTTGCCGAAGACATTGCGCGGGCAAAGAAGCGCAGTGAAGAGAACAAAGTCTCGGTAAATATCGAAACGCGTCGTGCTGAAGCAAAGGAGCGGGAGGAACGTCGCAAGGCCCGCAATGAAGAACGCCGTGAACGTTTTGCGAAAGTTGAAGAAGCGGACAAGAAGACCTTTAAGGTCTATCGTCTCACGCTGGATGATTTGAAGGCTGACAAGCTACCTCTACTCGATCGGAAGGAGGCCGAAGAACGGCACTTCCGCATGTTGAAAGATAAGTTCGATGACCTCGAAGACTCGCTGGACTGGCCGAGCGGTATTGATTCCGTGAAGCGTGAGGGTTTGCATATTCTTCGTGACCTGACCGAGATGGTGAAGAAAAACCGCGTGGTGGTTGTGCCGAAGGAAGATTAGAGGGTGGGATAATTCTACTTCTCTGAAAGCTCCTTCTCAAAATAGGAGATGGTGGAGGTGAGTCCTTCGCGGAGTTCGGTTTTGGGCCTCCAGTCGAGTTCGGCTTTGGCAAGGCTAATATCAGGTTGACGTTGTTTTGGATCGTCCTGGGGGATGGGAAGATGGGAAATCTTGGAGGACGATCCTGTAAGCTCGATGACCTGCTCGGCGAGTTCGAGTATGGTGAATTCGTTGGGGTTACCAATGTTGATGGGGCCGGGGTGGTCGCCGTCCATGAGGCGAATCATTCCTTCGATGTTGTCGTCGCAGTAGCAGAATGAGCGCGTCTGGGAGCCGTCACCGTAGATGGTGATTTCCTCCCCCCGGAGAGCTTGCACAATAAAGTTAGAAACGACGCGGCCGTCGTCGGCATTCATGCGCGGGCCGTAGGTGTTGAAGATGCGCATGATGCGGACGTCGACACCGTTTTGACGCTTGTAATCCATGAAGAGAGTTTCAGCGCAGCGTTTGCCCTCGTCGTAGCACGAGCGAATACCGATGGGGTTAACGTGCCCCCAGTAGCCTTCTTTCTGAGGATGCATCAAGGGGTCTCCATAGACTTCGGAGGTGGAGGCTTGCAGAATGCGTGCCTTAATGCGCCGGGCGAGGCCAAGCATGTTGATGGCACCCATGACCGATGTCTTCATCGTCTTGATGGCATTGTGTTGGTAGTGGATGGGCGAGGCGGGGCAGGCGAGATTGTAGATCTGGTCGACCTCGAGTTTGATGGGGTCGATGATGTCGTGACGCAGTAACTCAAAGTTTGGGTGATCGAGAAGATGGGTGATATTTTGGCGGCGGCCGGTGAAATAGTTATCGAGGCAGATGACCTCGTTGCCTGCGTCAATCATGCGATCGCAGAGGTGGCTGCCGAGGAATCCGGCTCCGCCGGTGATGAGAATGCGTTGGGACACTGAGAATACTTGTTAGATGAGTTCTATCGCTTGGGGGTAAGTGGACAAGATTTGAAACGGGAAATTCGTTCGGTTGTATGACATTGGAGGATCGGATCGGTAAGTGTGTGCGCTCTTTTGTGTGATCTCAATGCTTGCTCCTGATCCCTGAAGGGCGCACGGTTTCCCCGTTCGATGCTGACTCAACCACAACTCGCCGAGCTTCTTGAAGAACAAGGCCAGCCCTCCTACCGAGGAACGCAAATCCTAGATTGGATTTATAAAAAGCGAGCCCGGTCGTGGGAAGAGATGAGCAATTTGCCTCCGGCGCTGAGATCGGCCCTCGCGGAGCAGTATCCGCTGCGCCCGCTGACGCACACGCTGACCAAGGGTTCGGAAGACACCACGCGGAAGTTTCTCTTGCAGCTTCCGGATCAACGATACATCGAGACGGTTCTCATTCCGGCTTCACCTGCACTCTATGGGGAGACGTCGGATCGGCATACGCTCTGTGTGTCATCTCAGGTAGGATGCGCGTATGGTTGTAAGTTTTGTGCTTCGGGACTCGATGGCTTTTCCCGAAATCTCACTGCTGCTGAGATTGTTTCGCAGATCATTTTGGCGGAGGAGTTGTCGGGAGAGAAGGTCAACAACTTGGTCTTCATGGGAATGGGAGAGCCGCTAGCGAACTTCACAAACCTGAGCAATGCCTTGCAGATGGTCACTTCTGATTGGGGACTGAAGATCGGAGCGCGCCGGATCACGGTGTCGACTTCGGGCCTGGTGCCGCAGATCAAAAAGCTCGCTGAATTGCCGCAGCAGATTCGTTTGGCGATTTCCCTGCATGGGCCGGACGACGTAACGCGTGAAAAGATCATGCCGGTGAATAAGAAATATCCTGTTGCCGAGCTCTTTGATGCGCTGCGAATTTGGAATTCTAAGAAGAATCAGAAAATCACTCTGGAGTATATTCTTATCGATGGGATTAACGCGTCCTCTGAACAGGCTGGGATACTCGCCAAGCGAGCTCGATCAATCCGGGCTAAGGTGAACCTCATTCCGTATAATACGGTGGAGGGATTGCCTTGGGTGCGTCCTAATGATCAGGACTGTCTGCGTTTTAAAAAAGTCCTGACCAACGCGGGTGTCTCAGCGACCTTGCGGCTCGAGAAAGGCCACGATATTAATGCGGCCTGCGGTCAGCTCAGGCTAAAGAAAGAGCAAGGGACGCTTTAGAATCGCTCGAGGGAACGGCAGGATTTCAGCATCTCTGGATCAACGTTTCCTTTTTGAAGAGATTGAAAACATCCGCATGTCCATTGCGAGGTCGGCCTTATCAGGAGATGAAGTATGAGGACTCACGGCCATTGTCTGCAGGTAAATTCAGGTTGTAGGCCACACCATACTGAACCTTCCCTCTGGGATTATATGCCTAAGCTTTGTTGTATTCGTTCTGAGGAATACGGTTCTTACGGAAGGTTCACCATGGTTGGTGGTAGGAGAGAGGGGGTGTTTGAGCCTATTTCTCCACTGGTGGAAGTGGAGGCAGCTTTATGGCCTCCGGGGAATTTCCGTTAGATTTACGGGTGAAGGGTTCACCGTAGTTGGTGTAGTTATTGAGGAAACCTCCATGGGAGAGGAAGAATTGGTTGTCGTTTCCCAGTCCCATGTAGCGGTCGAGGCGGTCTTTCTTTCCGGTGCTGTCATGGCTGAAGGTGGTTTTGGTGATCTCGTGCCAATTGCCGTCGGCGGTGCGGATCCATTGGTTTCCGTATAGGGCTTTTCGTAGGACGTGGCCGTTTTGGCCGGCGAAGTTTTCGCTGAAGCTGTAAAGCCCTCGGAGACGTTTACCTTCCTTGGGAGCCTTCCAGCTTGAGATTAGCATCCAGTCTTTCGTGTCGGGATGAAAATAGTAGCCCGCGAAAATGGTGTGGGTTTCACTGACCGGCTCCGCCGTGACGAGGAACTTTTGTTTTTGGCCGGTCTTCCAAAGATACTTGAGGTGGCTGTGTCCACCGGTGCCTTCATTGCCGAAATCTCCGCTGTAAACTCCTTCGCCTTTGGCGACGAGAGTGACGCGGTTTTCTTGCCCAACCTTTTTGCGATCGATGGCTTCACCGCCGCTGTCCCAGACACTGAAGATGATGCGGCGTTCGGTGGGGCTGTTGACCTGCATTCCAAAATATCCACGATGCCAGCCGCAGGCCATGTAGTAAGTCCAGAGCGGATCTTCCACCCCGGTCATTTCGCAGTAGAAGGCGGAGACCTTGGTTCCTCGTTCGATGGGATAGGAAAGGTGCACCGAAGCGGCATTGCGTCGGGGCTTCAAGTTGAAGTGTATGTCCTTAGTGGCTGGTCCATCGAGGATGAGCGATTTGATGGTCTTGGGAGGCTTGGATGCGTTGAAGGAGAGTTGTTGGAAGCCGGGCTTCGTGATATGAAAGATCCCAAAATCAGCGATTACCGGAGTGTCTTTTTTCCCCGTGACGGTGGCCTTGGATTTCTTGTTGCCGCTGGAGAGGGTCATCGTGATGGTGTCGCCCTCGGTGAGAATTAGTTCGACCTTAGCGGTGAACTTGCCGGTCGCCGCGAATTTTCCGAACCAATTGATACTGTTCTTCTGGCTCTTCCAATGAGTGATCCCCTCGGGCCGGACCCGGGCTCCGCGGCTATCGGGGTCAAGGTAGGCTGTCGCAGCCGGGACGGTGATGGATTCGGATAACCCGGGGAGGATGAGGAAGAGGGAAGTGAGAATTATCCGCAGATGAAGCATGGAGATGAATACCGTAGCTTGGAAAAGACCTTTCAACTTCATAAACCTGAATTCTGGAGAGAGGAGTTGAGGCGTCCTCGTCGTTTGGATTCGCAGGCCCGACCGTCCAGGTGGCGAGGTTCCTCCTTCGCTGAGGCTGCGGCGGGCAAACTTCCACGATGCCTTTTTTGAATTCGCCAAGGGTTTCGTGAGAACAAGCATCTCCCCCTGGGATGGATCTCTCTCAGCTTGGTCGTGGTTTCATTAATTGATACGCGGCAGCGGCGATGGTGATAGTGAGGATCGTGCCGAGGGCTTGCTTGGAGTCGTGAATGACAAGGAGGATGGCCGTGATTAAGGTAGCGATGATGAAGATGAGCGGGGGAAGAGCGTTGAGACCACGGGGACGTTTTGTTGGGTCGCCGAGGAAGAGGCAGAGGACGGAAGCCGAGGCGCTCAGTGAGAGCGTGAGGCCGAGAAAGCCGAGGAGGTCTTGTAGGTTGGTGATAAAAATGAGGAGAAGGGCGAGGCTCATTTGTAAGGTGACGGCAGGCCAGGTGCAGTTAGGTCGGAGGATGAATACTTTGGGGAGAATTCCGTCTTCAGCCATTTTCCCGTAAACGCGGGGACCGGCCATCATCATGCTGAGAACGGAGGTGAAGAGTGCGAGCGAGATCACTAATCGGGTGAAGGTTGCGAAGGATTCGCCGCCGATCCACATCGCAGCGTGGGCGGCGATGTCGGCTTGGCCGGAGATTTCCGACGGAGGGGGTGCGAGGACGAAGGCGGCATTGAGGAGGAGGTAAAGAAGGGTGACAATGGCGGTGCCTGTGATGAGGGCTCGGCTGACGACGCGTGGGCTGGTGGCTTCACCGGCGACGTAGACTCCGGCGTTAAATCCGGAGTAGCTGAGCGAGATCCAGACCATGGCTTGGGCAAAGGCGAGGAGACCGATGCTCTCTCTCGTTAAGGGAAACGAGTTGCCCTGCCACTTTCCCTGAGCAGCACTCCAAGTGCTCAGGGAGATAAAGATGGCGAGTAGGATGACTTTGAAAATGACGGCGATGTTTTGGGTGCTGATTCCGATGATCCGTTTTGCCCCGTGAATGAGAGCGCCGAGAATGACGATGGAGGCGGCGAGGACTTTTGGGGGGAGGACTCCGGGAAGATAGCTTTCCATGGCAATGGCAGCGAAGGCGATGGCTCCGCTGAATCCGGCGAGGAGAGAAACCCAGCCCGCGATGAATCCGGCGAAGGGGTGGGCGGCCCGGGAGAGGAAGGCATACTCGCCACCCGACACAGGCATGCGTTGGACGAGTAAGCCGTAGCTATGGGCGCCGCAGAGAGCGAGGAGTCCGGCGGCAAACCAGGCGAAAAGGACGAGCTTGGGATCGCGCAAGGATTCCAGAGTGTATCCGGAGGTGGTGAAGACCCCCGCTCCGATCATGTTGGCAACGACCAGAAAGGTGAGCGTCCAAAAACCAAGTCCCTTTCCGGTGGCGCTCGTCATGAGTCTTTGCGGAAGCGCAGGAAGTAATTTTCTTTGAGGTCTTCGACTTTCACCTCTTCAATGAAGGTGAGCCGGTCGTCGACTATGAGTTCGGGATCGAGATACTTTTCATTGATGCCCGACCAGACGCTTGCCTCTTTTTTTTGGGGCGTGGCTTCCCGCCCGATCAGAAGCGAGGCGCCCAGGGTCAATAAAACGGGAGCGAGCAGAGGCGTGACGCAAAGTTTCACTGGTCAAGGGAAGGGAAAATCGCTGGAAAGATCAAGAGGGAAGCATTTCCGAAGGAGCGAATTCCCATTACTGGGAGGAGTCACTGGGGAAGGTTGTTGAGGCGTTTTTGAAGGAGCTCGAGATCGGGAAGGGCGAGGGTGGCCCCGAAGGGGACGGTGACGATTTTAAAGTGCTCGGACGGAAGGAAAGGAGTCTTGAATGATTTCTGGATTATGGAATGTTCTTCGTGTGCTCAGGATATTATTTGTCTTCTTTCTCTTAATCTCAACTTCGTTCGCCGGAGTGGAAATTGAAGTGACCGGGATTGCCAATCAGCGGGGCGATATTTGTGTCATGGTATTTTCCGGAAAGGCAGGTTTTCCGGATGACCCTGAGAAGGCTCTCATGAAGTTTTTTGTTCCCGCGAGCAAGGCGAAGGGTGGCGTGGTGAGGATCAAAGTACCTGATTTGAAGAAAGGGGATTTTGCCTTCGTGGCTTTGCACGACGAAGACCGCAACCGGAAGTTGAAGAAAAATTTCCTCGGAATACCCAAGGAAGGCGTAGCGGTGTCGAACTATCCCAAGTTGCGATTGCCAAGTTTTGAGAAGGCGGCGGTGAGGAATCCGAAAGGGGTTCTAAAGTTGACGCTCTCTTACTGAAGCGTTTGGTGTTTCATCAAAGAGGCGAGGGGAAGGATTCCGTCGTGGGCCCATAGGGCGGGTGGAGATTGACTCTGGCCGAGGGGGAAGATTCGAGGTGAGGGCAAATCGGTTCGTTCGGTGAAGGGATGGAGTCCGATGCCGGAAAGGTGGGTGAGATTTGAGAAGTCTTCGGGCATGGGGCGCAGGAAGACGGTACGGTTGCCGGGGGAGAGGGAGAGTCTGGAGGAGTTTTGAGAGACGATGGTCCAAGCGGTGGAGTCGGGGCTTTCCCAGAGGGCGACGTCGTCGGGAGTTTGGGCGGCGAGGTAGCGGATTTCCTCGCGGAAGTTGCTGATGGCTCCGGCTTCGGAGGGGCCAAGAGGAGCGCGCGGGTGGCTTTTTTCAAATTCAGCCATGGCTTCTGCAAGGAGAGGAGCAAAGGCACGGGGGTCTTTGAGATAGATTGTTTGCAGGGAGAGGCAGCCTTGTTGATCGAATTGACCGATGTCTCGGGCGGCGAGTTTAGCAGCTTCAGGAGTGGGGTCTTTGATGATGGCGATACCGACCCGGTGGCCGTGACCGATGAAGGGTGTTTTGAGGGGGCAGAGTTGTTGGAAGTGACGCAAGGTGTCGTCAGAACCGAAGACGACGAGCGCATCGGCTTCGGGGATCCAGTGGTCGGGGAGATCACGGGAGATTTCCACGAATTTTTCGAAGCCGGGAGGGATTTTAAAATCGGGGAGAGCATTCGAGGGAAGCTTGATGCGATTTTTTGCTCCAAGGATGAGTCCGTTGAGGAGTGATTGGTATGCGGCGTGCGGGGTGTTGCCGCTGATGATATGAACGATGGATTTGGGCAGGCGAACGGTGGGTGGGGAAAGTTCGCGATCCCAGATGCCTTGGAGAAGGTTGCAGTCGAAGGGCCCCGTGTAGGGTTCGAAGAAGGAAGCCGAGCGGGCGATGAGGTCTAGTCGTTCGGCGTGGTTCATGAGGAAAGGGAGTGGTCGATGCTGCGGGAGCAACCGCGGGGAAGGGCTCCGGGGTCGCGTCCGATGAGGGTGAAGGAGCCATCTTCGTGTCCGATGGCAAAATCCTGGGTTCGGATGGCCGCGACACTATGGACGTTGGCGAGGTCGTGAATTTGTAGGTAGCCGATTTCTCCGGGAGGAAGTTCGTATCCGCTTTCGGGGTCGAGAATTTGGTGACGGCACCAGGCGGGGAAGCAGTGGGCTCCGCCTGATCCGGTGGCGTAGGCCTGGGTTGAGAGCTCGGTCATGCCGTATTCGTTGTGAATGGCATGGTCCGGGACAGCGAAGAATTCTGTGAGCTGGGAATAGAAGTCGGCTTTCGAGAGTTGGCGGTGGGTTCCCTTGTAGCCCCCGGTCTCGAGAATTTGCGATCCGGGTGGGAGTGGGAGCGGCCCGAGAGTTTTCATAAGATGAAGGAGGGCCAGGGCGGTTCCCATCAGGAAGAGGGGGGCTTCGGTTCTGATTTGATTAAATAAGGGCTGAAGGTGGAAGCGGTCGTTTTTGAGAAGAAACGGATCGGGAAGGTTGGACCCCAGAGTTCCGAACATGTGGCTGAGGGACGATTCGGGGAGTTCGACGGGTGAGGGTGTGAGGTAGAGGTGGGTGAGTGTTGGAAAATTTTGTTTTTCCCAGGTTTCTATCAGGGAATGCTCGTAGAGGGAGGTGTCGGGGAAATGGTGGGCGCCGCGAATTTCGGTGGTGGTTCCTGATGTTAGAAATCGCTTGGTGGCGGGATATACGCCGACGAGGGGGAATTTGGGAAGTTTGAAAGCGCTGGTGGGGACGGCGGGGATTTCGCGCCAGCTTTCGATAGAATCCGGGCTTCGTCCGATGGTCTGACAGTAGCGCTGAAAAGGTAAATTGACCGAAAATTGGTGTTTGTAGAGGTCTTGTGCTAGTCTCCCAAAGTTTCCTTCTTCTGGGAAGGTAACAAATTCCCGCACTTGTTGGATCAGGAGATCCTCGTGGTCGGGGGAATTGTTAGAACTCTCAGACATGGGTGGTGGCTTGACAAATTAGCTTTCGCCCGTGATGAAGACTTCGTCAGCTCGCTGGCGCCCACCCATATTCTGAACTCCTACCGATATTGAAAGTCATGATTTCTCTCAAAAATCTAGCCGGCCTGCTCTTGAGTGGCGCACTGCTTGTTAGTTGTACTCCTGCCTACCCTCCGGGTCACAACCCAAATATGCCAACCGGGAACCTTGTATTGGGGCCAAATCAGCCTTATGAAAAGACGATTGCCCAGCTTGAAAGAGAGCTTGCCGAGCGCAAAGCCGAGGAAAAACTCCGTATCGAAGCCCTTGAGCGCTCGATTGAAGAGGCAGCCCAGGATCGTGTTGCTCGGGATATTCCCCCGGGAACTAATCCGACGACGACTTCTGATCAGACTCCTTCAGTTGAGACCAACACGGATCGCAAGAAGACCTATCAGACCGCGCGCAGGATTCCGGGCAAGTCGGGATACGTATTTAACCCATGGACCATGGAGCCGGTGGATGTCCGCGGAATTCCAAGTGGGTCATTGGTGCAGGACCCAAATGATCCTAACAAATCAATTCACCGATTCCGGGTTCCCTGAAGACAGGAATTGAGATAGCTTAGGGCCGGATTTCCATGAGGGATTCCGGCTCTTTTATTCCATGCCACATTCTTTTCAAAAAATCGCAATTCTGGGCCCGGGGTTACTGGGAGGCTCGGTGGCGCTGGCATCCCGTGAAATCGGGGTTCAGGCTGTTTTGTGGGGGCGGAATCCCGAGCGGGTTGCCCTCGCATCGTCGCTGGGCTTGGAGGCCACGACGAATTTGGGAGAGGCGGTGGAAGGGGCGGATTTGGTGGTCTTTGCGGTGCCCGTTGGCGTGATGGATTTGTTGGCGGAAAAGATTGTGGATTTGCTGTCGCCGCGTGCTTTGGTGACGGATGTGGGAAGCGTGAAATCGCTACCGCATGAAGTGGCGGCGGCCCGGCGCTTGAGATTTGTCGGCAGTCATCCCATGGCGGGATCGGAGCAAACAGGAGTGGAAGCGGCGCGGGCTGATCTTTTTCATGGCGCGGCGTGTGTTCTCACGAACGATGGCGGGATTCCGGTTGAGGAAGTGCAAGATCTCTCTGATTTTTGGGAGGCGCTCGGTTGTGGCCATCTCAGAACGATGACGGCGGCCGGTCATGATGAGGCGGTTGCGCGGATCAGTCATTTCCCCCACGCGATGTCGTCGCTGACAGCCGGGGTTTCCTTAAAGGATGTGAGTCATGCGGAATTGGCGGGTGGAGGGTTTCGCGACACCACGCGCGTGGCGGCGGGAGATCCGACGATGTGGGCGGAAATTATGATCGAAAACCGGGGAGCCTTACAGGACTCCCTAGAGGAAGTGCGGGATCAGATTGGCAAGATGCTTGATCAGCTTGCGAATTCGGACCAAGAAGGCCTGAAGGCTTATCTCGCCGAGGTGAAGGTTCGCAAAGATCGCACCGATTTATCATGAGAAATACCATTCAAGTCAGCCCGCAGAAGACGATATCGGGCAAATTGGCAGTGCCAGGGGACAAGAGTATTTCGCATCGAGCTGCCATTCTGGCCGGTCTTTCCGATGGTAGCTGCCGCGTGGAGAATTTCCTCTCCAGCGAAGATTGTGTGAACACGCTGCGGGCGATGGTGCAACTGGGAGTGCGTTATGAAGTGCTCAAGGGGACGGAAGAGCAGCCGGAGGATTTGCTCATTCATGGATGTGGCAATGAGTTAAAAGCGCCGGATCAGGAACTGGATTGTGGAAATTCGGGAACGGGCATGCGATTGTTGGCAGGAGTGTTAGCGTCGCAGAATTTTGATAGCGTTCTGGTTGGCGATGAGTCGCTTTCGGGTCGTCCGATGGGGCGGGTCATGATTCCACTCGGCGAGATGGGAGCGCAGATTGATGCGCGTGGAGAGAAGGAAGGATGCGCACCACTTCACATCAGCGGAGGAAGTTTGAAGGTCATCAAGTATGACATGCCGGTTGCCAGTGCGCAGGTGAAGAGCGCGGTTTTGCTCGCGGGTCTTTTTGCGAGGGATACCACGGTGGTCTATCAACCTGCGACCACCCGGGATCATAGTGAGCGCTTGTTGAATTACTTTGGAGTGGAAGTGGTGACTGAGGGGAATCGGGTTTCCATAGAGGGAGGTCAGAAAGTGACCGCGCGTGATTTGGTTGTGCCCGGCGATGTCTCGAGCGCAGCATTTTGGATTGTCGCGGCAGCTGTGACGCCGGGGTCGAAATTCACACTCACCAATGTTGGTCTGAATCCGACCCGTACTGCGATTATCACGGTGCTAAAACGGATGGGTGCCCGGATCACCGATACGATCGAGCATCAAGATGGTGGAGAGCCCCGCGGTGTCATTGAGATTGAGGGTGGAACGTTGACCGGAACGGAAATATTACCTGAAGAAGTACCCAACCTGATTGACGAAGTGCCTATTCTTGCGGTGGCCGGAATCTTGTCCGAGGGAACGATGACGATTCGCAATGCTCAAGAATTACGGGTGAAGGAAACCGATCGGATTGATACGGTGGTGAAGAACCTTCGCGCGATGGGTGGGGAGATCGAAGAGTTCGACGATGGGATGGTCATTCCCGGCGGACAGAAATTACAAGGGGCGCAGCTCGATAGTTACGGAGATCATCGCATCGCGATGGCTTTTGCCATTGCTGGTTTGTTGGCTGAATCAGGAGAAACGACCATCGTGAACACCGCGTGTGTCAACACCTCCTATCCGACCTTTTCACAACACCTTACAAAAATTTCAACATGAGTGATCAACATCGTGCCGTGGCGATCGACGGGCCGGCTGCCTCCGGGAAAAGTACTGTTGCCAAACGTCTGGCCAAGTCTCTTGGGATGGTCATGGTGAACTCAGGGGCGATGTATCGCGCGGTGACCTGGCAGGTGCTGCAAGAGGGTGTTGAGCCGGCGGACTCGGAGGCTGTCATTGCGGCTCTGCAAGAAATGGAAATCGTGTGCGGGGTCGACGATAGTTTTTCAGACATTCGTATTAACGGGAGGTTTCTGGCTGAGGAATTGCGATCGGAGGAGGTGAATAACAATGTTTCCTGGGTCGCAGCGATTCCCGAAGTAAGGAATCGTCTGGTGGCAATGCAGCGGGCGTATCGCGCCAGCAATGATGTCGTGATGGAAGGACGGGATATTGGTTCGGTGGTTTTCCCCGAGACTCCATTCAAGCTCTACATCGATGCGTCCGAGGAGGTTCGACGGGCTCGTCGTGCCGGAGACGGTGAAGCGGATGCGGTGGCGGTGCGTGATGCCCAGGATAGCCAGCGAAAGACCGCGCCGTTGAAGATTTCCGAGGGTGCGATCGTTATTGATTCCTCCGAGATGGGAATCGATGAAGTGGTCGAGGCCGCGCATCGGGCTTTGATTTCGCTAGGTTGGAAGTAGGATTGGATTTAATGAAGACGACATATTGGGTTGGCCATACGATCTTTCGCGCTGCAGCGAAGGCATTCTTTCGTTATCAGGTGGTGGGGCGGGAGAAGCTCATGACCGAAGGGCCGGTTCTCATTGCCTCGAATCACGAAAGCTTTTTGGACCCGCCGTTAGTGGGTATCGCCTATGATCAGGCGGTTTTTTATCTGGCGCGCAAGACTCTTTTTCGCGGTCCATGTTCTTGGATTTATCCCCGCTGGAATGCAGTACCGATTGATCAGGATCAGCCGGACATGAGCAGCTTGAAGCGCATCATTAAAATTCTTCGGAGTGGTGAACAAGTGGTGGTCTTCCCGGAAGGGTCGAGGACGCTCGATGGCAACTTGCAGCCCGGCGAGGCCGGAGTGGGATTGATTGCGGTTAAGAGCAAAGCAACGGTGCAGCCGGTGAGAATTTTTGGTGCCCGCGAGGCGCTTCCTAGGGGAAGTAGTCGCTTGAAGTTGCATCCTATTACCATCGTGGTTGGCGATCCGATTAAGTTTACTGCCGAAGAATTAGCAGCCAAGGGGCGCGATGGTTATCAGGCGATTTCAGATCGCATCATGGACGAGATCGCAGCGATCAAGCATCCTTCCGAAAATAAGATCAGGAAAAATTGAACGGAATGATTGTCTTGTGACTCTGAGAGGGGAATAGTTCTCTTGTCTCGAACCGAATCGACCTATTTATTAATGGACCTTCAAATTCAGTGCCCCGTATGCAGTCGCCGATTTCGTGTTCATGAAGATTTAACGGGCAAGACCGTTGAGTGTGGTGCTTGTGAACAACGCTTCGTGGTTACGTCGGAAACGGTGATCGAGGATAGGGACAAGTTTTACCCGGGTGAGCATCACGATGCTCTGCTTGACCGCTTGGGCAAAAAGCCACCCCGCAAGGTGCAGAAGGTTAGTTTTGCTCAAGCCGAATATACCCCGGATGCTGAAGCTGAGGCCGTTTTGCCTTCGACTGCGGGGCAAAAAATCGCGGTCATGGTAGGGATTGTGTTTTTTCTGCTCTACACCTTGGTTTTCGTATTGGGATCTGGAAAGGGAAGTGTTTTTCAGGATGTCGACATGACGAAGCGCCTTATTTTGGCTGGCTTTGTGGCATTTTGCTCGTCTTTGCTCATTATTTTTGGAGCAAAGGGCTGGAGGGCCCGGTCTTTCTTGTTTTCGTCATTTTTGACCGCTTGTCTGATTGCTCTCGTCTTTGTAATGCCCATTCACAAAATACCCTCTGCCGGTGAATGGGCTGGCGATGGTAGTCAGAATGAGCTTCCCGGAAACGGCGAAGATTTTTCGGAGCAGGGAGAGGATGAGGTATCGGTGGTAAAGAGGCGGGTCGATTATGGTCCGATGCAACGGGAAATCGAAAAACATGCCAATGAGGAAGAGGGGGAAGATGGGTTGTCCATGGTGACCGGCATCTATATTGGGGATATCACGGAAAACAATGTTCAGGTTGTTCAGGATTTTCTTCAGCGTAAGTTATCCCTTCCAAGCAACGAGGCCCCTGCCGCCTATCAGCGGAACGGTGGGAAAGATCGCTTTATCGTGTTCTCGGGGCTTGTACAGCGATTTGAGTCTTTTGTGAAACACTGCGAGGTTCTTGGTAAGGTGAAAACGCATCCTGAAATTAGGGTGATCGAGGTGGAGTTGGACAAGAGCATCTTCGCAGAGCCCAGTCGGGAGGTTCACCGCCAAATGACCGATCCTAACAATCCGTCCTATTTTGTAGTAAATATGGAGCAGCTGAATCACGTCAATTTGAGGCGCGTAAGGTTGGCGGTAGGGCGTCTCGCCAGTCCTCCTCCCGAAGGGGTTGAGATCCGTAAGATGCCTCGGATGGTTGAGGAGTTGATTCGACTGCTTCGTGAGGAAAGTGATGGTGAGTTAGTTGATAACGTTGGCCATGCTTTGCAAATTTGGGCCAAGGATGACAAGGAGGCAGTTGGCACCGTCGGACGCATCGTTGTCAGCTGGAGTAAGAGCGGTCGTTTTATTCCGATATCCTTGGTAGAGTTTCTTCTTGAGAATGGCTCGGAAGATAGCGCGTTGGTGATTGACGGATTGTGGGGGAAGAGCCCAGAGCGGTGGTCGGAATACTACGTGAAATTGGGCCCTATGATCGAAGGTCGCCTGACCAATCACCTTGAGACATCTCCGGTCGAATTGAAAAAAGCAGCCTTGGGGATTCTGCGGAAAATTGGCACGAGAAAGAGTCTCCCGATTTTGGAAAAATACAGGGATCATCAAGATGAGGAGATCAAGATTCTTGCGACGCGTGCGATCTCAGCCATCGAATCCCGAAAATAAGAAAGACCGGCTCCCCGGAGGAAGACACGGCCTATGGAGTTGCGAGTGATTTGTGGTGCCTAGCCGAAGAACATGTTGAGGGTTCTCTCGCTTGGCGTCGGCGAAAGCAGTGAGCCAACGATCATCGCGGTAGCTCCGATAAACCACATCGCAGCTGCGGGGACGATTCCTCCTGCGAGGAAATATTCTCCACCAAAGCCGGACATGGTGAAGAAGGTGACCCAACTAATGAAGACTGCGATGACGCAGGCGTAGGCTCCTGTTCTGGTGGCTCTCTTCCAGTAGAGTGAAGCGATGACCAGAGGGGTCAAAGCTGCGAATCCCGAAAAGCTCCAGATCGCTAGATCGAAGACATTCTTTTTATAGAGCAGAAGAGAAAGAATATAGGTGATGACCACGATGGCTACGATGAAGCCTCTGGCCATATAGAGGATCTGCTTGTCGCTGTATTCCTTCTTGCTGTCGTGCAGGACAACGTCATTGGTGAACATCGTTCCCAGGCAGAGGAACTGGGAGTCGAGTGAGGACATGATTGCGGCGAGGACTCCGGCGGTGACAAGACCGACAATGATGGGGTCCTTGACGAGTATGCCAACCATTTTGGCCAGAACTGCTCCGCTAGGGGCATCTTGTAATGCAGGAACGCCGGTGGCCCAGATTCCGATGAGCACGCAAGGCACCCAGACGATGGCAATGCAAATCGGATGGGCAACCACGGTGAGTTTGAAACTTTTCGCACTTTTGGCGGTGAGCCAGTGTTGGAAGAGGTGGGGGAACATTCCCACGCTGAGCGGGATGAACATGTAGGTGAGGAAAGTGAGTTGAGAAAACCCGACGTGACCGCTTTGCGTGCGCACCTTGTGGGTGTCCTTGGCTTGCTCGATGGCCGCACCCACTCCTCCGAGCTTGTCTGAGATCAGGTAGAAGGCGAGGATACCCATGATCATAAAGACGATGGTTTGGAAGGTGTTGGCCCAAGCGGCAGCTCGTGAACCACCGGCAAAAATGTAGGTCAGGACAACCGCACTGATAACCAATCCAGTGATCCAGGGAGGAATTGCTCCGTTTTCGAAAACATTGGGGAAAGCTCCAGGAACCAGTCCGGCCTTGGTTGTCTTGGCAGCGGTGATGCCATAGATTGTTTTTGACGCTCCGATGATTCCGATCAAAAGGTAGGGAATGACGAGAAGAACGAGAATCGGGAAAAGAAGGTAGCCGAATTTAGAGGATTCAAACCGTGCCCGGAAATATTGGATTTGGGTGACATAGCCGTAGCGTTTTCCTATCGCCCAGAGTTTGATCCCGATCAGCAGGAAACAGGCGGCGTGAATGAGGCCCGATGAAGAGGCCATCAGTCCGTAGGTTCCGATCCCTGTTGAGAAGGCTTTCCCAGTCGAGCCCACCAAAGCGAAGGCAGTCATGGTGGTGCCGAACACCGACATTAGCAGCATGAAAGGACCGATCGAATGGCTGGCGACAAAGTAGTCGTTTGAAGTTCCGCGGAAGAGGGTCTTCGAGAAGAGAGCCAAGCCAAGGAGGAGGCCCAGATAGATGACGATGACGATGACAGTGGTCATTCTGCGCCCCCCTCGTCCTTGGAGTTTCCTTCGGCCCATTCCTCAAGTTCGGTGGTCCAGGCGAATTTTATCACGAGGCCCCAGAAGAGGGCTGCGACCAGCGAGTAGCAGGCGTGATAAAAAAGACCGACGGGCATGAAGCCGAAGACGAGACTGGCGTTGTCCCAGTTCCAGAAATCCTGATGCAGCACAACGAGCACCAGAAAGATGATGAGAATGACAGGTTTGTTCATTACGTAGAATTGCTTACGAACAGCATTCGCGAATGCCTTTCATTTGTCGAACTCGTTTTATCGTTCCGAATTGTCCTTTTTCTTTCGCGCCACCCGTGGCTTGCTCGCGAGCGTGAAGCCGACGACTACTCTCGCTACTAGCACTTCGCCCGATGGTGAAACCATTGTTTTACAGAAGCATGACGGTCACCATTTCCTCAAAATTGGTGGAGTGCCCTTAATGAGCACCACGGCGGCGTCTTCCGAGCAGACCATGGCAGAGCTGGCTTGCGAGCCATCGGAAAAGGCCCAGCGAGTCCTCATTGGAGGATTGGGCTTCGGATTCACGCTGCGAAAGGTCTTGGAGCTGGTTTCGGAGGATTCCGAGGTTGTGGTTGCGGAGTTGCTGCAGGAGCTGATCGACTGGAACCGTGACTATCTTGGTGAAGTCAACGGGGGCTTGTTGGACGATTCCCGGGTTTCCGTTCAGTTGAAGGATGTTTTCAAGATTATGCAGGGAGGCGAGCGTTATGATGTCATCCTGCTGGACGTTGATAACAGCCCGGATCCGCTGGTGCAGAAGGGAAATGCCCTGCTATATAAACGGCGGGGACTGGAAATCGCCCGAGCGGCTCTGCGCCCCCGAGGGCGGGTCGTCTATTGGTCGGCCCATCCTGATCGAGGCTTCGTCAAATCACTGAAGCAGGTCTTTTCGAAGGTGGAGGCAATCCCGGCTAAGGCATACCCCAAGGCAAAACGCTACACCCACACCCTTTTTCTGGCATTGCGATAAAAGTAAAAGCCCCGGCATGCCGGGCATGTCAGGGCTTTCAGTAAATACTTTGATTGCAACTTAAAGCGGAGAAGGGATCTTGGAAGATGACTTCACCGTCGATTTGTAGCGTTTTAAGATTTTGGCAACTTCCTCTTCGTTGAAGGTCTCTTCCACGCTCATAAGCAACATGACTTGACCGCGGTTAACGAAGGCTGCACCAACACCGTCTAACTTTTCGAGAGTGCCACGCACTCTTTCATTGGTCTGCGCTCATGTGCCGCCGGTGATCGCCAGTTGGTAGGCTTCCTTAGGTTTTGCGATTGACGATTTTTTGAGTCCCGTGACCTTGAGGCCTTTGGGGTCAAATGCCTTGCGGACGGCAGTGCGGGAGAGTGCTGCATCTCCTTTTACTGTGACGAACACAGTCGTGCCGGAGAGAATAACTTTGTCTACAGCTTCAATCGATTTTAAGGCCGAACCGGCCTTGGCAGCAGCGCCTCATCCCCCTCCTGAGAAGGAAACCGAGAAGCCCGAGATTGAAGATGCGTCAGCAGCCTCAGCAGGTGCGGCAAGGGCGGGTACGACACACGCCCCAAAAGCACACATCATTCCGAGTAGGATAGTAGGTTTCATAACGGCTGTAAGCTAAAGGCATTTTGCGAGGGTGCAAGTGATAAAAATGACCCCATTTTACTTAAGTTTTCCTTAAAAAATGAAAAGCGCCCCGGGAATTGATCCCGGAGCGTTCATCGTGAACCCTCGAAAAGTTGTTCAGTCGTCTTACTCGGCAGCGGCCTCAGCAGCCCTGGTCTGCGATTCGCTCTGGAATTTCCAACGGACTTTGTTGCGCTTTGGAGCGGTGCGGGCCTTACGGATCTTGCGATCAATCGTGCTCTCGTGTGAGCGACGACGGCGGACTTCTTCAAGAATCCCTTCGCTATCGAGCTTGGTTTTAAGTCTTTTAAGAGCGCGATCTACGGTCTCTCCGTTTTTGACGTCTACGCCACGAATTTGTTTCGACATATGGAAATTTCCCCTGGGTTCTGCTGGGAGGCGGGACGCTAGGAGTAGTGGAGCGGCCCGTCAAGCCTGCATTTATCCAAAAAATACATCGGGTTTCCTAACAAACTCACATTTCTAGAGCTCCTCTTCCTCGGAGCCGTCGTAATCTGGCACGGGAGGGAGAAGATCCTCTCGTTCCAATAAGAGTGGAATGGAGAGATCATCGAGGAGATCGTCGCCCGTGCGGTTGATCACGCTGGCCAGCGGAACGATGCGGTCGAGCTCGGCGATTCCGCAGTGGACCATCGACGAGATGATGTCGGAATCGTAGACCTCCTTGTCGAAGAGGTTGGTAATGCGAAAAATGATAAGTTGCCGGTCCAGGTCGTATTCGAAGTTGCCCAGCGTAAGTTGTTTGTTCGCCCGCATGATGAGTTCGAGGGCATAGCTTTTTCGAAGATCATCGAAGACCATGGGGCTCTCCGCCACGATGGACAGGGCGTTGAGATTGGGAAAGGCCTGAGCATGAAGATGAACTCTGGTGTGGTGGGCTTCGAAGGCCATGGTAAGGACCTCCCGGCCCTCCACTGGTTCGCAATGCCAGCCTTGCTGCCCAAAGGCGTCGGCTACGGAATGAAGCTGTCGGGAAAGTGCCATTGACGGGACCATGAGATTACCGGGGGAGGAAGGGAAGAGTTTTTGTCATTGGAACCATGTGGCGAATTGACCAGAATCGAACTGAGGGATGAAAAAATATCTTGGATTACTGGCTTCCACTTGCGTGGTCACAGCTCAGGTGGAAATCCTGTCGATCGAGTTTAATCAGGATGATCACGCGGAGTTTGACCTCTGGCCTTCGGCGTTTACGGGGACGGAATCCTCGGCGGATTTTACGACGGATGCGGGAGTGACTTCAGGGACCACGACGGTTGCGATCTCGACGAGCTCGGGATTTGGAGTTCCGGGAAACCGCGGGAGTTCAGATGGTTCTCCTCCGGGGTATAGTTATCAGCAATTGTATGAAGATTTGTTAATCGCGGCATCGCCCACAGGTGCGCTGACTTTGGACTTCAGTGGCTTGAATCCGAATCATTCGTATCAGTTTGTGCTCTATGCTTGGGATCCGGGGGCGTCCAATGCGTCGGATAAAGTCTGGACGGTGACCTCGGGAACAGGTGATCCGGTGTCGGCTTCAGTGAATTTTCAGGATGCCTTGGTGGATAATGATTCCTTTGCGATGGTTTTCGAGATTGAGACGACGGCGAGCGGAGTATTTCAAGTGACGAATACAGCGGGACTTCCGCAGTCGGCAATCAATGGGTTTCGATTGTCAGCCTCCGAAGTGAATCCTGATGCACCGCCTGAGATTACTGCGGAGCCAACGGCAACATGGGACGGTGGTGATGAAATCAAGATTGAAGTGGAAGTCGTCGGGGCGGAGCCATTGAGTTTTCAGTGGTATCTGGATGGAGTAGCGATTCCGGGAGCGACTCTTGAGAGCCTTACTGTAAATGCCGAGAACTGGGATCAAGCGGGCGCCTATTCCGTGAGGGTGAGTAATGCGAATGGTTTCGTTAATTCCGAGGCTGCAGAGATTACGATCGACATTCCGAAGTTTCCGACCTGGGAAGAATTGAGCTATGAGCCGCTGGGGCCATCATCCCGGCGGTCTGGAATCACGATCTCCGAGGTGCTTTATCATCCCGCTCAGCGGAGCGACGGGAAGGAGCTGGAATTCATCGAACTTTTCAACTCACAGCCTTGGGCGGAGGATGTTTCGGGTTGGCGGTTGAGCGGGGATGTGGATTTTGTTTTTCCGAATGGATCGGAAGTTCCCGGCGAGGGGTTTTTGGTGGTCGCGAAGGTCCCCGAAAATGTGGAGAGCGAATATGTAATCTCGGGAGTCGCGGGTCCGTGGGGGGGTAATCTCTCAAATCAAGGCGGAAGGATTCGTTTGCGCAAGCCATCGGACGCCATCGTGCAGGAGCTCAATTACAGCGACGAATTTTCGTGGCCCGCAGCGGCGGATGGAGCGGGGCATTCTCTGATTCTGGCGAGAGCTTCTTACGGTGAAAATGATGTTCGCGCGTGGGAAGCCAGCCATGCCATCGGTGGATCGCCGGGAAGTTCCGATACGATTCCGAGCGATGATTTGGATCAGGTCTTTGTCTCCTCTCTCCTCGCGAACTCGGAGGCTCCGGTAGAGGATTTTGTGGAGCTTCGAAATGCGGCGCCTTACCTGGTCGATCTTTCGGGTTGTGGCTTGAGTGATGCCCGAGACTCTCTGGCTCTTTTTGAAATTCCAGCCGCTACGACGATTCCGGGGGGAGGGACGATTCGTTATACGGAATCTGAGTTGGGCTTTTCGCTGAGTTCGGGAGGCGATGCCGTTTATCTGACCGACCCCGGCGGATTGCGGGTTCTGGATGCGGTGGTGGTTCCGGCTTCGTCGACCGGCGTGCCATTCGTTCGACCGCGCAGCGATGCTCCTCTTCGGCCGCAGTCACAACCATCGATTGTGATCAATGAACTGATGTTTCATCCTCCCACTCACGATGATGCGGATGAATGGATTGAGATTCATAATACCGGGCTTCTGACCAGAGATCTGAGTGGATGGACTTTTACCGATGGGATTGATTTTGTGATTCCCAACGGAACGCAGATTCTTGCGGGTGGATTTTTGGTGATCGCGAAAGATCGGGCTCGAACTTTGGCCAATCATCCCGGACTAGATGCCAATTTAGTAGTGGGAGATTACGAGGGGACGCTTTCTGATGCCGGTGAGAGAGTGGCATTGTCCCGCTGGGAAGATGGATTTTTGGTAGTTAAGGATGAGGTGAGCTACCGCGACTCTGATCGCTGGCATCGATTCTCGGACGGACGTGGGGCAACCCTGGAAAGAAGGGATTCAGGAGCGGGCTCGTTTGGGGCATCGAATTGGGTCGACAGTGATGAGTCGGCCAAAGCGGGATGGACCACGGTTGAATTCAACGGAACCCTGGCTCATGGAAACAGCGCCGCGCCGGCGGATCAGGTGCAGATTTTTTTGTTGGGACCGGGTGAGGCTCTGGTCGATCAAATCGAAGTGATTCCAGACGGTGGATCCAACATTTTGGCGAATGGAGATTTTGAAAGTGGAATCTCGGGGTGGTTTTTTCAAGGGAACCAAAGGCGATCACGACTGGAAACGGGAGAGTCCTTTGAGGGATCGAATTCATTGAAGTTGGTCGCAAGCCGTCGGGGAGACCCCGGTCCGAATCGGGCGCGTGCTGTCCTTTCCCAGACTTTGTCATCGGGATCGAAGGCGACTCTGCGAGCGAGAGTACGTTGGTTGGCAGGGCATCCTGAGTTTATCCTGCGCTTTCGCGGCAATTGGTTGGAGGCGGCGGGTCGGCTGGATGTTCCCGCGAATCTGGGAACGCCCGGGGCGGTGAATAGTCAGGCGGTAACTAATGCGGGGCCACAGATTGAGGAGCTGAGTCATCGACCAATTCTCCCTGCGGCAGGTGAAGATATTGATGTTTATGCGCAGGTTTCTGATTTCGATGGGATCGGAGCGGTGACTTTGCGTTACCGGATTGATCCTTCTTCCTCCACGGTCGATTTGTCGATGAATGATGACGGAACGGGCGCGGATTTAACGCCGGGAGATGGGATTTATTCTGCCTCAATTCCGGGGCAGGCAAATGGCTCGCTTGTGGCGTTTGAAGTTCTCTCCGACGATGCACTCTCTGCGAGTGCGTCTTATCCGCCGGATCGTGAGGCCTTGGTTCGGGTTGGTGAGCCCGACAATGGGGAAGGGTTTGGAACCTATCGCATGTGGATTACGGAGGCTTCCCTGAGCGAATGGGATGCCCAACCATTTAGGAGCAATGATCCCTTTCCGATTACTTTTGTCTACAATGGAGCGCGGGCAATTTATGATGCGGGTGCTTTTTACGGAGGCAATAAAGACTCGCACAGTTTCCCAACGAGCGGTTCGGTTTCCTATGATGTGACACTACCCGACGGCGATCAATTTTTGGGGGCGGACAAGCTGACGCTCGACTACCCGGTGCGGGACGTCACGAATCAGCGGGAACAACTGATGCATTGGTTTGCGGATCGATTGAAGCTGCCCACCTTACATCGTCGGGACATCTATCTCTACATGAACGGCATTCGTCGCCGCACGATTTATCACGATGCCGAGCAGCCTGACGGAGTGTTGGCTAATTCCCACTATCCCGGCGACAAGGGAGAGCTTTTCAAGACGAGTAATGACAACGAAACGAGTGACAGCGGAGTGCGGGCTCGTCCCTTTGTGCGAAATGTCATCGATGTTTTCGAGGCGGATGGAGAGACCCGCGCGGCGCGCTACCGCTGGACCACCGGCGCCCGGGCCCGGGGCAGCCGGACTCGTCTTGACGATACAAGCATTGTTGATTTGGTGACGCGGGCCGATGACTCCGGACCGAACTATGAGAAAAATCTGCTCGAGATTATCGATATGGAAAATTGGATGCGGACATGGGCCCTGATTGATCTTGCTTCGTTCTGGGATGCCTTTGGAAATCCCAACTGGAAAAATACCTATCTGTATAAACCCAACGGAGGAAAATGGGTGCAGTTCACTTGGGATTTTGATGTCGGTTTGGGGGTCTTTAACGATCCGGTGACCCAAGGACTATTTCCTTCGAATGTGGATGCCAACCTGAGACGAATGTATGAAAATCCGACATTTGTGCGGGCCTATTGGCGGACGATGGAAGAATCGTTCGGGGGTTTCTTTTCGGGTGCCGGAGTGACGCCAATTCTCGAGAAGAGGCGAGCAGCTTACGCGGATGCGGGGCTTGGGTTTACTTCTCCATTCTCTCCGAGTGGACCTTACAGTCTTTCGGTCCCTAACTGGATCGACCAGAGAGCAGCCTTCATTCTTCCTCAGCTTGATGCGGTCAATCAACCCTTCCAGCTTGTTTCGCCAACGGATGGATCATTGGTCTCCGAGCAGACCATCACCTTGTCGGGGAGAGCTCCGGTGGGAGCGGTGATGATTGACGTGAATGGCATCCCGCTCAACCTGGATTGGATTTCGGTGGGTGATTGGTCTGCTCCTTTTGTGCTGCAACCGGGAGAGAATCTGCTTCTGACTCGGGCTCTCGATTTGGAGGGGATGGAAATCGCCAGTAAGGTGCTGACTCTCACCTACACCGGGGTGGAAAGCTGGCCGAGCCTTGTGATTAACGAATGGATGGCTTCCAATCAAAGTGCGGTTGCCGATCCCGTGGATGGCCGGTTCGACGACTGGATTGAGTTGGCAAACCCCGGGCTGTCAGCGGCGGATCTTTCGGGGTGGTTTTTGAGTGATGATCCCGCTGATCCTTTTAAGTTTCAGATTCCCGACGGCTTCAATATTCCCGGTGAAGGGTATTTAAGGGTCTGGGCTGATGATGAGATCTTGCAGAATGATTTGTCTGCCCGTCCGGATCTTCATGTGCCCTTTAAGTTGGGTATCGACGGAGAGAGTATTTTGCTTTCCGCTCCCGATGGCTCGTTGATTGATCGGGTGGATTTTGGTCGTCAGTCACCGGATAAGACGATGGGGCTTTCGGAGGGTGAAATTGCCGCCCTTGCTTTCCCGAGTCCTGGTGCTGCCAATGGTCGGGTTGCGGTTGATCCAAGTGCGACCTATTCAATCGACGGGAATCTCATCACCTTTTCGGTCATCGCCGAACCGGGATTTCTCTACGAAGCTGAGGTAAGTGGGAATTTGGAGAACTGGGAGGCGCTGGGTTCGCCGGTGTTGGCTGACAGTACGACGCTTCCGTTTGCCGATGTGCTTTCTGAGACCCGCCGGTTTTATCGATTTAGGAGATTGCCATAAAATCGGGTTTTGATTTCCAATCGTTGGAATTCCTGTTTTTAATCCTAGAAATGAAAAGAGTCCGATTTTTGCTTTTGATCCTTGGGGTTTTTTCTTTGGCGTCCTGCGCTTCCGATTACCCTGGGAAGCCGGTCGTTGATGGGGTCAACGAAGTGGGGCGATTTGCGCACAGTGTGAATTCGATTCGGAGTTTCTTTTAGTTCGGTAGGCATTGCGCATCCGACCAAGCGTCTTTTGTGGGTTGCCGTTCCCAAGAAAGCGACCATCGATGACCTGAAAACCTGCGCTTTGCCCAAGTCTTGAGAATTCGGACGGCGAAATTTCCGATTTTTGGGAAAAATTGCGTTAGGACGGGGCTTGGCGGTAGTATTAGGATGATGGAAAGGTCTTATCGTAATCTTCTAGCGGCGTGTTTCCTCATTTCTCCGGCGTTTGGGGAGAAGGTGGATTTTGAAAAGGAGATTAAGCCGATTTTCGAAGAGCACTGCATTAAGTGTCACGGACCGGACAAGCAGAAATCCGAGCTGCGCTTGGATCAGCGGGCGGTGATGCTGAAGGGCGGGGATTCCGGGCTGCCGGCGATTGTGCAAGGCGATCCCAAGAAGAGTTTTCTCATCGAGGTCATTACGGATGAAGATTCCGACATGGCGATGCCGCCGAAAGGAGATCCGCTAAACTCGGCTCAGATCGCCTTGATTTCGAAATGGATCGAAGAGGGGGCTGAGTGGCCCGGGCAGATGAATACGATTGTAGAAGAGGAAGGCACGGATCATTGGTCTTTTCAGCCGGTGGTTCGGCCCGAGGTGCCGGAGGGCACGATTAACCCGGTGGATGGATTTCTAAACAAGGCGCTCAAGGAGGCTGAGCTGACTCCAAACAAAGAGGCGTCGCCGCGAGAGTTGATTCGGCGGGTGAGTATTGTGCTTACGGGATTGCCGCCTAAGGCGGAGGAAGTGAGTGATTTTGAAAAGGCTTCAGCGCAAGATTCTGAGCGGGCGTACAAGGCTCTGGTGGATCGTTTGCTGGTATCGCCTCATTTCGGCGAGCGCTGGGCACAGCATTGGTTGGATGTGATACGTTGGGCCGAGACCAATGGATCGGAGTCCAATCTCTATCGCAAGGGTGCGTGGATTTATCGAGATTATGTAGTGAGGGCATTTAACAATGACGTGCCTTATGATCAATTCGTGACCGAGCAGTTGGTGGGAGATCAGCTGGGAGTGGGGGAGGCCACCGGGTTTCTCGTCGCCGGTCCGCATGTTCCGGCAGCCACGGTGGGCCGCGAGCCCACTGCCATTCGTCAGGCCCGCGCTGACCGGATGGATGAGATTATGCAGACGGTGGGAGCGTCGATGCTGGGAGTGACGGTTAGCTGTGCTCGGTGTCACAATCACAAATTTGATCCGATTTCGATTCAGGATTATTATTCACTGACGGCGGTTTTTCAGGGAGTGGAGTTTGGAGGGCGCTATCCGGAGTTCTCCGAGGATCATCCGCGTCGTAAGAAAGCGCAGGAGCTTTATCCCCGGCTAAATTCGGAACGCAATATCTTGCGGAAGGAACTTGGGTTCTGGGAGGAGAATTGGGGTGGCTACAGCGACCTTGTTTTTCCCCGGACCAAGACGGCGGCTCTGCGGGTGGAGTTTGATTGGCCCAAGGTCTTTATCGATGAACTGGAAGTTTTTGGTCCGCAGGATCATCGCAAGAACCTCGCGCTTGCTTCCGAAGGTGCGACTCTGGTGGAAGATCCCGAATTGATCACTGAGGGAAGCAAGGTCTGGAAGGCTAATGATGGTGAGTATGGCACGATGGGTTGGAAAGGCCTTGCACCCAAGGGTGGAAAGAAGAAGCCCTGGGTGGAAATTAATTTTGAGGAGGCGCAGGAAGTGAACCGCTTTCGCTTTAGTTCAAATCGAGAATACTATTTTGAGACGGATTATCTCACCAGCGGCCCCAATGGGAAGTTTCCCACCTTCCGGATTCTGGCGAAGCAAGAGGACGGCAGCTGGCAGGAGTTGGGTGGCTCGATAGAGGCTCGAAATGTCTTGAAGAAGAATGGGGTTGCCAGAACCGCGTCGCAGAGCTTGCACAAGCATATTGAATCACTGGCGGAAGAAGGTCCGCGTCATTCCTTCATTGGTCGTTTTAGGCAGCCGGGAGTCACGAAAGTGCTTCATCGTGGCAGTCCCGAAAGCGCGCGTGATGAAGTTCCTCCCGCGAGCTTCAAGATTCTCGACGGCGATCTGGGCCTTGACTCAAATACGCCTGATTCCAAGCGCCGGATGGCCTTTGCGAAGTGGCTCGTTGATCTAAAAAACCCTCTCACCTCGCGAGTGATGGTGAATCGGATTTGGCATCATCTTTTTGGCTCCGGCATCGTTCCGACCGGAAGTGACTTCGGTCTCGCTGGAGCTCCTCCAAGCAATCCCGAATTGCTTGATTGGTTGGCTTCGGAATTCGTGAAGGAAAAATGGTCCATGAAGTCGATGATTAGGCTTCTCGTGATGTCGGATGCCTTCAAGAGATCCAGTCTCCCTGAGAGCCGAGGAATGGAGAAGGATGCGTGGTCAATATTACTTTGGCGCTACCCCCCGCAGAGGGTGGAGGCGGAAGTGATTCGCGATAGCATTTTGCAGGCTTCGGGGAAGCTTGATCGTTCGATCGGTGGCCGTTCCTACCGCATCCATAATGTGAAAAAGACCTACGCCCAGTGGGAGGTTACGGATAACCATGGGTCGGACACTTGGCGCCGCTTGCTCTATCAGGAACGTATGCGGCGGGTTGATGATCGTATCTTTACGGCCTTCGATTTTCCTGACTGCGGGCAGGTGCGTGCTGAGCGCCCGGTTTCCACTACCCCGCTACAAGCGCTCAATCTGCTCAACAGCGACTTTGTTGTGGAGCAGGCTGAGTTCATCGCAGAGCGTGCGGCCAAGGACTCCGGTGGCGACGCTGGAAAGGCCATTCAGCGGGCTTTTGAATTGGTCTTGGGCCGACAGCCTGGTGCCGACGAACTGAAGGCTGGCCTCGAAATCTCAAAATCAAACAGCCTCGCGATTGTCTGTCGTAGTCTGATTAACTCAAACGAATTTGCCTACCTGCCGTAGATCTCTCGACCATGAATCCAGAAAATCTTTCTCCTTTCGGCCACAAGTTACTCGATCGTCGTGGCTTTATGCGCAACACGGCCTTTTCTTTGGGCGGCCTCGGGCTGGCGCAACTTCTTGGAGCGGAGGCGGAAGACGATCCGCTGAACTTCACTGGAAAGTCACCCATTCGCCCGGAAATTGATCCCGATAATCCCTACGTGAGGAGGCCCAGTCACTTTGAGGCCCAAGCCAAGAAAGTCCTTGTGATCTATTGTC
>PBTU01000115.1 GCA_002729295.1 Verrucomicrobiales bacterium | reverse complement strand
TTTTAGGCAAGCAGGTTTTCCTTGTGATGAGGAAGCCCGAAGTAGCTCTTGGCATTGTGGTAGCAAATGTTGCCGACCATGTCGCTGAGGAGCTTTTCGTCGTTGGGGAGTTTTCCGTCTTCGACGTCCTGACCGATGATGTTGCAGAGCAGGCGTCTGAAGTATTCGTGACGGGGGAAGGATAAAAAGGAACGCGAGTCGGTGAGCATTCCCACGAAGTGCGCGAGTAGTCCGATGGATGAAAGGGTGTTGATTTGGTCTTCCATGCCTTGCAGGGTATCGTTGTACCACCATCCGGAGCCAAATTGAACTTTCCCACGATGGGGAGATTCCTGGAACGAACCACAAGCGCAGGCAAGGACGGCGTTATCTCTTGGGTTCAGGTTGTAGAGTATGGTTTTGGGGAGTTTGTTGAGTTCGCTGAGCGAGTCGAGAAAACTCAGGACCGGTTCGCCCTGAGGCCAGTCGCCGATGGTGTCGAATCCGCTGTCCGGTCCGAGTTGGTTGAATAAGCGGGTATTGGGATTCCGTCTGGGGCCGAGGTGGAGCTGCATTGTCCAATCCGCTTCGGCATTCCATTGGCCTACGTAATACATGATCATCGCTCCGAAGGCGTCTGTGTCCTCGGGGGAAGCTGCGATGCCTTCGCGGGCCGCGGAGAGAATACGGTCGGCATCGCCTTCGTGGCAGGGATTGGCCAGGGCATAGCGCATTCCGTGGTCGGTGAGACGGCAGCCCTTGGCGTGAAAGTAGTCGTGACGGCTCTTGAGGGCGCTGAGAAGATCGGCGCTGGATTTAATATCGGGATTGAGTTTATCGAGCCAGGCGTTGAGGAGCTCCGGGCGGTCAACGAAGAAGGCCTTGTCCGGACGGAAGGTGGGGTAGACCTTGGTGGAGCAATCAGAGTTGTTGGTGACATCGTGATGTATCAGGTCGTCGGTGGGGTCATCGGTGGTCCCGACAGCATCGACATTAAATTTGCGAAGCAATCCACGGGAGGAAAAGTCGGCTTCCTCCAGGCGCTCGTTACAGCGCTCCCAGATTTCATCGGCCGTATCGGGGCTCAGAAGCGTTTCGATCCCGAAGCAGCGGCGGAGTTCGAGGTGAGTCCAGTCGTAGATCGGGTTACGAAGGGTGTTGGGGATGGTTTCGGCGTAGGCCTGGAATTTTTCACGGGCCGGAGCGGCGCCGGTGATGTGTGATTCGGGGATGCCATTGGCCCGCATGGCGCGCCATTTGTAGTGGTCGTGTCCCAGCCAGAGATCGGTAATGTTTTCCCAGCGGTGATCGTTGGCCACTTCTTCGGGTGGAAGATGGGTGTGGTAGTCAATGATCCACTGATGGGCGGCCGTTCCGTGGTAAAGGTTCCGAGCGGTCTCGCTGAGGAGAAGAAAGTCGTCGTCGAGATAAGTTTTAGGCACGGGTGAAGCCTAGCGCGTGGACTTAATTGATGTCGAGCGCTTCTTCCAGAGCCGGGTCGGCGGGAGCGCCTAAACGGAGGGCGTCGCGATAGTGAACTTTGGCCTCGGTGAGTTTCTTTTCGCGGTAGCGGAGAACGGCGAGGTTTTTGTGTGGTTCGTGGAGCGTTGGGTCGAGGGTGAGGGCTTCCTTAAAATGGAATTCAGCATTTTGGTAATCGTCGCTGCGTCCCGCGATATTGCCCAGAATGACGTGGGCTTTGGCGTTCTCCGGCTCCATGGAGAGTGAGGACTGCAGTTCGCTTTGAGCCTCGGGATAGAGTTCGGTTTTGTAATAAGCGTCTCCGAGGAGGAAGTGGGCGTAGGGGACTTTTTGTTTGCCAGCAACGCGAATAGCTTGCTTGAAATTCTTGGCGGCTTCAGACGGGTCACCCAAACGGTTTTGGACAATACCCAGGTTGACCATGGACGGCCAGGCTCCGGGATCTTCTTCGATGATGAGTTCAAGGTTTCCCCGGGCGGCTTGGAAGTCATCCTTGGCAAAAAGGCGGTGAGCCACGCGGTCGAGGTCGCGGGTGAGTCGTTGAAGGTCCGCTTGCGCGGCAAGGCGTTCGGCCGGGGTGGTGGTGATACGATTGGTAACGCTATGACTGAGGGCTGCCTCTGCTTCGATGTCATTCAAGGTGGGGGTGTAGGCTTCGGTGAGTTGATCCACCGCCTGGGACCATGCCTCATCCTTAATTCCCATGCGCGTGGCCTGTGCCACAAGGAGATTACCCGTTTTCTTTTGGGCTTTGATTTGAGCTTGCAGACGTTTGACCACGTTGCGGAGGAGTTCGGATTCTTGTCGTTGCAGGTGGGGGGCATCTCCTTTGGTTCCGGTGAGAAGATCCGATTGCGCCAGTTTAAGACGCTTCTCCAGATCGGCGAGGCGGAGTTCGCTTGCCTTGTTTTCCTTTTGCAGACTTAGGATTTTTGATTTGGCCGTTTCCAATGCGACCTTGGCCTTGATGATTTGGTTTTTGGAGGCGTTGGAGTCGTTGTTAATGAGAGAGAGTTTTTTTCGGGCTTCGATGAGTTCCTTGGAGAGGCCCACGTTTTGGGTGATGAGCTGTTGTCTGGCATCGTTTTCTTTTAAGCCTAAAAGGGTAGTCATGCTTTCGCGTTCCTTGAGTAGATTCTCCCGTTCGGTTTTAAGCTCCGTCACCATCGACTGGGACTGCTCGAGTTGAATTGCGAGGTCTTTGATCTTGGTATTGGCTTCAGCAAGGAGTTTATCCTTCTCCGCCATTTGGGCGCGGAGGTCACCCATCTGGTCTTGTTGCCCTTTGATGACTCGTCCATTCACGTTGCGCTGCTCCTCAATGGTGGCGAGGAGTGCTTTTTCTTTTTCGCGGGCTGTGGCGAGGGCGCGTTGGGTCGCCTCGAGTTGACGGAGGGTTTTTCGCTGGGCTGAAAGAGCCTGATCCCGTGAAACTTCCATGGCGTCGCGTTCACGACGGAGTTTGGTGATCTCGTTGTTGAGCTCGGCGATCTGGTCCCGGAGTGGAGCCGAGGCAAGATAGGCGCGTTTTTGCTCCAATCGATCAATCGCCTGCCGGAGGGCCGCTGCATTGGCGCTGCGCGAGTTGGGGATTTTGGAGAGTTGTAATTTAAGGGCTGTAATTTCGCCTCGTAGCGTGGAGATCTCCTTAGTTTCCAAAGAGTTCTTTTCGATGCGATCGGGAATGGCCAGTGGTTTGGCGACGTTACCCGGCAGCTCGAGAAGCGGGCTGATGCCTTTGGATTGCTCTTTTTGCTGGGCCAGCGCTTTCTCATGAATCGCCTCCATGGCGTCAGTGGTGAGTTTTTGCCGGTCCGCCACCATGTCCTTTTTGAATCGGGGATAGTTGACCATCACGGTGTCGAATAAGGTGCGTGCCTTTTTGTATTTGGTGAAGGCACCGACATAGTCCTCTTTCTTTTCCAGATCTTCCGCGTCTTTGGTGTAGAGCCAGGCTTGGAAGTAGATATCTTTGGGGTCGAGTTGAGCTAGTTGCTCGGGAGTTTGGGCCTTGAGGGCGGTGCAGAGGAGAGCGAGGCCGAGAAGGGTAGAGGTCAAGTGCCTTAGATGTGTCATGGGCTGATGGAGGGTATCAAAGGTGTGTTTGGTCGAAAAGAGGCGATTTAGAGCTGTCTTCGGTCAAAGAGAGCAGCACGAAGCGGGTCAGATGCCTGTAAATGTGCTAACGCGATGGCGAGGGCGTCGGCGGCGTCGGAGGGGGGAGTTTCGGGAAGGCCCAGCAATGCCCTGATCATGAAGGCTACTTGCCCTTTGTCGGCAGTTCCTTTGCCGACGATGGCCTTTTTGACCTTTTTTGGGGAATATTCATAAACCGTTAGCCCGTGGCTGGCGGCTGCGATGAGCGGGGCGGCACGGGCCGCCCCCATGGAAATGGCGGTGCGGTGGGATTGGACGTAGATGATGCCCTCGACAGCCACTTCATCGGGTTCCCATTTCGTGATGAGATTTTTAATGCCGGTGCAGATCGCTTCGAGGGCACCGGATTGGGGGATCTTCGCCGGAATGGAAATGACGCCGTAGTCGAGTGCTTTGGCGTTTTGGTGATCGCCCTCGAGGATAGCATACCCAGTATTTCGGATCGCGGGATCAATACCAAGAGTGCGCATAATGAAGTAATTCTAACGGCGCTTGCGGCCGCCGCCACGACGGGGCTTACGGATGGGTTTGCGCTTCTCGGTGTCGAGCATGGCGGTGTATTGATATTCGAAACCGTCCAGTTTCTTGCGCTCGATTTTCTTGTTCACGAAGCCTTCGACGGATTCGGCAAATTCTAGTTCGTCGGCAGTAAGGATGGTGAAAGCATCTCCTTCTTTTTCGGCACGACCGGTTCTTCCGATTCGGTGAACGTAGTCTTCGGCGTTTTCAGGGACGCGGTAGTTGATGACGTGAGTGACGTCGGAGATGTCAATACCTCGTGCGGCCACATCGGTAGCGACGAGGATTTTATAGCGACCTTCTTTGAAGCCCTTGAGAGCTTTCATCCGATCGTTTTGTTTAATGTCGGAATGCATCACCGCAACAATGTCTCCGACTTGATCGGTGATGAGATGGGAGACAACATCGGCTTCCTTACGGGTTCGGGTGAAGATCATTACCGAGTTATAGTCGGTCCTACTGAGGAGAGCCAAAAGGAGTTCGTCACGCTGTGGCATGGCGACGGGGAAGAAGGAATGGGAGACAGTCGAAGCCACTTCGGCCCGGGCGATCTCGACAGACTCGGGATCGGTGAGGCACCATTCGGCAAAGCCTTTGATGACCGGCGGCATGGTGGCCGAGAAGAAAAGAGTCTGGCGGGTTTGCTCTTCGTTGTTCCAGGGGCAGAAATTGATAATCTTGCGAACCTGGGGAAGAAATCCCATGTCGAGCATACGGTCGACTTCATCGAGGATGAGAACCTTGATGGCTCCGAAACGCATCGTGCCCCGGAAGAAGTGATCGATGAGACGACCGGGAGTCGCGACGACGATGTCGGCGCCAGCTTTGAGGTCCTCGTCCTGTTTGCCATGTCCGACGCCACCGTAAAGAAGCGCGACCTTACAACCGGTGTGCTTGCCGTAGTGTTCGAATTGTTCGGCCACTTGATGGGCCAATTCGCGGGTGGGTTCGAGGACGAGGATTTGCGGTTTTCCAAGGGCCTCGATCTTGGAAAGAGAGGGGAGAGCGAAGGCCGCAGTCTTTCCAGTTCCGGTCTGTGAGGCTCCAATAAGGTCCTTTCCTTCGAGGATGAGCGGGATCGCCTGGGCCTGAATTGGGGTCGGGTTCTCATAGCCAGACTCGGTGATGGCTGTGAGGACGGTCTCTTTGAGACCCAGTTGATCAAATCGCATAGAGGGGAAGTAGGGAAAGACTCAGGAAATTCAAGGTTTACTATTGCTAGATCTCGGAATTGACAGGATGGAGAAATCCGCCTTTTTAGGGGTGTCATGCACAGTGCTTGGGAATGTTTTATGGTGGCTCTTCGTCTGGGATTGACCTCGTTTGGCGGTCCGGTGGCTCATGTGGGCTATTTTCGGGAAGAATATGTCTCCCGGAAGGGCTGGGTTTCCGAAGAGCGCTTCGGGGAATTGATGTCGCTGACGCAGTTTATTCCCGGGCCGGGGAGTAGCCAATTGGGTGCGGCGATTGGCTATGAACGAGCCGGGTTGTTAGGGGGATTCGCGGCCTGGGTAGGCTTCACTCTCCCCTCGGCGATTGTCATGGTGCTGGTGGCATTGGGAATAGGGGACCTTTCGGGTGGGGGAATGGAGGGATTATTGCGTGGGTTAAAATTGGTGGCTCTGGCCGTGGTAGCGGGCGCTTGGCTGGGAATGCGGCAATCACTGGCTTCCGATATGAGGCGAATGGCGATCGCGGTGGTGGCATTTCTGGCACTATATTTCACCTCGCCGGCCTGGATGACGATTGTCGTTATTGCCGCTGCCGGACTGGTGGGAGTTTACTTTTTGCCAACTGATGAAAAAGGAGGGGGCGAGCCAATTCAGGGAAAGGGAATTTTGGGGTGGGTCGCCTTGGTGGTGTTTTTTGTGATCTTGTTTGCGACCTTGGCGAGCGGGAATGCCTTGGCTGGAATTTATCGTGCGGGAGCTTTGGTTTTCGGCGGAGGACATGTCGTGCTTCCGATGTTGCGCGATACCATGGTGGGAGGAGGTCTTATGACCGAAGAAGTTTTCCTCGGAGGCTATGGGGCGACACAAGGCGTTCCGGGACCGGTCTTTACCTTTGCGGCTTTTCTTGGGGCGCGAGTTGAGTTTTTTGGAAGCCCGTGGCTGGGTGCCGGTGCCGCCATCGGTGCGGTCTTTCTTCCCGGCATGTTACTTTTGGGTGGGACAATGAAAATTTGGAATCGTCTTCGCGGTCGGGCCTGGGCGCAGCGGGCCGTGCAAGGAGCGAATGCCGCTGTCGTCGGCGTGCTGGGAGTAGCTCTGGCACAGATGGCTGCGAGTGGGTCGGTGGGCGGCTGGCTGGATGCGGTGGCTTTGGTCTCGCTGTTTTTGATTCTCAGGAAGAAGTTAATTCCTGTTTGGGCGCTCGTTCTTTTAGCTGCCGGGGGAGGTTGGCTATTGGGTTGATCGTTGCTTCTTTCGACGAGGATCTGATTCTCTTTCGTCCTCATCGGTGCGGGGGACTTTGCCAAGACTTCCGGTGAGATAGCCACTCTTTTGGAAGGTGCCGGAGACGATTGGGATATCCTTGGGGAGTTTGTTGAAGCCAAAGCAGCCGTTATTGAAGCCGTATCGGCCGGTCGCAATGATGCTTCGGTTTGGGGCGCAGATCGCGATGTTGACGTGGGCATTGTGGAAGCTCATTCCTGCGGTAGCCAGCTTGCTTAGGTTGGGGGTGATGTCCTTGGGCGTGCCATCGAGAAAGGGGAGGACTTCATAGCCGAGATCATCAACCGTGATGAGGGGGACGTTGGTAGATTTGTCCTTTGCCGAGAGAGGGGCGAGGATTAGTGGGAAGAGGATTGTGATGAGCTTCATGAGTCGGTTATTTGCTTTGGTGGTAGGGTTTGGGCTTTCCGAAGGTGGGGTCTTTGTAGCCGAGGTTTTTGTTCCAACCCCATTGTTGTGGCATGAGGGTTGATTCCCATGCGTGATGCTTTGCGATAAGTTCTTTGAGCTTCTTGGGACGCTTTGTCGAGAGGTCACTGTTTTCGCCTATGTCTTGAGTAAGCTGGAACATTTTCCAGCTCTTGCCTCCGTCGTCTGTGAGGACTTTTAAGTCTAGGTGGCGGATGGCCTTGCGAGCTCCCCAGGTCCAATAGAGAGTCTCGTGAGGGCGGGCTTTGCTTCTACCTTTTAGGAAAGGGAGAAGGTTGGTTCCGTCAAGTTTCCAGTCAGCTTCAATCACGCTTCCCGCTGCAGCAATGAAGGTGGGCATGAGGTCGAGGGAGATCACGGGTTTGGAGAAAGTCTTCCCTGCGGGTAGCTGGCCTTTCCATTTCATGCAGAAGGGGATGCGTAGTCCACCTTCCCAGTAGGTTCCTTTTTTTCCTCGGAGCGGTTTGTTGGGTGAGGCTTCGTGGCCACCATTGTCGCTAAGGAAAACAACAAGGGTGTTTTCTTCGAGCCTGTGTTTCTTGAGGGCGCTCAGGACTTTGCCGATGTTTTGGTCCATCGAATCAAGCATCGCTTTGACGATACGGCGTTTCTTGTCAGGCTCATCAGCGTATTTATCGACGAGTGATTTAGGTGCCTGAAAGGGGCCGTGAATAGCATTGAATGGTATGTAACAGAGGAAGGAATTCTCTTTGTTAGCCTCAATGAATTTCACCGCCGTGTCGCCGATTTGATCAGTGAGATGGTTTTCAATGTCGCGGACAAGAACGCCGTCTCTGTTGACGTCCTTGTTGTTGATTTCCCGAGTGGAATAGGGGCGACTGACGATGGTTTTGTTGTGGAAAATCGGATTGTGCGGGCGGTTCATATCGCCGAGGTAGTTCGAGGCTCCATTGTTGAACCCGTAGAATTCGTCCCATCGATTGAAGGCCTGCATTTTTTCAGCATCACCATCATGGGTCTTTCCGAAGAGGCCGCAGGTGTAACCGAGTTTCTTGAGCCGTTCGGAGAGAATGGGAATGTCAGTGGGGATGCCGGGTATGACATCCTTGTTTAAACGAAAAGGCCCGATGTTGTCCCAAAATCCAAAACTCTGCTGATAGCGACCAGTCAGCATGCCGGCACGTGAAGGCGCGCAAACGGGGCAGGTGACGTATCCGTCGGTGAAAACGACTCCGCCATTCGCAATGGAGTCGATATTGGGAGTCGGGACATCTCCGTCTTGATAGTCAACGTCGCCGTAACCGAGGTCGTCGGCGAAGATGAGAACGATGTTCGGCTTGGCGACTGCGAGTGAAGTGAAGGCTAGGAAGAGAAGGGTGGTTCTCATGACATGTGGTAGATGAGCTTGATGAAGATGATCAGATGGAGAAAGGGACCTTATTCAATAGTCTTTGCCCTGATCACTGGCATCGACGGAGGCTTTCCAAGTTGTCCAGTCTTGGATCATTTTTTTGAGCCGTTGTTGTTTTTCGGAAGCGAGGTTTTTGGTTTCGCCAGGATCGGATGCGAGGTCGTAGAGCTCCCATGTTTTGGATTTGGCACCGCGATAGGCTTTGAGAGTTCCATCGTGCCAGGCAGCCTGTCCTTTGATGTGGAAGCCAAGAGGGCGGGAACGTTTGGTTGCTTTCCCTTCGATTAATGGAACCAAGCTGATTCCGTCGAGTGGTCGATCATCGGGCATTTCGATCCCGGTGATTTCAAGGATGGTGGGTAGATAGTCGACGGTGCAAGTTGCCATGTCACTGGTGGAGCCGGCTTTGATCTTGACGGGCCATTCGATGAGGCTTGGGACGCGCACGCCGCCTTCGTAAAGGCTGCGCTTGCGGCCACGGAATGGTCCTTGTTGGCCGGGGGCTCCTTCTTTTCCTTCGGGGCCGTTGTCGGAGCAGAAGGTGACGACGGTGTTGTCGGCGATACCATGTTCGCGAAGGCTGTCACGAAGGCGACCCAGTGCACGGTCAAGGGCAGTGACGCAGCCGTAGTAGTTTTGTTGGAAGCCGGTGGTTTTACCATCGTTGTAGCTTTTGACGTCTTCGGGGCTGGCGACAACAGGAAGGTGAGGGGCATGAAACCAGACGATGGCGACGAAGGGTTGCTCCTTATTTCTGGAAATGAAATCGAGGGTGTGATCGACGATGACTTTGGAGTCGTCACCGAGTAAGTCTTTGGACTCCGGGGCGACCATGGTGTCGAGACCAGTCCAGTAGTGGGTTCCGTAGAGGGTGCGCTTGGCTCCTTCGGGAATGGCGTGCCAGCCATGTTTGGAACTGGAGCTGAAATCAGAGCTTGATCTTCCAGCTGGTTTCCACATGGCGTCGTAGGTGGGGACTTTGGCTTCGGTCGCGAAAGTCGTGTCGACAGCGTGGTGCCAGGGTGGTGAAAAATTTTCCTTTGATTTCGCACCGCGGTTGGACTCGGTAACCTTGGTTGTGAGAGTTCCCATGTGCCATTTTCCAAAGTGGCCGGTGGCGTATCCTTTGGAGGCGAGAGCTTCGTAGATCGTGAATTCGCCTTTGCGGAGATGGCCGTTGTTCGCGGTGTAGATACCGGTGCGATCATGATGTCTTCCGGTCACGATGGAGGCGCGGGTGGGAGAGCAGACCGGAGCTTGAGCGTAAAAACGGGCTAGGGTAAGTCCATTCGCCGCCATCTTATTGAGGTTGGGAGTGCGGATGTGCTTGCCTCCGTTAAAGCCAACGTCGGCCCAGCCGAGGTCGTCGCACATGATGAGAACGAAGTTGGGTTGACGTGCTGAAAGAGGAGCGCCCAAGATGAAGAGAAAGAGAAATATTTTACGAGACATGTCTGAATTAAGTGTGTGTTGCGAAGCGGGACTAGTCCTGTTTATTTTTATTAAATGTAAAGCGGGTGTTCTTTTTGAAGAAGTTCATTCCGAGATTAGGATGAAGTGTGGCCAGTCCGAAGAGCATGGATGAGTAATCGATCGCTTCGATGCGATGCGGTTTCCACTTGGGATGATCGAGGCTGAATCGAGGAAGGATTTCGCCAACCGAAGTCTTCAAGCGTTGATCGGGATTTTGCCAATGCTTGAGCAGGTGGGTGCGGGCGAGAGGGAGGGCGGGCATGAATCCCGCGATGATGTGTGGCGATACCATGGTGCCCGGGTTTTTCTGGTAGTCAGAGGCATGGTAACCTGCTGTTGGGGTGATGCCGGCTCCGCAGCCCCAGAGTTCGGGGGCTTTTGTTTTCTGTGAGCAAGCCCGCTGATCGGCTTGGGCCTGAGCCTTCATGAGCTTCAAGTATTCAGGATCTGTCGCTCCAAAGTGGCTCATGAAAAAAGGAAACTGAATCATGAAGGAGCAATGTGCTTTCTTACGCCCGTCATCGAGGAGCTGAATCCCTTGGTCTTCCCAACGGGGAATTTCTTCAAACGGGAGGATGGTTCCTTTTCGGTCTTTTTCTTTTTGTCTCTCACCGACGAGCCAGGCGAGGATATAGTATTCGCTAAAGAGCTTGGTGCGTGACTTCGGGCGGGGCTTGCCATCCTCCATGATCATGTGCAGCCACGAACCATTTGGGGTGGCCAGGGTAAGCTCCCAATTGATCGAATTCCATAGTTTGTCCGCCTCCCGGCGAATGCCTGGATCGTCAAAAGTATTCCGACAAAACAAGGCTCCTACCACCATGATAGCGGTGTCAATGGTCGAGTGTTCTGATCTGCCTGTCCCATCGCGATCTGAAAAGAAGTGACGGAAAAATCCCGCTTTCTCACGGGTGGCTGGCATTCCGTTCAGAGTCTGCAAAGTCTGCAGAGCCATCTTTTGTGCGATTGGGTTTCGTTTGATCTCGTGTTCCATGCACATGGCAATCAAGCCGACCCCGATCGCGGCAGTAGAACATTGGTGGTTCGATGACTTGTCTTTCCCAACCAAGTAGGAGTCGAGATAGAGGCCTCCCTTGGTTCGCTGAAGCTTGCCAAAGAAGTTGAGGGTTGAATGAAATAAAGAACCTAATTCACTACCGATGGGCTCGGCTGCTTTGAGCGCGGTAGGTGCAAGGGTGGAGCCCAGAAGCAATTGGTGCAATTTCCTTCGGTTCATCGTTGGGTTGATCTAATTTTTGAACAATGGGATAAGGCTTTCGGGGAGATTTTTGAGGGTTGAACCCATTCCTTTGTTGTGGGCTGTGACAACGGCGATGAAGTCGAGTGCGGGAAACATTAGGATGAATTGGCCGCCTGCACCACGCCCGGAGCGGCAGTCGTAGGTTTTGTCGCCGATCTTCAGATCGTGCCGCCACCAGAAGAATCCATACGAGGTGCCTCTGGGATTAGTGTGGATTTTTGAAGTGGCGCGGTCGACATATTCAGCGGGGATCAGTTGTTTGCCGTGCCACTTTCCTCGGTTCATCGTAAGCAATCCCCACTTGAGCATGTCGCGGGAGCGCATGCTGCTTCCGGCGGCGGATTTAGGGAGTCCACTGAGATCGTCCTGCCAGCCGAATTGGGTAATGCCGATTTTTCCAAGGACTTCGGTGTTGATGAAATCGCGGGCGGTTCCGGGAACCGAGGCTTCCAGCACCTGCATTGCGATGGAGGGGTCGGCTCCTTGGTATTTGAAAGGGCGTGGCATGGGGGGAATGGGGGCGCTGTGTTTGAGGTAGGTGGCGATCTGGCCTTG
>PBTU01000114.1 GCA_002729295.1 Verrucomicrobiales bacterium | reverse complement strand
CGGTTGCAGCGCCGCGCTGGCGGTTGCGCCGGCCAATCTGGCTTGCTGATTTAGCCATTCCGACGCGCCTCGAAATACGCCGTTAGAATGCGGTCAATGAGTTTTGCCACGCTCATATCGCGCGCTGCAGCCTCACCACCAAGGCGGCGCTTGAGGTCCGGCGCTATGCGGACAAACAGGCCAACCCGTTGTTTCATCGTTGTTTTCATTGTTCTCTCTGGCCGTTGTAAATTTATATTGACTGGTCGCTGTAAATTCAGATAGCTTAAAGATAGCGCGGAGAAAAGCGAACACCAACGCGCCGCGCTCGATGCCCTCGCCAGCCTCAATGACGAACACGCCCGCAAGCATCCCGAACATGCCGACCTTGCTGCGCGCATGGAATCGTATGAACTCGCTTACCGCATGCAAATGGAAGTCCCAGATGTCGTCGATCTCGACGGCGAGCCCGGGCACGTCCGCGACATGTATGGCATGGATAACAAGACCACCCACGACTTCGGGCGCCAATGCCTCATGGCCCGCCGCCTCGTCGAAAAAGGCGTCCGCTTTGTACAAATCTTCGCCGGTGGTTGGGACAGCCACGACTACCTCGAGCGCGGACATTCCTCACGCATCGCCGCTGTAGACAAACCCGTTGCCGCCCTGATCCGCGATCTCAAACAACGCGGCATGCTCGACGACACTCTCGTCATCTGGAGCGGCGAATTCGGCCGCACTCCCGACAACAACAAACGCGGCGGTGTTTACTCCATCGGCCGCGGCCACAATGCCGACGCCATGACCATGCTCATGGCCGGTGGCGGCGTAAAGCCCGGCATCGTCGGCGCAACCGATGACATCGGAGCCCAAGCCGTCCAATGCGTCCACCCCATCCGGGACTTTCACACCACCCTCCTCCACCTCATGGGTCTCGACGACAACAAGCTCACCTACTTCCACGCCGGCCGCTACAAACAGCTCTCCCAATTCGGAGGTAAGGTCATCAAGGAACTTCTGGCCTAGCTAACCTGCGGAGCTTGAGCTTCAACCCGAGTCGATTTTGGCATCGCCAGCAAAGCAAAGGAGACAGCATCTAAGAATTCTGAGATCGCAAAAAATGGGCCAAAAAAGACAGAGCCACAATAATCCCATAAAAATATCGTCTACTTGCTCCCCTCGGTGGACTACAAGAGCGGACCCGTGAAATTCAATCTTTCAATCTTCTTCCTCTCAACCCTTTGGGCTGCCTCCGCGCCCATCCCTCTTCAAAACCCTGGAGTCGAACTCAATAGCGGGGCAGACAACATCCCAATCTCCGATCCTTCCTTGATGGGCTGGGAGGGCAACGCCTACCTTTCCGAAGGAGATACCGACTACGGAAATGGGCGTTGGAAAATTCTCTTTGATGGCACCGAGGCCGCCCGTCAGCTAAGCGCTCACAAAATCGAGACCGGGGCGGCCTACTCCATTCGTTTCGACGCCGCCCTCAGCGCTGACACTTCGGTGATTCCACCCAACGCCATCGTCGGCGGGGCGCTTCTCAACGGCGACTTCAATGCCGACAATTCCGATACCGATCTTCGTTCCTTCAACGACACCCCGGACTGGTTCAATCTTTCCGGCAATCAAAACACGATCGCCACCACTCTCACCGGCAGCCTTCCCGCGCCAAACAATTCACGCAGTGCCGCGCTCACCGACGATGGTAACCGCCTGTTCGCCATCGAAACGGGCTACACCCTGACCGCCGACCAAAAACTCGAACTCTCATATCAGTGGCGGGATGGAGAGAATTGGAGCGAAGCAGATGACGAAATTCAAGTCACTCTCTTCACCACTTCGGACGACACCCCCTCAGGCACTCGCAGCGATATCGAATCCGTTTTGTCGGGAACATCGTCGACCGCTGCCGCTTTTGAAAGTTTCAAAACCACCTTCGCTCCCATTCCCGCCTCTGCGAATGGGAAAAAGTTATTCGTCCTGCTCGAAGGCATCGATGGCAATGCCTCCCCTGACGGTCAGGCCGAGGTCGATGACTTCGTGCTCTCACTCTTCAATCCTCTTCTCATCGGCCCCGGTCTGCGGAATGGTGACTTTACCGAAGACACCTCCCTCGCCGATTCGCGGACATTCGAGGAAACTCCGGACTGGACCAATCTCGGTGCTGGCCAGGGCGCACAAGCAACCCGCACAAATCTTCCCTACAACGGCACCCGCACCACCGTCCTCAACCAAACCGCTACTCAAACAGTTTTCGCCAACGACAGCGGGCACACCCTTGTCACCGGCGATGTCCTGACGATAAAATTCGTCTGGCGTGATGCCTCGAACTGGAATGATTCCGCAGACCGGGTTGCCACCTTCCTCTACACCACTTCCAACGACGATATCCTCGGATCCCGGACCATCTTGCAAACCATCCTCGCTCCACTTTCGACCAGAAACAACACGTGGGAAGAGTTCACGGCCGACTTCAATCCCGTTCCGGCCTCCGCCGCAGGCAAACGTCTCTTCGTCGCCTTCCGCGCTGACAATGGAGATGGCGCAACCGGCTTCGGTCGCGTTTCCGACTTCCGCCTCTCGGTCAATGACAACGCCCCCGCCATTCCCCCCACTCCGCCGGAACCCTCATCCGGCTACCTCATCGCAGAAGCCTACGTCGACAATGGCGGCACGCCTCAGATCATCGCGAGCCAATCCTACACCCTCACTTCCGAACGCATCACCAAGTGGAATCACTACCATCTCGCCATTCCTGCCGGAGCGCTTGACGCCCATACCGGGAAAGAGATCGGCCTCCGGTTTCGCGGACCAGGAGGCGGGGACAACCTTTCGCGCTACGTCGATAACGTTCGCCTCGATCACTATCCCGCCAATCTGCCTGACGGTTCGTTTGCCTCCGACTGGGACAGCTCGCCCAACCGCGTCTGGCCCGGGCCCGGATACTGGGGAAACCGACTTCAGGATTGGGAAGTCCGAAACGGCCGCGTGAATTGCATTCACACCTCCAAACCCCGCCGCACCCTTCATCGTATCGGCACATCCATCCGCGGCAACGGCGGCGCGTTTGCGCTGTCCGTTCAAACTGGAATTCACGCCGGAACGATTGGAACCAATGCCCGCTCCGGCTTTCTCATCGGCGCCGGTCCCAACCTCGATTGGAAAGGCTCTCTCCTGGTCCACGACGGCCTCGGCCGCGACTTTGGAACCTTCCTTGGTGTCAACAATAATGGTTCCGCCATCATTGAAGACATGTCAGAAGGCACAACTACTCTCGTCGCCTCCGGAGCCAATCAAGCCGGAGGATTTCCCTCCGCTGCCAGAATCAACTTGATCGGCAGCTACAATCCTGGACCCGGAACCTACACTCTCACCATCAGCTCCCTCGGCGTCACTGGAAACCTCATTTCCCGAGCCTCTACCGAAGTCCCCTCCGACCGCATCCTCGGATCGTTCGGACTCATGTCCAATCGCAGCACGAGCGGCACCAGTTTCTGGTTCGACAACTTCAGCGGAGCCGGAGACGCCTTGCAGCCCGAACCCGAACACAATCTCGCCATCATTGGAGCAATGCACACTCTGCATGATCGAACCTTGAGACTAACTGCTCAACTCGCTCCCGTCGATCTTGCGACCACACCAAACCCCACGCTGGAAATATTCAACGGAACGAACTGGAACGAAATCGCCAATGCTCCCATCGACAACACCGACAGTCTCTCTTCCTACACCGCTACTTTCGAAATCCCCTCGTGGAACGACACCCGCAAAACTGACTACCGTGTGGGAGTTCAAGTCGATGGAGAAACCTACTACTGGGAGGGAACCATTAGAAAAGACCCGGTCGACAAAAACGAAATCGTGGTCATCAACACCTCCTGCCAACGCATCTCCGACGGCAGCGTGGAGGCTGACACGATGGACTGGTCGCCGGTCAAAGTCTGGCATCCTCATCTCCAGACATACGATCACATTGCCAAGCATGGCGGCGACGTTCTCCTTGCACTCGGGGACCAGATCTACGAAGGCCAACCCACCAGCAAAGACACCAGCTCAAATTTCAATCGTCACTATGACTACCTCTACAAATGGTTTTTCTGGATGTTACAAACCCGCGATCTGGCGAAAGACATGCCCACCATTGCCATCCCCGACGATCACGACGTTTATCAGGGTAACCTCTGGGGTGAGGGAGGTATCGCTACAAATAACCAAACGACCGGCGGCTATGAACAACCACCTTCCTGGGTCCGTCTTGTAGAGCGCTGCCAAACCCGCCACATGCCTCTTCCCGATCCCTACAATACCACCCAGCCTGCTCCATTGATCGCACAAGGAATCGGAGTCTACTTCACCGGCATGACCTACGGCGAGGTCGGCTTCGCAATTCTGGAAGATCGCAAATTCAAGACCGGCCCCAACGGGTTCCCGGTTGATCTCAATCAACAATTTCTTCTCGGAGATCGGCAGAAAGCCTTCCTCAAAGGCTGGAACACTGATTGGGACGGACAGAAAATTAAGTGCGTGGTCTCACAGTCACCCTTCGGAATGCTTCATACCCACGCCGCATCAGGATACAACTTCGGGCTCAATGATCGGGATGCCCACGGGTGGCCGCAGCATCGACGTGAGGAAGTATGGGAAATTCTCAGACAATCACGGAGCTTCCAGCTGGCAGGTGACCAACATCTCAGCACGCTTGTTCATCACGGAGTTGATGGCCCGGCCGATGCCGGCTATTCCTTTGCCTCACCTGCCATCTCGAACTTCTTCCCTCGCGTTTGGGATCCCGTTCACAACAGTGGTGGCCGAACCGCCACCGTGAGTCCTTACAAAGGAGATTTCTATCTCGACGGCAACGGCACCCTTCCAACTGGCCAACCAAACATTACCTCCAACCACCCTGGTCACATCCGCATAGTCAGCGCGGCCAACCCACTCGAATACTACGACCAAACCCGCAACATCGACCCCGTCAATCTCCACGACCGCGGTGCAGGATACGGGATCATTCGCATTAAAAAAGATACGCGCCAAATCACATTTGAATGCTGGCCGGTTCACGCAGATCCGGAGTTTCCACAAACAGGCAGCCAGTTTCCCGACTGGCCGGTCACGATTCACCAGGCTGAGAACGACGGCCGCTCCCCTACCGGATTTCTCCCGGTTATTGAAACCCACTGGAAAAGCGCTCCCGTCCTCGCGGTGTATAGTGAATCCAACAGCGAGCTCCTCTACGCGATGCGCTTTGCCGGGAATCTTATCCGCCTGCCGGTCTATGACAACAACGACAGTTATCGGGTGGAAATCTCTTATGGCAACGGTGCCAATGTGGAATCGCTCGAAGCCCTTTCCCCCATCAGCGAGGGACCTGCAGCGATTCATTCTTTCTCGGCCTTGCAACCTTCCATCATTTCAGGAGAAGCAGCTATTCTGCAATGGAATGTGGAAGGAGCCACAAACTTGACGATCGACAACGGCATTGGTCAAGTCACCAACCTTTCCATCAACGGAGTTGGGCACGTTGCGGTTTCCCCATTGAGCGACACGACATACACCTTGACGCTGAACGGCACATTGTCTGCGCAAGCAACGGTGAGGGTTTTCCCCACAAAGGCCGTGTGGCTGGGAAACAACTTCTCGACCGCCGAACTTCAGAATGAAGCCATTTCGGGAAACGATGCCGATCCAGATGGAGATGGTTTTACCAATGAAAAAGAATTCAATTTCCAAACCAATCCCCGTTCCGTCCAATCAACCCCACTGATCAATACCGATGTCGTATCCACCGATCCCTACACACTGGAATTCACCTCAGCGGTCCCCCTGCAGTCCGGTCAAGCAATTCCCAAAATTGAATTTTCCAGCGATCTCGAGAATTGGTCTCCTCTCTCACCTCTCGCTGTCGGAGTCGAAGAAGTTTCCCGCAACAACAATCCGTCAGAAGGAACAACCCAAGTCACAATCCGTGTCAGCCTCCCTGAGATTGAGTCACAAGCGGAGTTTTTCCGCGGAGTATGGCAACTGGACCAAGGTTAATAGGGAAAGTGCTTTCTTCGATTGGCCAGCCAGACCGATTGATAGGGCTCTAAGACAATTTCACTGACTTCCGCTTCCAGCTCTTTTCCGCTCAAGAGATCAATCCAATCCTCGGTGGAAATAAGGTTGATGCTCGAAACCGGGATCTCCTGCTTGTATTGGGAAATATTGTGGATACAGAAAACATTGTTCCGCCGATCCACCGATTGCCTCCAGAACGCAAAGATCTCGTCACCCAAATGCAGAGTGAACTGGGTGGCATTGGGATGAAAGGCGGGTTGAGATTTGCGAATCTCGATCAATCCCAACATTCGCGCCAGCACTCGCGCGTGATGGGATTCAGAATCATTAAGGAAGCAATCAAGTTCGTCAGCATTCCACTGATGCCTGTTGATGTGACGGTTATGATTTGTTCTTTCATACCGCTCATAATCGTTAAAAGTTCCCAACAAACTGTGGATGTATAAAGCTGGGATTCCTTCGAGCGCCAGCAAGACCGTATGGGCACAGAAAAACTCATCTTCCCCCCCCAACGCATCGAAGAGACTAATATTTATCTCATAGGGGCGCTTCTCACCGCCGGCCAATGCCCTTTCCGAAATTAATCCGCCACGCTTGCGCATCAGATCGACCAGACTATCGATTTCTTCGTCCGAGAGAAGTCCCTCTGCCGGTCGCAGACCGATTCCATCGTGGGATGCGATGAAATTAAAATACGTCGTTCCGGACTGCGCGGGAGGCATACGCATCATCCATTGTTTGAGATAAAAGGACTTCCCGGTGGTGATGGCATGAAGCAGCAAAGGCGGAAGCGAAAAATTGTAGATGCTGTGTGCCTCGTTGCAGTTTCCGAAATAAGCTAAATTCTCCTGATTGGGAATATTGGTCTCTGTGATGATCACGGCATCCGGTTTTACGTGCTCGATCAAGGTGCGGAACAACCGAATGAGCTCGTGAGTCTGCGGAAGGTTGATGGATCGCGTGCCGATCTCTTTCCAAATAAAGGCAACTGCATCGAGACGGAAGACACTGACTCCGTGATCCAAATGCGAACGGATAATCTTGACCAACTCCACGAGAAGGTCGGGTTTTGAAAAATCCAAGTCGACTTGATCGTGCCCAAAAGTGCACCAGACATACTTGGTCCCGGACGGGGTTTCTGTCGGCCTTAACAAGGGAGAAGTTCTCGGTCGAACCACTTCACTCAAGTCGTTTTCAGGTTCAGCTTGAAAAAAGTAATTCATCCCCGGCTCCTCATCGTTCTGGAATTGCACAAACCATTCATGCGAGGCCGAGCAATGATTGACCACGAGGTCCGACATAACGCGATACTTTGCCGAGATTTTCTCGATATGAGACCAGTCACCTAATTCAGGATTCACGGAATTGTAATCCGACACGGCAAATCCATCATCGGAAGTCCACGGGAAGTAGGGAAGAATATGGACAATGGAAAGTCTCTCCTGCAGCCGCGAATCAAGAAACTCTATCAACTCCTCCAAGGGCTTGAATCCACGCCTCTGAATGGTGTTCCCGTAGGTAATCAGCGCAACGTCCTTCTCAGACCAATGATTGGTAAATGGAGTAGGCTCGAAGAAATGCTCCCGCAAGCGCATTGCCTCCACAAGCTGGTTAACCAAAATCGAATGGTCACCCTTACCATAAATTTTGGTGAGGTGGGTTCCAATTCTCCCAAGGAGGGCATCCAACGGACTCATCATCTAGGAGAACTCATTATTATCTTTTTCAACCGCATCCAGAAAACGCTCGAAGATATCAGGCATGGCACTCTCGACCCGATTCCAGCTCGGAATGAACGGCGTTTCCATGGGTGACTTCAAAAAGATCTGCCCGGCAGCGATAATATTTTCAGCAAATAGCTCGGCTGATTGTTCCTCTTTATGGACATCAAATTCGAGACCATTGATTAACGCGTCATTCTTGTAGCGCTCCACAAAATCGAGGGCATTACGGTAATAGGCAGCCTTCAAGGAACGAAAAGTTCCCCTATCAAAAACCACTCCCATTGTCGCCAGTTTACGAAAGAATAATTTACAGATATCAATCGACATTTTCGAAAGCCCCTTTTCCTGATCGTCGCTAGAAATGTCCTGATGTTTGTGATCATAGCGATCGGCAATATCAACCTGGCACAGCTTGTTGTTGGAGTAATTCCGATACATCTCTGAAAGCGTTCCCACTTCCAACCCCCAATCACTGGGCATCCGAATGTCTTGGATGACGTCTTTTCTGAAGGAAAATTCTCCGGCGAGAGGATATCGATAGCCGTCCATATACCTAAGGTAATCGGAGGCCCCAATTACCTGCTCCAGGGAGCGAAGAAGCGGCGTCACCAACAAGCGGGTCACCCGGCCATTCAAACTGCCATTCGCAACCCGGGGATAGTATCCTTTCGCAAATTGATAGCTGAACTGCGGATTTGCCATCGGGTAGATCAAGCGAGCCAACAGAGAGCGATCATAAGTAGTGATATCGCAATCATGAAGCGCGATCGCTTCCGCGCGATTGCTGGCCAACATATAGCCGAGGCAATACCAAACGTTACGCCCTTTCCCTTCTTCACTTGGAGCAAGCCCCTTCTCCGACAACTCGGCATCCAATTGGCGCAACCGTGGTCCATCGTTCCACAAGACCCGATGATGCTGCGGCAGAACACTGAAAAACTTCAACGCTTCCCGATATTGGTCCTCGGTCGCGCGATCCAAGCCAATGACAATTTCATTGAGATAGGGAACCTGCTTCACCTCGGAAATGATTTGAGGCATGGCATCGGTCTCCAGCTCCGAAAATAGCGAAGGTAAGAGCAACCCCATGGGGCGTCGTTTTGAAAATTTCACCAACTCGCTCTCGAGTTCCTCGATGCTTCGATTGGTTAAATTATGAAGTGTCGCGACGGCGCCGCCTTGGTGAAAATCAGCCATTGGTAAATTGTGGTATGTTCAGTTGATCTAAGATTTGGGTCATCACTTCAGCCCAACCGCGCGGGCCGGTTTCGGTGCTTCGCAGAACATCCTCTGCTTCAAGGACAAAGCCATCAGGCGAAGCAATTACCACTCCAATATCGGCGGCCTTCAGCATCGCGAGATCATTGGGACGATCCCCCAGCGCGATGATGGCCGCCTCGCCTTTTCGGAAATACGCCAGCGGCTTCCCTTTATCGGTCTGGCCCTGCACATGCAGAAAGCGCCCTCCCCTCAAAGTCGTCAGCCCACGTTCTTCCAGCAGCTGACAAAACTCTTCTTCATTCTCCTCACTGTCCTGCCAAACCAGTGGTTCACTGTAGTGCCGATCCGCAGATCTCTCCGCCGACTGTCGCTCCAGCCCGGTCCACTCCATGATTTCAGCAATTGTAGCATCCGAATATCCCTTGAAGCGATACTTGGCCCGGAGAGGCTTCAGCGTTTTCAGGATCTCCTCCCGTGGAGTTCCGAAAACCTCACAGTCTCCGCCATCATAAAGCGCAGAGCCATTTTCGACGATGAAGGGGTCTTCATTCCCGAAACCTCCCCGCAACGCCAGCCACTCGGCTCTTGTTTTACTGGTATTCACCACCAGAGAAATCCCCGCTTCATCCATCCGGTCCAGAATGGGCAGCACCGAATCAAAGGAGTAATCACCGTGATCCAGCAAGGTCCCATCGAGGTCGCTCACTACCATCAAAGCCATTGATTTATCCGCCACGGCTTCTTTCTTAGCGCATCCCGTGCCAATTGCCAACGGAACGCCTGACATCCTGAGAAATCATTTTACCTATCAACCTGAATCGACAAGTCTCCGCCATGCCCGAACTTGCTGAAGTCGAACTTGCCCGCCGCCAATGGGCCAAACACCAAGGAGAAGCCATTTCAGGAGTCGACGTTCATCCCAAAGCCCGCATTTTCCGTGATTGCCCCGCTCCGGCGCTGCGTATTTTGAAAGGTAAGAAGCTCCTGTCCTCAAAAGCCCACGGCAAGCGTATGCTCTTCACCTTCGCGCCGAAGCTTCATCTCGAAGTCCACCTCGGAATGTCCGGTAAGCTCTCGACGTCTTCGACCAATCACGAAGAGCAAAAGCACGACCACCTCATTATCCGCACCAAAAAGGCGGCACTCATCTTCAACGACTACCGTATGTTCGGTCGCATCATGCTCCACGATTGCGTAGATCCTTGGGCGGAATTTCCTCCCCAGCCCCAGGATTCCAAATTTTCCCTCGCCCACGTTCGCAAACTCGTCGAGCGGCACCCGCGCAAGCCCCTCAAAGCGCTCCTCCTCGACCAAAACGCCTGCCCCGGCATCGGCAACTGGATGGCCGATGAAATTTGCTGGCGCATGGGTATCTATCCCGGAGAACTCTGTAACAACCTTGACCCCGCCGCCGTTCGGAAAGAAACCCGTTTCGTCGCCCTTGGTGCGCTCAAGCATGTCGCCGAGAAAAACATGACGGCATCAAAAGACGGCTTTGCGCCCGGTTCCTACGTCGAAAACGTCCCGCCTAAAAACTGGCTCTTCAAACATCGCTGGAAAAAAGGCGGCACCTGCCCGAAATGTAAAAGCGAACTCGCCCGCGACACCATCGCCACCCGCACCACGGCCTGGTGCCCGACTTGTCAGCCGTCTTAGCTCACTCTGGAATATCCCCGTCGATCTCTTCCTTTTTCGGAAAGGTATCCTCCCAATGCTCCAGGGAATATCCTTCGCCCAAGCCGCCAATTTTTTTGACCAACTCCTCGCATTCCTTTCGCCAATCGTCGTAGTTCGGCGGCCCCCATTTTCCAGAACTTCTCGGGAAGACGACGTAAGTCACGTTCACTTCCGAAACCGGACGGCTATAGGAACTAGCTCTGGGGTTGAGCGCCTTGGCCATGCGAAGACTTCCCTCGCCGATCTTAAAACTCGGCCCTGCATCGCCTACGATCGCCGGGAAGATTTTCTCTTGATAAATCACAAGCACGTAGTCTCCCACGTTTGGCCCCCAAGCGCTTTCACGATCCTGAATGACATCAATGGGAATCACGATGAAGGGATCATAATCCGCGATCAGAAAACTCCGGCGCTTCATGTCTTCAATGCCAGCCGTCAATCGAGTCACTTCCGCAGCATTGTTTGCCTTTTTGGCTTCAGCCAAACGCTTGCGCCATCCAGCGATGAGCGGATTCTCCGTGGTCCCTTGCTTTGACCAGCCATAGCTCGTCGAAGGTTGATAATTGGAAGAATTAACAATCTTGTCCGACATCGTCGCCAGACGGTCCCCATCGGAGCCATCGGAAACGACATCCATATCGCCCTGCATCAGAAAGATCTTCTGCTTCGATTCGGGATGCTCCATTTCCAGCATGGTTTGGCAGTCGAAGTAATTGTGCTTCGTCAGGAGCTTGTCAAAGCGGCCCGCATTTCGCTTCAGCCGGGAAAATTTATTGTCGTAGAGCTTCTTAAAAAAGGGCGAGACCGTCGACTTCTGCAGCAATTCCGGCAGGCCAGGCAAAATCTTATCCAGATTGGCATTCATCAGCTTCAGCTCCATCAATGACTTCGCAGCCACGGGGCGATTTACCTTGAGGGTGTATTCCGCCTCATAGCTGCCATCCCGCTCCCGTTCCGCCGACGCAATCAGCCCCTTTTTCTCTTCCACCACCGCTTTGACATCGATTCCCATCGAACTTTTCGAAATCAAGGTATTTGGCTGCACCTGATAATAAGGAGGCCGGACGTCCACCCGCTTCTCCACGATCACCTCTTCCTTCACGATAATCTTCTCTGGCTCAGGCGGCGGAGGAGGCTTGGGAACGGGCTTTTCCCTCGCCAATCCCACCTTACGACGGACTTTCTCCGGAACCGGGGAAAAAACCACCGCGATCAGGCCCAGAGCCACCAATCCCAAAAAGACGGTGAACCAGGGGAAGCGCCTTGGGGCCCGATTTTTCACGCCTTCCAGGGCGTATGGGTCTGATTTCTGCTCCATTCTTGGGAAGGACCATACCACTCCAGAATGACTCTTCAAGAACGCGGAACAAGTTGGGGAAATAAGACTACTTCGCCAACCATCGCGGCACCTTTGGCTTCGGAAACTGCTGGGGTTCGCCACCAAGAGAAATGCTCTTTGCCTTAATTGCCTCCAAACGCTTCCGGGCCAATGCCAACATCTCGTCAACACGATCTGGATGGTCCTTACTGAAATCCTCTTCCTCGGCGATGTCAGTTGAGAGATCGATCAGCACCGGCCCCTCCTTCGACCCCTTCACCTCCTTGACCTGATCGAAATACAACTTCCACTGCCCAACCCGCATTGCTTGTGGCACCGCCCAACCATTCCAATAAAGCATGTCTTTGCGGAGATGCGGACCCTCGTCTCCTTTGAGCGTGTTCCATACTGAGACACCATCCAGCGGAAGCTCACGCTTCTCCTCCAGCTCAATCCCACAGGCGGTGGCTAAGCTTGGAAGTAAATCAATGGACGCGACCAATTCCTTGCAAACTTTCCCCTTGGGCAATTTCCCCGGCCAGGAAATGACACAAGGCACCCGCGTTCCCCCTTCAAGGACACTCCACTTTCCGCCTCGATAGGGATCCGCCACCGTCTTGTTCTTTCGCCCTCCCTGGGGCCCGTTATCCGAGGTGAAAATGACAATCGTCTCCTTTTCGATCTCCAACTCCCGCAGGCTTTTCAAAATCTCTCCGAGACGGGCGTCCAGTTCCTCCACAACATCGCCATATGCTTTGTTCGCGGACTTTCCGTTCCAATCCGGGTGAGCCTCGACCGGGAAATGCGGCGCCGTATACGGCATATAAAGGAAGAAAGGACGGGTCCGCTCTTTCTTGATAAAGGAAATCGCCTCCCTCGTGAATTCCTCGCTGAGCCGGCGATTGTTAAAAGGTTCGGCGATCAACTTGCCGTTCCGCCAAAGCTTTTTCGTCTGGTTGTTACTCGCTGTAATATAGAATGCGTGCTCAAATCCCTGCCCTTGCGGAAGACGCTCGGGAGCATCACCCAAATGCCACTTCCCGGATATCCCGGTCCGATATCCAGCATCCTTGAACACCTCGGCCATTGTTCGCGCCTCCGCAGACAAGCCTCCCGACATCCTCATCTTAAATCCGAGAACGCCGCCTTTCCATCCAACGCGGGGTGGATACATTCCGGTCATCAGCGCCATCCTCGACGGAGTACACACCGTTGATCCCGAATGATAGTCCGTCAATTTCACACCCTCGGACGCCATCTTGTCGAGAACGGGAGTCCTGTTGAGCTTGCTCCCGTAACACGACACATCACCATATCCAAGATCATCGGCCATGATCAGAATCACATTCGGCGCCCCCGCGAAGAGAGCCCCTGAAAAAATCGAAGCGAGAGTGACGTACATCAAGAGTTTCATGTGAGGCTTATTTCAGAATGAGAGAGGTAACACAACCTTGCCAATCTCTCCCCACCTCAAAAAAGTCCCCCCGCGCCTTGTCCTCGGAGCCCTGCATCCCTAACACTAGCCCATGCCTGATAACGAACAATCTTCCATCAGAGAGCCACCGAAAACTTTTGGAGGAGTTCTTCGCCAACTTGGACCCGGCCTGATCATCGCAGGAGCCATCGTGGGCTCAGGCGAACTCGTGGCCACCACCGCCGTCGGAGCGGAAGCCGGTTTTGTCCTCCTCTGGCTCATCATCATTGGCTGCCTAATTAAAGTCTTCGTCCAAATCGAATTCGGACGCTACACCATCACCACCGGACGCACCACTCTGTCCGGCATGAACGAAGTCAGCGGCCCGCGGGCCCGTGTGAACTGGCTCCTCTGGTTTTGGCTCGTCTTCAGCCTGGTCGCACTCGTCCAACTTGGAGGAATTATCGGCGGAGTGGGACAAGCACTCACCATTCAACAACCACTGACTGAGTCAGGACGGGTCGCAAACGAATATCACGAGACAATCATCAGCAAACAAGTCGAAGAGGGTCTCGCCACGCGCTTTGGATCCGAGGAAGCAGCCAGCCCAGAACCAGCGGCCGAAGAAGCAACCGAAACCTCACCGGCCCCGACTTCCAATGATTCTCTAATCTGGTGCTTTCTCGTTACCATCGTCTCCATCGTCCTGCTTGTGGTCGGACGATACCGGCTCATCCAAAATTTCTCCACAGTCCTGGTCGCGACCTTCACCCTGGTCACGATCATCAATGTGGTCTATCTCCAGTCACTTCCCGAATGGCGGGTCACTTGGGCCGACCTCGCATCGGGAATGACATTCCAAATTCCTGAAGGAAAAGGCCTCACCGTTGCCCTGGCCGCCTTTGGCATCATCGGAGTGGGGGCCACCGAACTCATCCAATACCCTTACTGGTGCCAGGAAAAGGGCTATGCCAAATGGACCGGTCCGCGGGATGATTCTCCCGAATGGGCCGCGCGCGCGGAAGGATGGATGAAAGTCCTTCGTTGGGATGCCTGGTGCTCGATGATCGTCTACACCTCGGCAACCATCGCCTTTTACCTTCTCGGAGCGGCTATTCTAGGGCGAACCGGACTCGATCCGTCGGGCGACCAAATGGTCCGCACTCTCGGAGAAATGTATGCCCCCGTCTTTGGGTCAGCAGCGCAAGCCATCTTCCTCTTCGGCGCCTTTGCCGTTCTTTACTCGACCTACTTCGTTGCCACTGCCAGCCACGCGCGAGTTAGTGCCGACGCGATGAGAATTTTCGGCCTCATCAATGGAAGCGAAGAGTCATACCGCCGTTGGGTCAAAGTCTTCTGTATCATTTTCCCCATTCTCTTCCTCGCAAGTTACGCTTTCTTCCGGGCCCCAAAACAATTGGTCCTCGCAGGCGGATTTATGGGCGCCCTCATGCTTCCCTTCCTGGGGCTGGCCGCTTTGTTTTTCCGCTACAAACGCTGCGACTCTCGTCTCGCCCCCGGCCGTGCCTGGGACATAGGGCTTTGGATCAGTTGTATTGGAATGTTCATCACCGGCGGCTACGCCCTCTACAGCAAGGTCGTCCTGGAGCTCTTCGCAAAATAAAAATGGCGTGGATGAAAGGAGTGCCTTTAGCCGCTCCGCTCCGCTCACGCCGACTCCGCTGCGCTCCGGCTCAAACTTCGTTCTCATCCTCCAGATACCACCTTCTAATAAAAAGGCCCATGAAATGAATCATGGACCTTTTAAGGGAAAATGGAGCGGGTGAACGGATTCGAACCGTCGACATCGACCTTGGCAAGGTCGCGCTCTACCACTGAGCTACACCCGCAGTTGCGAGGTCTCTTTGCCATCGTCCGAGACTGGCGACAAGATTTTTTTGAAAAGAAAATCCATCTTTTCCTACAGTGCATGATCTTTCAGATACCTTAAGAACCGACCACCAATATTTCTCTCATCCCATTGTTGATGAAGAGTGATTTTTTATTGTTAGAGCCCCCATTATTCAGGGACCGGGACAGTTTTTTTAGATTTCCCCGCCCGATCCCAAAGTTTGCGGATCTTGTGAATGACTTCTGAGAAACAGGGAGATTTTTTCTTCCGAAGCCCGCCTTCTCCGTCGAGTCTGCGCTCAGCTTAGCAAGAAAAGAATGCGTTGTATCCAGTGCGGGTCCCACGAGGACAAAGTCATCGACTCCCGGAGTACCAAGGATGGTACAACGATTCGGCGACGGCGCAAATGTCTCAACTGCGGATCCCGCTTCACCACCTACGAGCAAATTGAGCGCACCGAGCTTCGCGTCATCAAAAAAGACGGCAGCCGCGAGGCCATCAACCGCGAAAAACTCTTCCGAGGGCTCGTCAAGGCCTGCGAGAAGCGCAAAGTCTCAATGGAGCGCATCGACCGTGCCGTCGATGAAATCCTCTCAGAGCTCCACCGCGACCACCATACCGAGGTCCCTTCCGGCAGTATCGGGGCCAAAGTCATGGACAAACTCCATGAAATCGATCCCGTAGCCTACGTCCGCTACGTCTCGGTCTACCGGCAATTCGAGGACGTCGGAGAATTCATCCGCGAAATACAAGCCCTAGAAAACCGCGCCCGCACCGACGCGATGCAGCGGAAACTTTTCAAATAACCTTCAATGATCTGCATCGTCGGCAACCTCCCCGTGCTCAAAGTCGGCCACCATCATGTGGTGGGCTACGGCACCGAGTGGATTGACGAATCCCTGAGCCGGGCGGCCATCGCGAGCAACCGCCACGACTTTCCCTTTATCGACGACATTCGCGACGGCGTGATGCACTACCTCGAGCACCGCTGCCCCCTTCGGGTTCTCCCACTCGAAGACCTCTACGAACGCATGCGCGTCATGCTTCGCAAAATCGGTTGCGACGCCATCGCCAACAATCTCGTCCCCCTAGCTCCCCCCATCACCGTTTCCCTCGTCAAATCTGCTCGCGAAGCTGGCAATGGATTCGAACTCGTCTTTTTCTGCCTCCTGACCGAGGAAATCAACCTTCTCCGGGAATGCGGTGCCGAATCCATTCGCTTTTGCGAAATTAAGGAAAGCGCCAGCATCATGCGGGGCGGAAAAACCACCACCAAAGCCTGCCAGCAACTTTGCTCCGAAATCGTCGCCTTCCTCGAAGGCTTCAAACAAGACGCCCAACTCAAACAGAGAAGGATCACCCTTTCTGTCGACCTATAATATGACCTTGTTCGAAAAAATCATCGCCCGGGAAATCCCCGCCGACATCGTCTACGAAGACGATTTCTGCCTCTGCTTTCACGACATTTCGCCCCAAGCCCCGGTCCACCTTCTTCTCATTCCCAAAAAACCAGTCGCTCGCATCGCCGAAACCTCTGCCGACGACCAAGTACTCCTGGGCCATCTCCTCTTAAAAGTTGGCGAGATCGCCCGCCAGGAAGGCTACGCCGAAGATGGCTTCCGAGTCATCATCAACAATGGCCCCCACGGCGGAGAAGCCGTGCCCCATTTACATCTCCACCTCCTCGCCGGGCGTCAGCTCCAATGGCCACCGGGTTAGATTCCCCCTGACTGATCGCGATGGAAATCATTTATTAACGCAAAAGATTGTCGGTAGTCTTCAGATACGACACACTCTATTTACCTTTGAATCTTCCCAATTCCATCACCTTTGCCAGGCTTGTTTTAACGGCCGTCTTTGTCATCGCTGCAAGTCGGGGAGGGTTCTCAGGATACCTTGTCGCCCTGGTGGCCTTTGTTATGGCTGCCATCTCCGATTGGCTCGATGGCTACCTTGCCCGAAAACTTAATCTCGTCACTTCGCTCGGCAAGCTCATGGATCCTCTGGCTGATAAGATTCTCGTTGCCTCCGCCTTCGTCCTCTTCAGCAGTGTGGGACTTTGCCCACCTTGGATCACCATCGTAATCATCGGGCGCGAATTCCTCGTCACCGGCCTCCGCCAGATCGCAGTGGAAAAAGGCGAGGTCATCGCCGCCGACCGACTGGGGAAATGGAAAACCACCTTTCAGCTCACTTATAGCATCACTTGCCTCGTATGGCTCATGATGGGGCCCATTGAAAACGCGGGCTCCTTCGTCAGTTTCTTCCAAACGCTCTCCAACCCGGAAAATCCCCTTTCCATCATCTCTCTCTGGGGAGCCTTCGCCCTGACCTTGATCTCAGGGATCAACTACCTTAAAAAATCCTGGAACTTGCTCATCAACTGATGCTCCTCAAGAACGCTCACCTAATTTCACCCGGCCTGACGGAAGAAAACGGGTTTGTCCAAGTCGATAATGGCCAGATCACGCGGCTCGGATCGATGTCCGACCTCACTGAATTAAACGAAGGGATCGATCTCAAAGGGAATCTCCTCCTCCCCGGCTTTATCGACATTCATGCCCACGGCGCAGATGGCTGTGATGTTTGCGACGCCTCCCCCGACAGCCTGCAACACATCGCCGAAAAGAAACTCGCCGAGGGAGTTACCACCTGGCTGCCCACCACCTTAACCCAACCCAAGGAAAAGCTTCGTGAGATTGTTCGGACGATCGCCGACTGGGCTCCGTCCGCCCCCCTCCGCGTCCCGGGTATGCATCTCGAAGGTCCCTTCATCAATCGCGATCAAGCCGGTGCCCAGAACCCCGAGTTTGTCCGCCCATCCGACCCTGTGGAACTCCGCGAGCTCCACGAGATTTTCCCAGCCAGCATTCTCTCCCTCGCTCCTGAACTTCCCGGAGGCCTCAATCTCGTCCGCGAGGCCCATTCACTCGGCATCATTGCCTCGGCGGCTCACACTGAAGCCAGTTACGATGAAATCAACAAGGCAATGGGCTTTGGGCTCAGCCACCTCACCCACTATGGCAATGCCATGACCGGACTACACCATCGCGAGATTGGAGCCGTGGGAGCCGGTCTCATCGAGGACGGCCTGCAGATCGAACTCATCGCCGACGGCGTTCATCTCGCGCCGGAAATGCTCCAATTGATCTTTGAAAAAATCCAAACTAAACGTCTCATGCTCATCACCGACTCGGTGGCGGCCTCCTGGAAAAACGACGGCGAAATGGAGTTAGGCGGATTAGAGGTTGTTATCGAAGACAGCATCGCCCGCCTCAAGAGCAATGGAGCGCTCGCTGGCTCAACCCTGCAGTATCCCGCTGGCCTAAGGCACATTCACGAATTCACCCGAATTCCAATTCACGAGCTGGTAGAGACGACCTCGTGGAACCAGGCCCATACGTTGGGCTTAGCAGACCGCGGAAAACTTGAACCTGGATTCCTCGCCGACTTGGTTGTCCTCAACGAACACTTCGAGGTTCAGGGCACCTACCTCGGCGGCGTAAAGGTCTAATCGATCTCTTTCATATCCGCGAAGTAATCAATGACCGCCTCACGGGTAGTGAGTGGAATGAGTTTCGTCTGACTCGATGGCTCCTCGAGAATATTGCGGAGCTTTGGCAGTTTCTTCCCGCCCGACTGGCTGTCGTAGCTATTAAAGAGAATGATATAGCGCTTGTCGTTCTCGAGAGTTTCCTCATCGAGCCCAAAAAGTCCGCGGTCCGAATAACGCACGTCTTTTTCCTCCGCGATGATTTCACGGATCTGCTCTCCGGTGACCGACGCCTGTACCAGCCAGTTTTCGTAGGGAATCCATGACCAGGCATCTTCGATCGTCTTTTTCCCAGGAAGAACTTTTTTTGCCTCGAAGGTCCCATGAAAAACCCCGTCAGCCTGAACGCCATGCTTTGCTGCCGAAACTTTGAAGGACTCGCAAAGAAGCCTCCAAAACTTACTCCTCTTTCCGTAGGTCGAAATCGCAGACTTTACCTCACCAATCACCGACTTTCTCCTCTCATCCGCGGCCTCGACTACTGACTTTGTGCTTTCGAGGATAAGCGGATCCAAATGAACCCGGGCATCCATCAAGACCGTCCAGGCATTGCGATGAACCAGCTTGCGCGATTCCACGTCAAAGGCCAAATCAACCCGTCCGCAATTCAAGCCATGGTAATTTGCCTGCGTGCAAAGCACACCAAAAGAATACCAACTCGGACGATCCTGGTGGGAATGGCCTCCGATATAGACATCGATTCCACGAACCTTCTTCAGCAGGGATTGAATCGGATTGGCGTAGTCCTCTTTATAACGATAGCCCATGTGGCCGAGCACAACTATCGCATCGACCTTCTCTGCGCGCAATTCATCGACACTTTGCTTAAGACTTTCCTCCGGATCAAAAACGCCAAACCCTTTCAACAACTCCGGTCGCGACCAGTAGGGAATTCCCGGCGTCACCAACCCAATCAAGCCAATCCGAAATCCGCCCACCTCACGCACAATCCACGGAGCCAGTTTTGAAAAGGCATTTCCTTCAATTGCACCCGACCGTTTTCCATCTACCGCGACATTCCCAGTAACCACCGGCATCGATGATCGCTTTACCGCTGCCTCAACGACATCCAGCCCCCAATCGAACTCGTGATTCCCCAAAACCCAGCCGTCGTAGTTCATCTTGTTGAAGCTATCGATCATGACGCCTCCCTTGGTTTGGTAACCCTCAACCGTTCCTTGATAAACATCGCCAATATCGAACAACAAATGATCGGGGCAATCTTTCCGCCACTTACGTATCTGTGTCGCACAACGAGCAAGCCCTCCCAAGTTACCGATGCCTTCGTAACTCACCGTTGGGAGAATATGGCCATGGAGGTCGGTCGTATGAAACAGGGAGATCGTCTTTAGAGAGCGCCCGGATTCGGCGGAAGCTGGCAGTGCCAGCCACGCCGCGGCGCCTCCGAGGAATTTTCTGCGGTTGGAATTCATCAGCATTGTTGAACTACCGAGAAGAGTGCCTTTTTTTTCAACAATCGCAATCAGGCTTTTCCCCAACGGTCAAACCTACTAACTCTTGAAGCAATGAACATTACCAACTAAATGTCATGGGAAGGTAGAATCGATCTCGCCGGAATCCACGAATTACCTAAAACAGCAAACATCATCGTGCTCGTGGCCCGCATACTCCATACCCCCGCTGATCTCCGCGCCCGCTAGCCCTCGACCTTGGCCCGGCGCATCTTCTCCGCGTTTATCTTCTTCTGATACCGTGCCTGCACGATATCAGTGAGAAGAAGCACGCCGATGACGAAATAGAAGGTCGTCTTAGTCATCGCGTGGATTGGATTACCAAAGAACTTGAGATGCGCCAAATGCGCGCCCTCGGTGAGCAGCATAATACCTACCACAAAGAGGACAAAAAGCCCCAGCACCTCATACATTCGATTGCGCTGAAGAAAGGTCGTCACCTTATCGGCGAGAAGAATCATGATTAATCCACCAATGACAATCGCGACGGTCATGATTCCAATTTGATACCCCGTTGTCATTCCCGATTCATCTTTCACACTCGCCAAAGCCATCGCACTCAATATGGAATCGAAGGAAAAAATCACGTTCATGAAAACAATCAGACCAATTACTTTTTTGGATGAACTGGGCTCACGTTCGACAACTTTTCCGTCTTCCTCCAGAGACATCATGTGAATGATTTCCTTGGTCGCGGTGTAGAGAATAAAGACTCCTCCAAAAAGAACGATCACACTATGAAAGTTAAACGTTCCCTCGACCCATCCTCCGCTGGCAATTGTGAAAAAAGGATCCTGTAAAGCCTCGACGAGATTGATCAGCACAAAGAGTAGAACAATCCTCAACCCAACCGCGATCCCAATTCCCAATTTCCTCACCCGGCTTTGCTCACTCTCCGGAGCCCGTTGGGACTCGAGGGAAATGTAGAGTAAATTGTCGAATCCGAGAACTGCTTGCAGCAATACAAGTAGGCCGAGAGTGACGAGCGAGGAAATGATTTCAGGCATGACGAGAGGCATTCTCAAATGATCGCCCCAACGATAAAGCCAAAAAAAACGGCCCGAGGTTTTCTCTGACCATTTGAAAAGTAGTTACGACAATTAATCGACGGCTTGCGGAGGAGTAATTCCCGGCACTTCGGGGGGAGGAGCCACATCGGGAAGAGGTGCCGGGGGAGAGGTCAAAGGCAGGCCTGGAATCTCGGGCTCGGGGGCCACAACCGGGGCCACGCCATCTCCAAGTGGTGGGACGAGCGGGGCAACCGAGGCAGCCGAACGCTCGGCAACCATAATCTCAGGAACAAAGCCCACATCCCCCGAATCCAGCTCGACTTTGACATAGGTCCCCGAGGTCGAAATGACTTTCATCGGCGTAGCTACCGCCAACATCTTATCCGCAGTTGCGTTTCCGCTTGGAACATTCCGGAAGAATGTCGCATTGGGCATGGAGGTTTCCACCCACTGCCCCGATGTGTAACTCGGCGCCGTAGGCACGACAACAGCAGAATTTTTTTGCAACGCTCCGGGCGCGGCCAAAGGATCAAAACCAGTGCTTCCACCCATTGACTGCTGGAAATTTTTCAAGGCTCCACAGGAAACCAACGCAACGGTCAGTCCACCCAGGGTGAAAATATAACGTGGTTTCATCGTGGAACTAAATGATCACAGGATCAGCGGGCGGTCAATGGGATTCCCATTCGAGGGAAGATCTTTCTCTTTTACTCACCGCTTAAACAGATACCTTTTCGTTGATGCGGTCGCTCTCTTCCCTATTGCTCACAGGTGGTGCTGGTTTCATCGGCTCAACTCTGGTCAGAAAAATCCTGGAGAGATCCGAAGTCGAAAGACTCATCGTCCTCGATAAATTCACCTACGCGGGCGACCGAAATCACCTCGTCGGACCCGATCACGATTCCCGCCTCACCATTGTGGAAGGAGACATCCTTGACCAATCTCTCACCACCGGACTCATCGAAGAACATCAATTCACCGGCGTCCTGAATCTCGCCGCAGAATCCCACGTTGATCGCTCAATCGCAAGCACCCAGGAGTTTGCCCTCACCAATGTAATCGGGGCCTCGTCCTTACTGGAAATATGCCGGCTCCTCAAAGTGCCCTTCCTTCAATGCTCCACCGACGAGGTCTATGGCTCGACTCCCTTTCCGAAAAAATTCGACGAATTCACCAAGCTCCGCCCTTCTTCCCCCTATTCCGCCAGCAAGGCCAGCGCCGACCTCCTCACCATCGCGGCTCACACCACTTATCTTCAGGATGTTGTCATCGCTCGCTGCACGAATAACTACGGGCCACGTCAGCATCGGGAAAAACTCATCCCCACTCTTATTTATCACGCCATGCGCGACGAGCCCCTCCCCATCTACGGCTCCGGCCAGCAAATCCGCGACTGGATCCACGTCGAGGATTGCGCCCTCGGATTGATCGCAGCCTTCGAACACGGCACTCCGGGAAAGATTTACCACCTCGGTGCCCGCGATGAACACACCAACCTCGGCATCGCCCGCACCATTCTGAAGCAGCTCGGAAAACCCGAATCCCTCATTAGTCATGTCGATGACCGTCCCGGGCATGACACCCGATACGCCCTCGCAACCCGGCACTCTTTGGAATCACTTGGCTGGAAAGCCCGCATTCCGTTCCGAACTGGCTTCGAGGAAACCGTCCGGGAAATTAGTTCGCAACTACGAATTGTTTAGCCAACTCCCAGCTCGTCACCCAATTCGGCACCAACATAGCTGATATCACGGGGAGGGAGACCGGAGTCCCGAATCCCGCGCAAAGTGCGCTGTGATCCCCGACGAGTTCCTGGTCCATTTAATTTATCAATCATGGTCTCCACCAACATCGGTGTCAGCGCAGCCAATCCGAGACAAGCCAGAGAAAGACCAACCGGCTTGCGCGCTTCGTCACTTAGGACATCAGCCACCAGCAAACCTGCTGCCGCACCAAGCACTGCCGGAGCGAAAGCTGCCGTTGTATCCACCCAGTCGCGTTCGTCATAGGAATCGTTCATGGACATACTATAGCGCAGAGATCACCTGACCCCAACAGAAAAAGGGACGCTAGACGGTTTTGACAATCCGCACCTCAATCGATTGAATGCCCGAGATGAGTAACAACTATGCCCTGATTCTCGCTGGTGGCAGCGGAGCCCGCTTCTGGCCCCTCAGCAGAAATGCTAAACCAAAGCAACTTCTCAACCTCTTCGACGACTCCACTCTTCTCAATCAAACCATTGACCGCCTCGAAGGACTCATCCCCCTTGAGAATATCCTCATTCTAACCAACTCGCTCCAAGAAGAGGCCGTTCGCAAAATCGCGACCAAACTCCCCGCCGAAAACATCTTCGCCGAACCCGCCAAACGCGACACCGCTCCCGCCGTTGCTCTCGGCATCGGACTCATCGCCGCACGCAATCCCGACGCCACCATGGCCGTCCTCCCCTCCGACCAACTCATCCAGGACACCGATTCATTCCAATCCGTCCTCGGCGATAGCCTCACCATCGCCTCCCAAACCGACGCCCTCGTCACTATCGGGATCAAGCCCACATGGCCTTGCCCTTCTTATGGATACGTCGAGCGCGGACCAGCCGCCGCTCTCGGTTTCGACACCACTCACAAGGCCATGGAGGTCACCACTTTCCGTGAAAAACCCAATCCTGAACTCGCCGAAGAATACCTTCGCCAAGGCAACTTCGCCTGGAATGCCGGCATGTTTGTTTGGTCGCTAAAAACCGTCACCAACGAACTTCGTGAACACACACCGGAACTCGCCGGCTTCATTGATCAGCTCAAGGACTCTAACGACGTCATCGCCACCACAGCGGACAAATTCCCCAACCTCACCCCCATCTCCATCGACTACGCTCTTATGGAAAAAGCCTCCCGCGTCCTCAATATCGAAGCCACCTTCGACTGGGACGACGTCGGATCCTGGATCTCCATCGCGAAATACTTCCCCACCCAGGGCGATCAAAATCAGACCAACACCGAAATCACCGAGATCGATGCCTCCAACAACATCGTCTTCAACGCCCGCAAAGACTCCCGCGTCGCCCTCCTCGGAGTCGACGACCTCATTGTCGTCCAAACCGACGACGCCCTCCTCGTAGCCAACCGACACCAAGCCGACGCCATCAAAAACCTCGGCCCAAAACTTCCCACAGAGCTCCTCTAAAAGAGGAAAGATTCCACCGAACCCGTCTTCATACTTATCCTCTCCTGAGCTATTATTGTTGCAACCGCAATCAGCACGATCCCTCGACTCGTTAAATGACCCACCCCATTCTCGCCATCGACCACGGAGACGCCCGCATCGGGCTCGCTGCGACGGATGAGCTTGGCATTGGAACCCATCCCGTCGAAACAATCGATTGCCGGAAGACTGAAATCATTCCCCGCATCCTCGAGGTCATCGCCGAGCGCAAGATTCAGGCCGTCGTTCTCGGGCTCCCCCTCCGTATGGATGGCTCGGAAGGCACAAGTTCAAAAAAGGTCCGCAAGTTCGGCAAAGAATTGAGGACCAATCTCGGCGACATTCCCCTCACCCTCTTTGACGAACGCTTCACAACCGTGACGGCCTCTGAAAAACTCCGCTCGGCCGGTCGCAAGGCAAAACAGCAAAAGGGCGTCATCGACCAGGCGGCCGCCCTCGAAATCCTCAAAGACTATCTCGGTTGGTAATGCGCCTCAAACTCACCATCGCTTATGACGGCACTTCCTTCGCCGGTTGGCAAATCCAACCCAACAGCGTCACCGTCCAGGAACTCATTGAAAAAGCCCTCGAGGAAGTCGCCAAAGAATCGATCCGTCTCTACGGTTCCGGACGCACCGACGCCGGCGTCCACGCCCTCGGCCAGGTCGCTCACTTCGATGCGCCCGAACACCTCACGATGAACCCCTTCAACTGGGTTCCTGCGCTCAACACCAAACTCCCTCCCGCCATCCGTATTCTCGATTGCGAAGAAGTGCCCAACGACTTTCACGCCCGCTTTTCCGCCAAGTCCAAAACCTACACCTACCACCTCTGTCTCCAGCCTATCCTCCCGCCCTTCCTAACGAAAAGAGCCTGGCACCTCCCCCGCCAACTCAACCCTGAGGACCTCACCCAAGCCCTCTCCGTTTACCTCGGCGAACACGACTTCCGGGCCTTCGCCGCTAATCGCGGCAATGAAACCGCCGACACCGACTACATCCGCACCATCACCCGCTCCGACTTTGCACAAATCAACGGCGACTACCTCCTCACCTTCACCGGCAGCGGCTTTCTCTACAAAATGGTCCGACTCCTCACCGGAGCCGCCGTCCACGCAGCCCAAGGATACCTCCGGCAAGATGATCTCTACGACCTCGTCAATACACCAGGAGACAAAAAATCTCCCCATTGCGCCCCCTCCGACGGTCTCACACTGCTGGAGGTCAATTACAAGGAGTTGCATCTTCCCCGCATCGGATCAAACTGCATCCAATGAGCGAGCCTCCAGCCAGATCTTGGAAACATCGCCTTGTCACGGCCAGCTTGGTCGTCCTCGGCTCGGTTGCGATCCTTTTCCCCGCCTGGCTCCCGGACCATCCCGTTCTGCCCACCGAAGAAGGAGCTGTCGAAGGCCTCCAACTCGCCCTCCTTCTCGCTAGCGCCGCCTTCTGGTTCGGTGCCGCCCGTCCCGCCGGGGACATCGGCCCATTCTACAACATGATGGGGGCCTTCTCCCTAGCCGGCGCCCTTGGCGAAGGAGATTCCATCATCGAACCTTTTATCAAAATCCCGGTTGAAATTCTCTACATCCCGCTCGGCCTTTACGTCCTCTGGACCTTTCATCAGCAACGGAAACACTTCCCGAAATTCTTCAACGACTTCTCCTCCCATCCCGCCGCCGGGTTTTTCGCCTCGGCCTTTATGATGATTTACATTCTCGCCCGCTTTCTCGGTGCTTCTTTTCTTTGGAAAGCCACCCTCGGCGAGAACTACCACAATGACATTCCCGAAACAGTCCAGAGCTACCTCGAGCTCCTCGCCTGCTATCTCCTCCTTGTTGGAACAATCGGACTCTGTCTCCAGCCCCGGGATCACGATCCTACCGAGACTGACTAGCTACCATGCCCGACCCACTAGTCATTCTCGGCAATTCCAACTCACGCTTCTCCGGCGTGACCTCGACAATGCTGCAGACCCTCCCCAAAGTCCGCGAAAAAGTCTCCCTCGCCGTCCTTGGAAAACATCATCTCCCCGATGACGTTCCCGTTATTTCTTTTTGTGAATTGCGTAAGCTCAAAGACGAGCCCCGTGTCTTCCACGCTCGACGTAATAATGAAATGATTCAGGCGCTGACCGCCCGAAAACTCGGAGCCAATCTTAAGATCGTCTTCACCTCGACCGCGCAGCGTTATCACTCGCGCTTCACCCGCTGGCTCATGGGAAAAATGGACGGCATTATCACCACTTGCTCGGCCGCCGCTTCCTATCTTGAAAATAAACCCGATGTCGTCATTCCACATGGCATCGACCTCGAACGCTACCACCCACCCGCCGATAAATCTGCCGCCTGGGAAAAACTCGGCTTCCCCGGAAAATTTGGCATCGGCATTTTCGGCCGTGTTCGTCCTCAAAAAGGAGTCGATGTCCTCATTGACTCCGCAATCCCGCTTTTAAAAGACAACCCCGACCCAACCGTCGTTATCGTGGGCGAAACCACGCCCAAATTCCGCGACTTCCAAAGCGAACTCGAGGACAAAGTCGCCCAATCCGGACTCAGCGAGCGCATCATCTTCCACGGATCCCGCCCCAGCAGCGAACTCCCCGGACTTTTTCAGGGAATGTCTCTTGTCACCGCCCTTTCCAGGAACGAAGGATTTGGGCTTACCGTCCTCGAAGCGATGGCTTCCGGTTGCGCCGTCCTCGCCTCACATGCCGGAGCGTGGCAGGACATTATCACTGAGGGAATTCACGGGATCACCGTGCCCTGCGGGGATGTCGAGGCCACCCGGGAATCCCTCGCCACACTGATTGCCCACCCCGAAAAACTTCTCAGTATGGGCCGGGCCGGTCATTCCCACGCAGAGGAGCACTACACCACTGAACGCGAGGCCGCCGCTCTCTGCGAATACTATCAGGTGATCGCCCGGTCTTGATTTTTCCAGATCTCCGGCTAACGCTCCCGCAGCCCATGGCAAAAACGCCCCGCATTCTTCTCTCTCATCGCCTCGAATACCTTGTCTTTCGGACGGTCGAGAAAGTCCTGCGCCTATTCAGCCTCCCCACCGTATTCAGCTTGGGTGAATTCCTCGGACGCATCGGCTACCGGCTTTTCCCGGGAATGAGAAAAATCGTCCTGCGAAATCTTCGCACCGCTTATCGCGAAAATAAAACCAAAGAAGAGCTGTCTCAGCTCACCTGCGAAATTTTTGAACGCTTCGGAGCCAATATGCTCACCTCCCTCCGCATTCCCTTTCTCTCCGACGAGCAAATTCTCTCTTACATCACTTTTGTGAATTCCGAGCTCGTGACCGACCCTACCCGCACCGAGGGAATCATCTGGGTCGTTCCCCACATGGGCAACTGGGAACTCCTCGCTCACACCGGCTTTCTCACCGGCACCAAATCACAAATCGGCACCCATTACCGCCCACTGAGCAACCCTCTCATCGACCGGGTCATTAAACGACGAAGAGCTCGGCGGGGCCTTCATCTCTTCGCCAAAAAATCCTCCACCCACAAACTCACCAAATTCATTCGCGACGGAGGAATCCTCGGTGTCCTCTCTGATCAACGCATCCGTTCCAAGGGAGCCCCCGCGATATTCTTTGGTCGTCCCACCACCTGCTCCCCCATGCCGCCCCTCCTCGCCCGTCGCGCCAAGGGCATCCTCGTAGGCATGTACTGCGAAACTTCCGCACCCTGCCACTGGACCATTCACATGCACCTCATTCCGGAAGCGACCACCCAGGCTTGCGCCAACAGTCTCGAACAAGCCTGGAAAAGCTCCCCCGCTGATGTCCTCTGGCTGCAAGAACGCTGGAAACTACAAGGCACACGCCCCCTTGATTTCCTTCACAAATACCCTGCCGACACCACCCCTGAATCACCCTTGAGAATCGTTTCCTTGCTTGCCAAAAACACCGACCTCGGCCTCCCCCCCACCCTCGCCTCAGTCGAATACCTTCAAATCGATCTTTCTCAAAATAACGAAATGGTGTCCCAGGAACTCCTGAAGATCTCGGATCAAAAAAATCCTGTCGACAGCTTCATTGTCGAAGAAATACATCTCAAGCGGTTCAAACAACTCGCAAAACATTCTCACTTCCTCTCCCCGGAAAATGTTATATCAATTGCAGAGGGAAAATAACTAAGAGACTTCTCTTTCATTTTCCAAAATAATCGACTATTCCTCCCGTCCTTATGAAAATTTGTTGCATTGGCGCTGGTTATGTTGGTGGCCCTACGATGGCCATGATCGCCCACAAATGTCCCGACATTCAGATCACCGTCGTCGATATCAATCCTGACCGCATCGCCGCCTGGAATAGCGACAATCTCCCAATCTACGAATTGGGACTCGACGAACTCGTCTTCGAATGCCGAGACCGAAATCTCTTTTTCTCAACCGACGTCGACAAGCACGTCGACGAAGCCGACATCATTTTCATCTCGGTCAACACCCCGACCAAGACCTACGGCACCGGAGCAGGAAAAGCCTCCGACTTAAAATATATCGAACTTTGCGCACGCAAAATCGCCGAGGTTTCTACCACCAACAAAATTGTTGTGGAAAAATCCACCCTTCCGGTCCGCACTGCTTCTACAATCAAAACTATTCTCGAGAACTGCCCCACCGACGCAAAATTCCAGGTTCTCTCCAACCCTGAGTTCCTCGCCGAAGGCACCGCCGTCGAGGACCTTCAAAATCCCGACCGTGTCCTCATCGGCGGAGACCAAACGCCCGAGGGTCTGGCCGCGATCCAAACACTCTTCGATATCTACGCCCGTTGGGTTCCCGAAGAGAAAATTCTCACTACCAACGTCTGGTCTTCCGAACTCTCAAAACTTACCGCCAACGCCTTTCTTGCCCAGCGAATCTCCTCCATCAACGCCATCTCGGCACTCTGCGAGGCAACCGAAGCGAATGTCGATGAAGTCGCTCGTGCCGTGGGAACAGACTCCCGTATTGGACCAAAATTCCTGAAATCCTCCGTCGGATTCGGTGGATCCTGCTTCCAAAAAGACGTCCTCAATCTTGTCTACCTCTGCGAGCACTACGGCCTCACCGAAGTTGCGGAATACTGGGAGCAGGTCATCAAGATAAACGACTACCAGCGGAAGCGCTTCGTCAAACGGATAGTCACCACCCTCTTTAACACCGTGGCAGGCAAGAGGATCGCGCTCCTTGGCTTCGCCTTCAAAAAAGACACCAACGACACCCGCGAGTCCGCTGCGATCTACATCTGCCGCGACCTTCTCGACGAACAGGCCGAGGTTCATATTTACGACCCCAAAGTATCCCACCAGCAGATCTGCGTCGACATCGGAATCCCCGAAGATCATCCCGGAGTGCACACCCACTCTTCCGCCGAAGAGGCCTGCGACAGCGCCCATGCTGTCGCTATTCTCACTGAGTGGGACGAGTTTACCAAACTCGATTACCAAGCAATCTTCGACAAGATGCTCAAGCCCGCCTTCCTCTTTGACGGCCGCAACATTCTCGACCTCGGAGCACTTCGCAAAATCGGCTTCGAAACCCACGCCGTAGGCAAGGTTTAAGAAAGCAAATAAACGGGTGAATCGCCCACTTCTTCTAGCTTGATGTCCTCACCCGAGGCATCGAGAGCTTTTCTGGAAGATCTCGGCCACGGCCCGGAAAAGGTTCGTCCATTGCACCACATCATCGTGACTTCATCATTTTCCCGCTCGAAGCGAAGAGCATAGACCTCTTCTTCTGTTTCCAATTTCTCTACGAAAGTCGCCGTGCCCAATTGCTCCAAAAACACGCAGAGCATTTTAAAGCCAATTCGCTCCCGCCATCCTCCGTCAACCCGCTCGTCGATCAAACCAAACCCATGCGCCACCAGCCGCCACCAATAGACCTGATCCACAAATCCGGAACAAAGAGTCAGAACAAGATATCTAAGCATGAAATATCCATACTGTTCTTCGGTGACATGAACTTTAGCTCCCCGGGCATTTTTAGGCTGATAGGTTGCCGAAACCGGTGACCACTCACCGGTCCACTCAAGAGCCCAATTCACTTCGGACACGATCACTTTTCCTTCACAGTGCCCCGACCATCGGGCAATCGCTTTCAGCAGTCCGGCTTTTTCCACGGTTCCCATAGAACCCTGTTTATTCTCCGGCGCTCCCCGGCGATCCACATAGAGATGATGTGACAAAGCATCATAGTAAAATCCCTTCGGCGTCGCAGCGAGAGCCCCCATCAAATAGTGATACTCGAAGTCGATGCACGCAGGCCCCGAAAATCTAATCCCCGGAAACCTTTCCCTCAACTCGACGAGAGGCTCCAACAAACCCGTATTCTCCTTCAATGAATGCACGCCCCATTTCACCCGATTCACCACGTGACAGACTTCCACCATCTTCACCTTCCCCTCCATCCGGCTCAGCACAAAATCCAAAAATTCACACCAAGATTCTGGATTTAAAATAGCCGCCCGATCCTGAAGTAAAGCCGCCATGATCTCAACGCCCTCACCATGCAGCCGATCTAAGACCTCAAGCCCCCTCTCCCACTGCGCCCTGCCTTCATGATGACCAAATCTCAGTAAGACCGGGACTTTCCCCAGCTTTTCCAAAAACTTGATTTGGGGTTCAACCTCCAGATCAGCCAATTCCAGAGACATTCCAATACGACCTTGAAGCTTGACCTTCTTCGTAAATGCTCCTGACATCTGCCACTGGTATTCCCGCCAGACTCCCGGCGCCGCCCTCGCTGTTGCTCCCGCAATTCGAACATGGTTCCAAAACGACTGGCACTTCTTACGCTCGCGACGCTCTAAGGTGATCGCGGCCTGAGCGGACTTCCGATCCCAGATCCAGACATCCTTCATCTGCAATCCCTTCGATTTGTGCCCTCGCCGCCACTTCCGGATCGGATGCCGCCACTTCCGGCTTCGTGTCCACCATTCGAATCTTCGGCGAGCCTTCGCAAATTCCCTCCGAAACTCAGCAGGAGGTTTCTGGCCCCAATAAATTCGGACCAGCACTTCAAGGAAAGCCGATGGCATTATGAGGCGCCCAAAATCCAGCGCACGCTCACGCATTCCCAGTTCTTCCCGAATCCTCCCACGATTCAAATCAATCACATTCACCTCGCCCCACTTCTCACCGACCCTGGGAGTCATCTCCATGTTCTGATTCCCCAAATCCCGATGACAAAAGCCCGCGTCGTGCATTCGCCTCATGGTCGTCCCGACCTTCTCAAGCAGCCCCACCAAAAGATCCGCTGGTCCGTGCTGCTGATAAATTTCCTTCAACCCATCACGCACACTCTTCAGGCCTTTCAGGTATTCCGAAACGTAATAACTCTCTACCAAACGACCGCCCTCCCAACGGTCAAAATACCCAAGCGGCGCCGGGGTCCCCACCTCATGCTGCTGCAAAAAACAAGCAGCAGCAAAAGAGCGCGCCGCCTTTGAGCCCCTTACCCGGTCGTAGTGATCCTTCCATCCGCTCTGCTTTCCAAACGCCTTAACGGCCACTTCAAGCTTGCCCTCAGCTGTTTCGAATTCCAAAACAACCACGCGATGCCTGCCCTTTGCCAAAACTTTTTCCTTGGCCGATAAAATCTCCTCGCGCAGCCCCTTAAATCGCCCCTCCCCGAAGCCTTTAGCCAAATCACGACGGACCTCACCCGTCCATCCATCATGATCATACTCTTGAAAACACCCTTTCCCCATCCACCTTTTCTTAAGACCCACTTCATTTAAAGGCAACGCTTTTAGCAAAAACAGGAGGTCACGAACCTTCAGCCCCCCTTGGATTCGCTCTCGACGAAGAAGCAACCCCACAACTAGGCTCTCCCCGTGAACTTAGGAATCTTACTTCAACACTACTTCCCCTATGGAGGCCTGCAACGTGATGCAGTGAGATTCGCCCACCATGCTAATGAAGCCACCCTAGTCGTCTCAACCTCCAACTCCCGGCCTGACGGAGTCAAACTTCTCTCGCTAAACTCCGGAGGGAAAACCAATCATAGCAAACTTGCCCGCTTCAGCCGAGATTGCCAAAACCTTAATCAGTTTACTGCCACCATCGCCTTCAGCCGAGTTTCTGGAAGTGACTTCCATTTTTGCGGCGACCACTGTTACCGCGAACATTTCCTTAAAAAGAAACCCGCCATTGCCGGACTTCTCCCGCGATACCACTTCTACCTTGAGAACGAACGCCGTATCTTTGGCAAAGAATCCCCGACTCATATCTTTTTCCTCTCGGAATCAGCCGTGGCATCCTTTCAAGAATACTATGATATTCCCTCCTCCCGCTACACGGTTCTCCCGCCTTGGCTCGACCGCCCCACGCTTTCCGCCCCGGAAACTTCGCCTATTCACGCCGAACTCAAACTAGCGCCGGAAACACCCCTCCTCCTCTTCGTTGCCTCGAACTATCAACTCAAAGGACTGGATCTCGTCCTGCAATCCCTGGCCAGACTTTCCGGCGAAGCGGAGGAATGCCACCTTGTCGTCTGTGGAGAGGATGACCCTACGCCGTCCCAAAAACTGGCCGAAGCGCTTCAAGTCGCCTCCAAAGTTCACTTCATGGGATCGCGCGATGACATTCCGGCCATCATGATGCAGAGTAGCCTCCTCGTCCATCCCGCCCGCATGGAAGCCGCTGGAATGGTTCTGACCGAGGCCCTCACGCACAAACTTCCGACTCTTTGCACCGATCTCTGTGGCTACGCTTCCCAAACTATTGCTGCGGGTTGCCTCCACCTTTCAAGCGACCCCGACGCCAATGAAATCGCCTCCAAGATCGAGGAATCGCTGACCAAACGTGAGACCATCATTCCTCAAATCCAAGCCTGGTGCTCACAACCCGGACGCTATAACACAGCAGACCTCATGCTCGCAAGAATCGCCCGGGATCATTGAGCTGCGATCGGATCCCATCCTGGAAGGCTTGCCACTCTTCCTCACTCAAAACCCCGGGATCACAATCTTCATTCATCCTCACAATGCGCGACCAGAAAGATTTGCGAACCACCTTCATTCCCTCCTTCACCTCGACATCAATCCAGCAAAGATTGCCTTCAGGGTCAGCCATCACGTTCCGGAAATGAAAATCAACGAAGAGGATTCCGTTATTGGCCATCACCGCCAGCTCTCGTTCCAGATTCCTTAAAATTTTCGCCCGCTTCGCTCCTTTCAGCGCTTCACTAACATCCACAATTTCGTGAACATAGCGGTAAAGCAATGCCGCTTCGTAAGGGCTAGTTCCTGGATAAAAATTCAATACCCCCAGCGGTTCCGGCGTCACCAAACCCACCCTGTTGAGGGTCCTCATCGATCGATCTTGCTTATGCGCTTTCGTCTGCTTGAAGAGGATTCTCATCCAACTCAATAAGTATCCCTTCGAGGGAAAAGTCTTCGCGACCTTGTCATCCTCTATCAAAACCATCACCCCCCCGTTCGACTCATTGCGATGGAGAACCTTCTTATCTTTAAGCCAACCAGATACACAAACGGGCACCCGCAATTACAGAATGTACGACACCGCAAAGCAAGGGAATATCTTCATCATTGAAGTCTGGTTACCTGCTCTGAATAGCGAGTTGACCCTTGAGAAAAAAAGAAATCAATGGAAGATAACCCTGTTCGATCTCTCTTCATTCAGAAATGTAATCAAAAATGAACGTGTAATCCATGAGTCAGGAAACCCAAGGATCCTTCAACCACCGTGGATATCGGCTTCGATCAACGATCGACGAGAGTGCGGCTAAACAACTTCTCGATGACATCATCGACAACTCTTGCACGATAAAAAAAGTATTCCGGGACAGTCGCTCGACCTATGCCGCCCATCTGCAGGTTGGGGATCAAAATTTCGTCCACAAGATCCCCCGAGCTAGACTTAAAAGGACCTGGGAGAAACTGATCACCATCATTCGGGATAGCGAAAGCATTCGGACTTTCGATAATCTCCAATTAATGAATCAACTCGGTTTCAACGCCCCCATCCCCCTGCTTGCCGGATACCAAAGGCGAAGGGGCTTCGTGACCGACTCCTTCTGCTGCTACCGTTTCGCCGAGGGAAAGGAAGCGGGGCCGGATGACGCACAGGCCGTCGTCACCGAACTCCTGAGGCTACATGAAAAAGGATATTTGAGAACAGACGCCAAAGCCGCCAACTTTCTGGTTTCCGACACTGGAGTGACCTTTATCGACTTTAGACTAAAAAAAACCTGCCTCTTCCCAAAGTTCAAGAAGGAGATGGAATTGGCACGCCTCGCTCGGGTTTACCCTGAGAGCCGCGCTCACCTTCCTGAAAAAATCCGCGCCTCTGGTTCATTCAAATTGGCGACTTGGCTGGAACGAAGAAACATCGGGCTTAAAGCGGCCAGACGTCGCATAAAACGAGCCTTCCAATCAAAATAGTCTCCCCATGCGCACGAAGGCACCATCATCTGTTCGGAACCAAGAGAAACACTTGGATAAGGGACTGGCTCTCTATTCGAAAAAGCTCACTCTCTTCCCGGCGCTTACAGAGGTCCTCAAGAATCTCGATACCATCCCTGAATCCGATGATTTGAAAATCTACAAGCGGGAGCGAAGGAAAGCCGTCCTACTTATGAAGCGACCAAATAACGAGGGGGGCTCTCTTGTCATCAAGGGCTTTCCCTTGATGAAGTTCAGCAATCAAATTCGCCCCGGTCGCTTCGGCCAAATGGAGGCTCATAATATGCTCCAGGCTGAGCAACATGGTATCAAATCACCGCGCTATCTTGGCTTCTTTGAATTCCGAAAATTTGGCCTAACCAAAGCCAATGGAGTCATCATGGAGCCACTTGGATCTCATAAAACCTTGATGGAGTTTGCAGAAGATAATTCCGCAGACGCAGAGAAGGCATTCAATCTCGCAATTCCAACCATTGCCAAACTCTATCGACTCGGCACCAATCACATCGACGTCAGCCCCCACAATATCATGGCTGAAAACCTCGATGATTTACCTTATCTCATCGATTGGCAGGCTTGCCGCTTCATCGGCCCGAAAAACGACCGTCAGCTCATCCTGCAAGGGGCCCAATTCCTCCGCTACCTTAATAATGTCTTTCCGCTCACCTCTCAAAAAAAGTGGCTTTCCACCCTTTATCGGACTGTCACCCCCGGCATCCCCGAAGACCTTTTCCTGAAAAACAGCATTCACTACGCGCACCAACCGCGGCCGAGCCACGAGTTCCGATACCGTCTCGACTTCGACCTCAATCAAGTGCAAACTTTTTGAGCCCATGCTTCTTCCTTGGCATCTCCTCAACTTTCTTCGGATCGAATTTCGCCGCCGTAAATCGAAAAGACGGGGCGGTAAATTTAAACTAAAGATTAGCCGAGTCGCCGATTTTTTCCGCGAACTGGATCGTTTGAAAATCGAATACGTCGTCCTCCGTTGGTTTGAGGAAGTTCCACTCACTCCTGAAGACGAAAAAACAACCACCAAGGATATCGATATTCTCTTCCGTGACTCCGACCTCAAAAAAGTAATGAGGATCGGAGCACGCTTTCCCGGTAATGTCCTCGCCGAGTTTTACAGTGTCAGCGGAAAACGAGGAACTTCTGCAAGAGGATACCCCTACTATCCCCCTGCTCTTGCCGAGCAAATCATCACGCACCGGGAACAGTATCGTAACCACTTTTATATCCCATCGCCCCGGGAACATTTTCAGTCACTCTGCTATCACCTTGTCTATCATAAGGGATATGACTCCGGCCTTCCCATCAACTCAAGTGAGCCTCTCCGAGCCAACAGCTCCCGCGACTACCAATCACTCCTTAGCGAATTTGCCAGGAAGATAGATCTCAAACTGGAGCAACCCATCACGCTCGAGTCACTTAATTGCCATTTGGTCGCTACCTACTGGACGATGCCCTATGACCTAAAACTTCGATGGCGCTTTTGCCAAAAGGAATTGCTGGAGCATCTCTGCCGACTTGAAGAGAAGTCTGATTTCACCTACGCCGACGAACTTCCCGACCTGATCGTGTTTCTCATCAGGGAAGATGGCTCCTCTTCGCCGGAAATCCGGGACGCCACAGCACGAAAAATCGAAGAACGATTTGAAGTGACCCATACCATCCACTTGAATGAGGAACAAAAAAAAAGAGTTCTTCACAATGTTCGAGGGGGCAATTGGCTCGAATATCGTGAGAAGATTCCAGTCCCTCCAACCATCGCGCTCATCTGTTTTGACCCCTCCCCCGAACGCCTCACCAAGGATCATCCCTCCTTCAAAAAGTATCCCCTGATCACCAATCTAAACGTTCTCGTTAAAAATAAAATACGCAGTCAAATCAACGAAAAATTCCCGTTGGATAAGAAGGTCCGGACCGTCCTGCACAGCAGTGACAACACCATGGAAGCCCACCATCACCTTTTCTATGTTTTGGGTCGGAAGGCCTACCCGACTTTTTGCGAAGATCTCTTAAAAAGAGAGCAGCCTGAAGAAACGACATCGTGAATCAACTTCATCTAAACATCGTCGCTCGCACCAATGGCGTAGGACTGGATCGCGATATCGAACTCATCTACGCGGCCGCTTCCGGCGCTGGCGCTAAAGTGACCGTGAGTCATTGCCGCGAGATCCCCCTCTACTCAAATTGGCTCCCGAAGAAGACGCGCTTTGACGCCAATATATTCCTCGAGCGTATCTTCCCTCGATGGCTCGGCTCCGCGCGCCTCAATCTTCTGATTCCAAACCAGGAACGTTTCCCCCAACGGCACATTCCCCGATTAAGCCCAATGGACCACGTCCTCTGTAAAAGCCAGCACGCTCTCGAAGTCTTCAGTAAGCTCCACCCGTCCTGCAAATTCATGGGCTTCACCTCAAAGGACCTCAACGATCCTGCAGTTACCCGAAAACAAAACGCCATCCTTCACTTGGCGGGACGAAGTACCCTCAAGGGCACTAAAACCGTTCTCGAACTTTGGAAGATTCATCCGGAATGGCCCACTCTCACCCTCCTCCAACACAAGGACAATGCTCCAGAAAGCGTTCCAGAGAATGTCCACCTCATCACCGACTATCTGAGCGATGAGGAAATCATCAAACTCGTTAACGAACATCCCATTCATCTCTGCCCGTCACTTTCTGAAGGCTGGGGACATTACATTGTCGAAGCCATGAGCTGCGGCGCTCTTGTCATCACAACTAACGGGCCTCCCATGAACGAATTAGTCCGCCCAGATCGGGGAGTCCTCGTCGATGCCCCGAAAACCGAAGCCCGACATCTGGGCACCAACTTCATCGTCACCCCAAGCGCATTTGAAGCCGCTATCGAGCGGGTTCTCACCATGCCGAACAAAGAACGAGATCGACTCAGTGAAGCGGCTCAGAATTGGGTGCTAAACAACCATCAGAAATTCGAAAAACGTCTAATCGAAACTCTAGAAATGATCCTTTAAGCCTCGGATCTCACTGAAATTACCTGACCTCGATCCAACTCGATGACTCTGCTAGCCACCTGCGTTGTGGACAAGCGATGAGCGATTAACAAGGTAGTGCGGCCCTTTACCAATTCGCTCAGAGACTGCTGGATCTTCGCTTCACTTTCGTTATCCAAAGCACTGGTAGCTTCATCGAGTAAAAGTATCGGTGCGTCCTTCAAAAACGCCCGTGCAATGGCTACCCGTTGCCGCTGACCTCCCGAGAGACTGGCTCCTTTTTCAGACACCTCGGTGTCATAACCCTCCTCGAAATCCATGATAAACTCGTGTGCGTTAGCCCGCTTTGAAGCCTCGACTACCTCTTCGTCAGCAGCTCCAGGACATCCTAGAAGAATGTTCTCTCGTATCGTTCCCTTGAACAAAATCGGAGCCTGGGAGACGAGGGCAATATGATCTCGCAAGTCATTCTTGGCCCAATCCCTTACATCCAATCCGCTGACTTTTACCGAACCAGAATCTACATCGTAGAAACGGGGGATGAGATTGAAAATACTTGATTTACCTCCTCCACTCACCCCTATCAGAGCTACGCATTCTCCAGCCTTTATAGTCGTCGAAATACCTTTGATTACAGGCTCATCCCCATAACCAAATACAACATCATTGAAAACGATCTCGCCATAGAAAGGCTCCGGACTTTTAGGATTGTGCGCCTCCACCATTCGATCAGGTGCATGGAGGACTTCTTCCAATCGATCCAATGCAGCTTCGCCTTGCTTCATGATGCTGTGAATCTCACCAAGCTTCTTCAACGGCTCATAGGAGAAGAAAAGCGCCAACCCAATCCCCATAAATTGGGGAAGAGTCATGACATCTTCCTGTCGGGCACCAATGAGAAGAGTACCGGTCAACACCAAAACCGCAATTAATTCAACCGAAGGCGAAACCATCTGGCGATACTTCACGACCTTCATCGAATACTTCACGATTTCATTGACCGTTTTCTGAAATCGTTCGATGACTTTCCCTTGGAGATTGTATGCTCTAATCTCCATAGGAGCCTGTAAAACTTCGGCGATATGCCCACTTAAGTTCCCCGCATTTTGCTGAAGCGCCCGAGCCCTCTTCCCGAGCTTCTTAGCGACAACACGTAGGGGAAAGATGCAAATTGGAATCGATAAAATCGAAATCAACACCACAAAAGCCCCCTGATTATTCATCGCTTCATGAATTAAATAGCTAAAGGAAAAAACCAAGGTAAGTGGCTGTTTGACCACATCCCTGGCGATTCCTTTAACCGTGGCACGCAGCAATTCGGCATCTCCAATCAATCGGGCTAGAAGATCGCCAGATTGATGACGACTAAAAAATGACAAGGGGAGATATTGTAGCTTTGAAAAAACATCGATGCGGATCTTCTCAAGGACCTTAAAACCGCAGTAACTGGTCAAATAAGTGTTCGCGAACCCACTGGCAGCACGGATAAAAAACATCCCCGGCAACCACATACAAGCTACAACGATCAGCGTATCCCGCTCCACATCGCCCATCCAACCCTCCATCATCTTGGTCAGCCAATTCGATTCAACCTCGGCCTCAACCTCTCCTTCAGGAGGGAAGATTAAGGGCAAAATCGTTTTAGCAGCCAGGGGAAGTCCGGCTCCCGTCGCCGCAGCGAAAATCAAGCCGGCAATAATCCCGCCAGCAAGATGCCATTTTACAGGTATTAAAAGCTTAAGATAGGGCAGGTAGCGCTTCATTTGAGAGGCAAGAGGATAGCGCGAGCCCAAGCAGACCTCCAGACTTACTTCTTCGCGTGATTGACCTTGCTATTCCCCTCATGCACGCTGTCGCCGTGGGCATTACCGAGACATCCGACCTTATTGGGAAAGCGAAAGCGGTCCTCCAAATTGAGATCTCACAGCTACAACTCCTGGCAGATCGTATTGATGAACACTTCGCCGAAGCGGTCAGCGCGCTACACGACACCCTCGACCGACAGAATAAAATCGTCGTAATCGGCGTGGGCAAGTCCGAAAGTATTGGTAAAAAACTCGTCGCCACTCTCAACAGCACCGGTGCCACCGCCGTGAGTCTCAGTTGCCAAAATGCCCTTCATGGAGATTTGGGTATCCTTTCCACCGACGACCTCACCATTGCCCTGAGCTACAGCGGCGAAACTCCGGAGATGACGAGCCTCCTGCCCCATGTCAAAAAACGAGCAGCAACCATCATCGCGATCACCGGGAATACCCAGTCCACGCTCGCCAAGCACAGCGATATCGTGCTCAGCACCCAGGTTGAAAAAGAAGCCTGCCCCCTCGGCCTTGCTCCCACCTCCAGCTCCACCAACATGCTCGCCCTCGGTGATGCCCTCGCGATGGTTCTTCTGGAGAAACGTGGCTTCAAGCCCGAAGACTTCGCCGAACTTCACCCCGGTGGCAATCTCGGAAAGTATCTCCTCACCAAAGTCTCCGATATCATGCGGAGCGGCAAGGACCTCGCCATCGTTCCTCCAGAGTCAAGTGTTCAAGACACCGTTCTCGCCATGCTCGAATGCCGGGCGGGCGCCGCCGTCGTCGCAGACCAAAACAAAAAACTTCTCGGCATTTTTACCCACGGAGACTTCGTCCGCGGGTATCAGGAGAATCGCGAGATTGGCGACGACCTCGTCCAGAACCGCATGTCTAAAGACCCGGTCTCCATCCAATACGACGAACTTGCAGTTAACGTAGTCAAAATCATCCGCGACAACCGCATTGATGACGTCATTGTGACCGACGGCAAACAAAAAGTCGTCGGCCTCGTCGACGTGCAGGACCTCTCGAACTTCGACTTCGCCTAAGCGCTACTTGCTCAAGTCCACCTTCACGAGCTCCTCGTCATTGCGAACGTAAACGCTCTTTCCAGCAAAAGCCGGACCACTCCAAACCACCGGACGCCCAAAGACTTCATTGGTCGGCTTCAACAAATGCTGACGTCCCAACTCCTCATACCCCTCTTTGGTCATTTCAGCCAAAATGAGATCACCCATTTCTCCAAAAATCCAGAACTGCTTGTTCTCTTCATGAAAGGTTAGAAATGCCGTTCCATGACTCCCCCCGCCCTTGCGGTGGTCTTCAGCGATTGAGGGCTCCTGACTTTGCCAAAATCTCTCTCCGTCCTCCATCGAAGCAGCAATCACACTACTGGTCCGAATGTCCGAACCATAAATTACTCCGTCCACAATCAAGGGAGTGCTGTTACAGCAATACATCGCAGTTTTGGGTTTCCCCTTCCAAAGAAAGCTCGCCATTGGCTTCTTTTCATCCAGCTTCACCATCGCTCCTACCCGGCCGATTCCCGAAGCAAACATCATGTTACCCACTACCCGTGGAGTCATCACCGACATACCGTATGTTGGCTTCAGGGGGAGACTCCAGTATAACTTTCCCGTAGCAGGATTGAGCCCATTCAAAGCCTCGGCGTGCCAAATGATCAACTGCTCCACGCCACCAGCTTCCACAAGCGAGGGGGGACAATAGCCCTGG
>PBTU01000113.1 GCA_002729295.1 Verrucomicrobiales bacterium | reverse complement strand
GATGAGTGAGGTGCCCGGGAGGGCGGGCTGGCCCTGGCGGTTGCGGATTTCATCCATCAGGGCGCGGGTTTCGGCGTCAAGAGGATCGAGAAGCAGAGCAGTGTGGCAGGCGGCGCGGGCGCGTCCGGTGTCGTCGGCGGAGAGATAGGCTTGGGCGAGATTGAAGTGCAGCGACGTGTGGCCGGGGTTATCCTCGATGAGCTTGTCGTAAATCGCGATGGCCTCGTTGAAGCGGGATTTTTTAAAGGCTTCGTTCGCTTCTTCCAGAGTGCTTCCTTGCAGGGATTGCAGGCAGAGGAGGAAGAGAAAGCTGATCTTGGCGAGATAGGATGAAAGTGATTTGAGGTCGGTGGAATTGGCGCGCGGGGTGAAGGCTGTTTTGGCGTGCTCGCGGATTAGTTCCGCTAGTTCTCCGTCCTTGGCCGGGAGGCTGTCTGCGATTTCGCTTCCGGTCGCTCCGTCGGGTAGCTTGAGCCGGGTGCGGAGGAAGGGGTAAAGTTCGTCGTTGATTTCGTTGTGGTCGGCTTGAGCCGAGGCGAACCGTGAGATCAGGTCTTTGAGTTTGCGATCGTTTTCAGCCTTCTCGGGATCGCGGTCATCGAGGCGTTTTTTGGCCAGTCCGAAGAGAAAGGGTAGGAAGGGTGCGAGAGCGAGGGCACCAAAAGTTGCGATGGGAAGATTGAGGAGAACGGGGCGGGTGAGGGCCTTGTCGAAGGAGGCGCGGGGCTCCATCTCGGCCACGGCATCGGTGAAGCCGGGGAGAGTGAGATTGGGCGTGATCTTGGAAAGTTTCCATTCGTCATTGATGGTGTCGAAGGAGGCGATGGTGAGCGTGGGATAAGTGCCGACCTTGCCGGTGGGAATGAGGGTTTGGGAAAATACTCCGCGCCAGACGTCCTTCCAGTTGTCGCGGGCGCTGCGTCTCATTCTTGTCTCGAAATCGTCTGATTTTTTGACCGAGGGAAAGCCTTCCCGGGAGAGGTCAATGGGGTTGACGAGCTTGGGGTTGCCAAGTCCCCGGGCTTCGATTTGAATGATGAAAGGCTCGTTTTCCTGAATGGACTTGGTGCTGATAGAGGTTTGGAAATCCCAATCACCGACGAGCCCGGTATTGATGACCTGATTGTTGGGGATTGGCGGGAGTGGAAGGACTTCAATGCTGAAGGGAATGAGGTAGGTGCGGGCGAAGTATTCCGACTTCCCGATGGTAACTCCAAGATGGCCGGTGGACATGCCGAGGTCGGTGAAGTAAAGCCGCGAGCGGTAGGTGCGGGTCTGCACGATTTCGTTGTCGATGATCTCCGCGTCCACGGTATAGGGAGCCTGGCTTCCGAAGAAGCTCATGTCGGCATAAAAGTAGTCGTAAGGTGAGGGTTTGCGTCCCTCGACTTTACGGAACTGATGCCACTGGGCATTGCTGGCGCGCGAGGAAGGAAGCTTAAAAAAGGTAGGGCGGCGATGGGTTTGGCTGCGCGTTTCTTCAATGAAATCAATTTCGATGGCTTCGCCGAGGTGGACTTTCTCTGGGGGCTTTTCCAGGTTATTCCAGAGGGCCTTGAAGCGGCCAAAGTCTTTTGGAAGGTCATTTGGGACGGCCCGGATTGTTCCCTTCCGAATGAAGAATTCCTTTCCCTCGAGGACAATGGGAATGGGGGGGAACTCGATGGTTCCGGGGGTCTTGGCGATAAAGCCCAGAGTGTTGAAGGTTCTGCCCTCGCGGGTGCGTCGATTGGAGATGTCGAGCCAGATTATTTTTGGATGGTCGGGTAACTTTCCCCAAGCCATTTCGGCTTTGGTGTCGATGAGAATTTCGTGGCGGAGGGCGGTTTGGATTTCCGAGGGGAGTTCGGGAGTCCAAAAATCCTGCCCTACTGAGATCAGGGAGCTTGTCAGGGAAAGTGCCAGAAAACGAATCATGGAGGGAGATTAATGGTCTTTGTTTCTGGGGATCCTCTTGTTGCGATTTTTATTCCCGAGGCGTTCGAGGAGACGATCGCGGAGGTCGCCATTTTCTTTGCCGGAGCGTCGCAAGTCGGCGTCGTTTTTGGATTCCTCCGGTTTTTCGCCTTCCTTCTCTCCGTCGCCCTGACCTTCCTCCTCTCCGTCAGGTCGATCGCCCTGGCCTTCTTCTTCCTCTTCCCCGCCTTCACCTTCTTGGCCGGGCTCTCCATCGCCCTCTTCGTCACCCTCACCTTGTTGTGGTTGTGATTGCATTTGCTGCGGGTCGATGAGGTGGTCGAGGGCGTCTTGAATGTGTTGCACCGAGGCTTCGAGATCGCGGTCTAGATGAGGGGATGGGGCAAGGACGATGTCTTCAAGGGCGAGTTTGTAATCCTTCAGTCCCTCTTCGGGGAGGAGGGTCGGCTTTTCCTTGATCGCGAGGGACTTTTTGACGAGGTCGTCGATGGCGTTGGAGGATACATCGATGGCAGCCTTGTTGACTTCTTCCTTGGTGGTGACTTCTCTCTCGAGGCTTTTCAGAAATCGCTTTTCCTGAGTGACGGCGGCGAGGGTGGTTTCGATCGCAGCCTGGTAGGCCTTCAGGTAGTCGAGATATCCCTTGACCCGCGTGATGTCGCGGTAGAGGACGGCGAGGTTTGTGCTGAGTTCGTCGTTTGCAGGGTCAAGAGGAGCTGCTTGCTTGTAGAGGGCGAGGCCTTTGCGGAAGGATTTGAGGGCACTTTCGAGCATTTTCACGGGCTCCATTTGGAGTTCCATGGTTTTCATCATGGCCTCCTCCTGGGAGTTGGGGACCATGGACTTTCCCTTGCGATGGTGAAGAAGGCCAAGCTTGAGGCGGGCTTTGAAGAGAAGGTCGGTCCGGTCAATAGGTGCGAATTCAGCGGCCTTGGAATAGAGGTCGACGAGGAGCTTGAATTGGTCTTTGGATTTGAGTTCAAGGTTGGGCTCGGCGCGCTCGAATTCCACTCCTTTGTTGTAGTAGCCGATGCTGCGTTGGGTGTCGGTGAGGTCTTTGTTCTCGAGTTGTTCTTTGACAGCTTCTGGGAGATAGTCGACGGATGCGGCGGTGTCGGAGACCGAGCTGTCACCGTTGAGAATGGCGCTGGCTTTTTTGATCCAGGAAGCGGCGCCTTTCGAGTCGTGGGAGAGGCTGCCGAGATTATTTTCTTCGATGTCGAGGAAGATCACCATGGGGTAGCTCGTGATGTCGAATTTGGCAGCGAGGGCGCGTCGGGCATTGCGGATTTCTTTGTCGATCCCGGTGCGGGGGAGGTCGATGAGAACGGTAATGACCTTAGATTTGGCCCAATCCTGGTAGACTTTGTGGGAAAGGATTTCCTTCTCAAAAGTAATGGAGAGTGGGGACCAGTCTGAGCCGGTGAAGATGACGGCGAGGGGAAGTTCTTCTTCCTTGGCTTCCTTGAGAGCGCTGTCGAAGTCAGTGTGTTGTGCTGCTTTGAGCGCGGGGGAGAGAATGAAGGAAAGCACGATTAGTGCGGTGAGCGGGTGCCAGGCTTTGCTGCGCAGGGGAAGGAAGAGGTGAATCATAAGAAGGATAAGGGCAAGGGTGAGTGGGTAGGCGTAGAGGTCCAGCGGGCGATTGTAGATTTCTTTGGCAAAGTTGTCACCGTTGATTTCGATGGTGTCCACACGAGTGGAAAGCGCCTCGATTTGAGCGTCGACCTTGGAGGGGATGCCGGCGAGGGAGAGACCATCGGTGGCATCGGCGAGTTTATTGAGGGTGCTATGATCGGCGGTGGATTCTAAGGGTGAGTTTGGGACGGGAGCCGGTGAGCCGGGTTTGCCAAAGGCGGCAGCGATGACGGGAATGTTTGCTTTCTTGAGCTCCTCGAGAACTTTGGCGGGGCTTTCTCCGGTGACGTTGTCTCCATCGGAGAAGACCAAAATGGCGGATCCGGTGGGGGGATTGTCGCCGAGTAGGTTTTGAGCCTCCAGGAGGGCGGTGTTGATATCGGTTCCGCCGACAGGGAGCGAGCCCGGTTTCAGCTTGTCGAGTCGCTGGAGGAGCATGGTGCGATCGATAGTCGTCGGGCATTCCGGATAGGAGGCTCCGGCGAAGGAAATCAATCCAATGCGGTCGGTGGGACGGGTGTTGATGAATTCGCGGAGGAGAAGTTTGGCCGCGTCCATGCGGGAGAGGCCGTCGGAATCGTTGGCCCCCATGGAGCGGGAGACATCGAGGAGGACAATAAGATTTTTGGCGGGCTTCTTGTTTTCGTTAAATTCAGTTCCACCGGTGGGCCGCAGCGTGGCGAGGAGCGTCAGGACGAGAGCGGAGAAAAGCGAGACGGTGAGAATGCGACGGCGCAAGGGGGAGGCGTTGGTCTGAAGATTGCATTTCGCCGCGTGATTTGTCAGAAGCTGAATGGCTTGCCGGCGCTGTCGGATGGACCAATAGAGTGCGGCGGTCGCGCCAAGAAGAATCGGCAGGACCCAGATGAGGTGATGGTAGGAAAGGAATTTCATCAGCAAATTTCTCTCAGTAAGGTGTGGCGAAGCAGGAAGGCGGTGGCGAGGGTAATTGCGCCGCAGATAAGGACGAAGGGATAAAGGTCACGTTGGAAGACGAGGGCTTCGTGAACCCGGGAAGTTGTCTCAAGGGAGTCGATGGTATCCATGACATCCTCGAATCCCTGGTTGTCTTTGGCCCGGAAAAAACGTCCGTTGGTGATGGCGGCAATTTTTTCAAGGTTACGGGTGTCGAATTGGATGCTGGCGCCAGAACTCCTCAGGTAGGTGTCTAGAAAAGGATTGTCGCTGCCAATACCCACGGTGTGAATGGTGATCTCTTTGTCACGGGCAACCTCCGCGGCCTCTTCGGGAGTGAACACCTCGTCATCGACGGTGTGGTCGCCATCAGTAATGAGGATCATGGTGCGGCGGCTCTCACTGTGGTTCACGAGAGCGTTGACTCCAGCACCAATCCCTCCGGCGATGTTGGTTCCTCGTTCATGACGATACAGGAGCGAGCCAGTGAGTTGGTCGACCTTAGCAATCAGATGATCGTGATCGAGAGTGGGTGGGCATGACAGGTAGGCATCGACACCAAAAATGACGAGTCCGATGCGGTCGGCCGAGCGGCGTTTGACGAAGCGCTGGATTTGCTCTCGAGCGACATCAAGACGGTCTTTGATAGCTCTTTCAGCGACCAGGCGTCTGACCGTAGACTCGCTTAGGGAGGGATCTGGATCATAGGCATCCATGCTGTTCGAGTAGTCTAGGACAAGCATAATGTCAGTTCCCTCCTGAGTTTGGGGCATCAATTCCACCCCTTGTTGGGGGCGGGCTAGGGCGACGATGAAAGCGATGGTGGCGAGGGTTTCCAAGAAGAGGAGAATATGCCAGGGCGCGAAGTTCTTCGGGGCCGGAGCATTGGTGTAATGCTTGGTCGAGGACACGGCGATAGAGGCTGGAGTGCTGAACCAACGCCAAGCGACACCCAGCAGTGAAGGCAGGATGAGCCAGAGAACGAAGGGGTATGCGAATTCAGGCATCTTCGGTTTCGGTGTCAGATTTTGGAGTGGTGTCGACTACGAATGAACGGACGAGATTCTGCGAGCGGGGTGCGTCGTTGTCGTCCGGAGTTAGGCCGGCGAATTTTACTCCATCTGCCAAGCGGGCCAGAGGCGGCAATTTGTTGAGATGTTCCTCGGGAATATCCGAGAGCCTTTTTAAGTCGCGGATAAATTCGGATGAAGTTTTGGCGCGGGCAGGAACGAGGTATCGTTCGGCCGTGTATTGCTTGAGAATGTCGGTGAGCTGGGAGAAGAATTTTTCCGGAGCGGTGTCATCGTGGGCGAGTCTGTCGAGTTTGCTGAGGGCGCGCTCCCAGGGCGGGGTGGCATTAATGGTTTTTTGACGCCTGACGAAAAATACCACCGCGCCGAGGAGGATGAAAATTACCGCGATGATGAGCAAGTAGTTGGTTTGATCTTTGGGGATGACCGAGTCGTTGAATTCTTCGCTCAGTGGAGGTTCTTCGTTGAGGAAGTCCTGGGGGTTTTCGGGGTCGGGAGGAATGCTTTCAGGTAAGTTGATGGTCAGTTCGGGCAGGGGGACGGTGACGGAGTTCGGGCCGATTCGTCCGGTGCGCTTGATGGGAAGAGTAATGGCTTTTCCTTCGAGCGAAGTGGTGTCGGTGGCAACAAGTGGGATGCGATAGTGCCAGAGGCGATATCCGGAAAAATCGAGGCCACCTTTGGCGAAGAGGTATTTATCTTTGACCGGGGGAAGGAAGTCGGGGTGGCCGACCGGGCGAGCGGTGATCACATCGCGGTGCCAGGGTGCGCGGATGGTGATACTAAGGTCACGGCTGTGCCCAAGGAGGACCTCGTCTTCATCCCAAGTGGCGTTGACTAGGCCGGGGCGTTCGTTGTTTTGCCAGACGCGGAAGAAAATGACCGCGAAGATCAAGCCCACGATGAGGATCGTGAAGAGGAGATACTTCAGGATTTTGAGAAACGATTTCATCGGCGGGAGATACGCTTATCGAAGAGCCCTACGATGGCGGGAAGATAATCGACGGCAGTGTCGAGTGGAACGTAGTCGACGCCAGCGCGGAGGCATTTTTTGGCGAGAGCGGAAGAGTCCTCGGAAGTGCGGATTGCGAGTGATTGTGCATCCTTGCGGCGGAGTCGGGTGACTTCGCCGGTTTCGAGATCGGAAATCGAGAGGGCGGGAATGTTCGGGAGGCTTCGTTCGATGGGGTCGGTGACGTGAAGGAGGATGACTTCGTGTTTTCGAGAGAGGGCCCGGAGGGGCTTGTCGAACTCAGGGGTGATGAGGTCGCTTAAGATGAAAACAATGGATCGCTTTAAGGTTGTTTTAAGAAGGTGCTCAATCCCTGCGGCGAGGTCGGTCTTTTGGGACCTTGGCTCGAAGGCGAGGAGTTCCCGGATGATGCGGAGGACGTGGCGGTGTCCGCGGGCGGGATCAAGGTGGAGTTCCTCTTGGTCTGAGAAGAGGAGGAGGCCAACGCGGTCTTTGTTGAGAGTGGCCGAGAAGGCGAGGACGGCGGCGACTTCGGCGGTGTATTCGGCCTTGGTCATTTCGCCCGAGCCAAACTGGCCGGAGGCCGAGCGGTCCACGAGGAAGAAGACGTTCTGCTCGCGCTCTTCGGTGAAGAGTTTGATGTATGGCGAGCCGAGACGGGCAGAAACATTCCAGTCGATGGAGCGAACCTCATCCCCTTCCTGGAATTCGCGGATCTCTGCAAATTCAATGCCGCGTCCTTTGAACGAGGCGTGCCAAGCTCCGGCGGTGCGATTTTGTACGATTCGCCGGGTGCGGATCTCAATCCGCCGCACTTTCTCCATGAGTTCGGAAGCCAACATCGCGGACTAGGGAGTGCGGAGGTTGTCGAGGAGTTGAGTGATGAGGGCGTCGGCGTCCATGTTTTCGGCCTGGGCTTCGTAGGATGGAATCAGGCGGTGGCGGAGAATGTCAGGAGCGATGGCCTTGACGTCTTCGGGAAGAGCATAGGGGCGACCGTCGAGGAAGGCCAGCGTGCGAACTCCTCTGATGAGCTGGATGCTTGCACGGGGAGATGCTCCGGCTGTGATGAGTGGATCGAAGCCCGAAAGGTCGAGTCCGGACTGACGCTCGGAGAGTTGGTTGCGTCCTTCTGCGCGGGTGGCAAAAACGATATCGAGAATGTAGTCTTCGATTTTCGGATCGACATTCACTTCGTTGATGAGGTCGCGGGCCGCGATGATTGCGTTCAAGTCGGTCACGGGTGACGCTTCCGGTATTGTGGTGGTGGAAGACATGCGGCGGAGGACTTCCTTTTCCTCGTCTCGGGCAGGGTAATCGACAATGACCTTCATCATAAAGCGGTCCATTTGGGCTTCGGGAAGCGGATAGGTGCCTTCCTGGTCAAGCGGGTTTTGGGTTGCCATGACGAGGAAAGGCGAGGGGAGTTGACGGGTTTCTCCGCCAAGAGTGACCTGCTTCTCCTGCATCGCCTCGAGAAGCGCGGATTGCACTTTTGCTGGAGCGCGATTGATTTCGTCGGCAAGAAGGAGGTTGGTGAAGACCGGACCTTCTTTGGCGGTGAATTCCTGGGTGCCGGGATTGTAGATGTGCGTTCCGATGACGTCGGCGGGGAGGAGGTCGGGTGTGAACTGAATCCGCCCGAACCGCGCGGTCATGGCTTGTGCCAAAGTATTGACAGCGAGGGTTTTGGCCAATCCTGGGAGGCCTTCCACGAGAAGGTGATTTCCGGTGAGAAGGCAGACCAACATGCGGTCGACGAGGTGGCTTTGGCCAATGAGAACCCGGGAAATTTCCTGTCGCAGAGGGGCGACGAAGGCGGAGCGGGCAGTGATTTCAGCGGAAAGTTCTTCTTGTGTCATGAATGGGAGTTCGTTGATTACGATGAGGTCGGGAAAAAATAGCACGATGAAAAAAAAGCGCGACTGCACAAATGGCCATATTACCGATTTTTCACGCTTTCTCGGATCAGGGCGCATAGGCCTTCAGGAGATCTGGGACGTCTTCGATTTTCTGCATTTCTTTGTGGATCAGATTTCGTTGCGGGATTTTCCAAACATTCTAAAAACGCCTCTCCGATTTCGTCGAAAGAAGGATCTGCGAAGGCATGTCAAACTGTCCTTGTTGTGTGGGGACCAGCTTCCCTGTCTCTCTCGGCTCAGGGTTGGCCCAATGAAAATCTGACTACCGGGCAGGAAACTGGAGGTCTCATGGCAACTGCCATTGAGGGCCACGGGCGTATTCATGCCGTTCATTGCCAAGCCACCGTAATCGCTCAGGATGAAACCACCTTTGAAATCGCT
>PBTU01000112.1 GCA_002729295.1 Verrucomicrobiales bacterium | reverse complement strand
TTTTTGTTTTTGTTTTTTCAGTAATAACTGAAAGTTTGTTTTCGAGTTACCTTTTGTTTTTTGTTTTACGGGCATTAGCCCAAAAGCTTCATGGCCAGCTTAATGGCCTTGCCATGCTGCAACGACCCCACACGATCACTCATTTTAGACCCAAAACTCACAAAATCCTCAAGTTCGCTGATCTGCTTGTAAAACACTTTCGCATCGCGGTCCTTCATGCTCTTTGTTGCATCCCGACACTTCCGGAGAGTTTCCAAAGCTGGATCAATCTCCCGGCGCTTCCGCTCACGAGTGATTCTTCGGAACATTTCCCAAACATTTTTCTCCGCTTCAAAGAATTCCTTCCGCTCACCTTTTTTGGTAATGATTCGAATCAAGCCCCATCCTACAAGGTCTTTCAAATTAGTATGAGCATTTCCCCGACTAATCTCAAGATACTCCATCACCTCGTCCGTACTCATCGCCTCAGCGGCCGTCAGCAGAAGAGCATGAATCTGAGCCATCGTGCGGTTGATCCCCCACTGCGCTCCTATCACCCCCCACTGGGCCACGAATTCTTCGCGAACACCCTCCAAGGTCACACATTCATCACTCATCTACTTTCAGTAGTTACTGAAACTTCGTAATTATGTCAATTTTTAAATCAGAAAATCTCACTCCCAAAAGAGCACCTCCTCATCAAACCGATAATCACTCCAATGATCAGGCTGAGAGTCAACGCACCCCGGGGACACATCACAAAGATTCCCCTGAATTTGAGTTCTCTTCCACCAAGCAAATCAGTGATTAGGAAAATCAAGTTCGCTATCGTGAATGGAGGAAACATAATCGCAACAAACACTTCAAAAATCTGAAACTCATAGAAAGCTCTAAAGTAGATCGCGAAGAATCCAATTCCACAGTAAATGCTCACCGACAGAGCGAGATACAACAAAACGGTCGGAGCATTCTTCAATTAACTAAGAACCAAGTAGTGCACGAGCGCCCTTGATTCCGCTAAAGGCAGGACCACTCCGACTCCTGGCGCTTCTCCACCGTATTACAAAGCGTCGCCAATATCCAAGCAAAGCGACCTCACAACCAAAACGACTTATTGTCGTCGATCAGACTCCCGTCACGATCTCGCAACCCACTTAGCTCCTCTTTCGAATATCCGCTCATTACCTTTTCTGAGTCCAAATTGTCAGCCCGGCAACCTCCTCATTAGTCGCCCGCAGCACGAAGCCCAGGACGATTCCCGCCACTAAAGTCGTCAGGAATCCCACGGCCCCATAAAGCAAAGGCATTATATCAACCACGCCGGCTTCATTCAGAAAATACACCGTCACGACACTCACTACGCCACTGATCAAAGCCAACAGTCCGGCTCGTCCATTTGGACCCCGTGAAAAGATCCCCAGGGCGAACAAGCCACCCAAGGGCCCGAGCGCAAAACCAATGAAACGATTAAACAACATGAACACGCCATCGGTTCCCATTTTCGCAAGAAGACACGACACTCCAATCCCGACAACCCCCAGTGTAATTACGACCCACTTCGCCACCTTGAGCCTTCTCTCATCGGAGCTTTCAGGCTTGAGTAAGCGCCCATAGACATCCGTCACAAAAGCCGTCGCTACCGAATTCAAAGAACTCGAGATCGTTGACTGCGCCGCCGCGAAAACTCCCGCGATAATTAAACCCGCTACCCCAATCGGAAGGTTCTGCATGATGAAAAACGGCAGCACACTGTCCGTCTTCGGAAGCCCCGGGTCCATCAACTCAGGCTTGCTTTGGTAAAAGACATACAAGGCGGTTCCCAGACCAAAGAAGATCGCCGAGCCCACCAGAACCATCACGATATTCATCCAGAGCGATTTCGCCGCCTCCTTCTCGGAGGAGGTCGTAACGTAGCGCTGTACCACATCCTGCCCCGAGGTATACGATGGCAGATTCGCCAACATAAAGGCCACGAACAACACAAAGCCCGAAGTCGACCCCTTACCAACTGAGATATCACTCAGGCTCCAACTCGCCGCAATCCCTTTCCCCTGCTCACTCATCGCCGTGCCAATCGCCCCCATCCCGCCATCCACTTGCGAAACAACCAACCCAAAACATAAAAGCGCACCCCCAATCAACACCATCGCCTGAATCGCATCGGTCCAAACCACTGCCTCAATCCCTCCCATCACGGTATAGATCACACATAAAACTCCAATCACGGTGATCGCTGCGTAAATATCGATATTGGTCACACTCGAAAGCGCGAGCGCCGGAAGATAAAGCACAATCGCCACCCGTCCGACGTGAAATAACATGAAGGTCACACTCCCGATCACCCGTGTCGCAACATTGAATCGTTTTTCCAAATACTCATAAGCTGTTGTAATATTCAGACGCCGATAAAAAGGCAGGTAAAACATTACCACCAAAGGCACAATAAGCAGAATCGGCCACTGCCCGATATAGCCATTCCAATTCGTGGCATACGCCGTCCCCGGCACCGCCATAAAGGTGATCGCCGACAACATCGTCGCAAAGATCGATAGCCCGGCCACCCAGAAGGGAATCTTTTGCCCGCCCCGGAAGTAAGCCTCGGTTGACGAAGCTGCTTCCCTCTTCATGAACCAATATCCAATCGCCACCATCCCCAAAAGATAAACAACAACCACGATCCAATTCACTACGCCAAAACTCATCTTCATTCCCCCCACTTCCGCGATGAGCACCTGCGGAGATCTCGCCCCCGGTTTGATCTCACCCGTTGGCAAAATCGCCTTTCCATCCCAAATCACCACCGGAGTCGTCACCGGAGCGAAGGTTCCATCGAGTGGCAAACTCCCCGCCTTGGCCCAGCGATCCGTTACGGTGTTGTAGGAAAGAATTGAAGCCGGAAACCCCGGATGCTCCATCCCCTGCCCATTAATCTCCGGCCGCGCGGCAACTTGCTCCCGCAAAAACTCCACCGGCACTCCTCCCAGCATCAACAAAGAGCTCGCCCCCACCGGCACCGCCATCGACGGGGCCGCCGATCTTGCTTCAGGAAGATCCGCCAGTTGCTTCCACGTTCCCTCAGCGACATTCAGCGACCAGCAATCCTTCAAAAAATCCAATCCAAAAATCCGATCCTTTTGCTCCTCTTCACCCTCCGCCAAATCCCGACCACCAAAGAGATAAAACTTCCCACCTCTCTCGCCACCAATGGCATACATCCGCCCACGAGCTTCCTCCGGCCAACTGAGTTCGTTCCACTCCCCCGCACTAAAGCGATACATCATTCGACCAGTCGCTTCCCCATTCGTTCCCGCTCCAACCAAAATATCCTCACCCACCACTCCGGCTACCCCTTCGGCAATCACCTTCGGTAGTGACGCTTTCTTCTCAAAGCTCAATCTCCCCCCCGACATTGTCACCTCTAAAACATCCCCAACACATCCCTCATCATTCTTTCCGCCCATGAACCAACTGGCCCCACTCTCTAGACTCACCGACATGCCATAGCCGATCTTGGCCGGCAATTTTACCTCCGACACCCGCCACTCCCCACCTTCCTTTAAAGGCAGAACATAAACCGTATCGTAGTAAACTTTCTTTCCATCCTCCCAAGGTCGTCCCTCCGGAAAATTCGCACCCCCGGCAACCACAAGAAATTCCCCGGATCCCTCCTTCACGATCCCGGAGTAGACTCCGGCAAATCCTTCACGATCAGGCAAATCAGGAAGCCGGTCCCAGGTCAGAGCGCCCCACACCGGAGCCCAAGCAAACAAACAGAGAATAAGTATGTGTCTCATCGGGCACTCCCCTGGCTTTCCTGACCAACCCACTGAAACCAACCCATCTTTTCCAACTCCGCTTGCAATGCCGCAATCTGTTCCGAACTGGCTGGATCAATGGGGCGTCGAACCGGGCCGCAATCGATCCCCACCATCTGCATCATCACCTTCAACGAAGATCTCCCGCAGGTTCCGAACATCGCTCCGATCATTTCCAGCGCACGAGATTGCCAAAGCCGGGCTTCTTGTAAATCTCCCGACTCCACTGCTTCTCTCACCCGATCATAAATCGGCGCGGCATAGTTGTAAGTACTTCCGACCGCCGAACGAAACCCCTGCGCCACCGACATAAGATAAGCCTCATCCGATCCCGCCAAGAATTCCAATCCCGGGCCCACTTTCTCCAACAAAGGAAGATTATGAAGCGACCCTCCATCGGAATACTTGATCCCGCAAAAGGTCGGCAAGCGATCCATCGCACGGTCCGTCAACTCCATTGGATCCAAATTCACCCCGGACAAAAAAGGAATGTGATAATAATAAAAGGGCGTCTTCGCAGCCGCCTCAACAATCGGCAACAAGCCTTCCACCAACTCTTCCTCGCTGCTCACTTTAAAATACCCGGTCGGCGTCGCCGAGACCGCATCCGCTCCGATTGCTTCTGCATGACCCGCCAACTCAGCAGAAGCTCGCAAGCTATTGTGCCCTACTTGCACGAAGGTTTTCAAACGTCCCTTGGCCGCTCCAACATAAACCTCAGCCACAGCCCGCCGCTCCTCGTCCGTCAGAGACATCCCCTCGCCGGTGCTCCCCGCGATATAGATCCCCGTAATTCCATTCGATTCCAAATGATCCACAATCTGCGGAACAATCCCCAAATTCAAATCGCCCCGATCATCCATCGGCGTCACCACGGCCGCCACCAGCCCACTCATATCTAAAGGATCCACTTTCAAAAGTCTTCCTGAGTCTCTCCATGAGGACAAGGTCCAACCTTCAAAAAAATTGGTCTACTTTCGCAACCGGTTACCTTAAAGCATAACAAAAATCCCGCACCATCAAGCCCTCCCGACCTACGCTGCCTCGCCCCTCCACCTCATACAAGCTCCGAAAACCGCCCTCCTCTAACTTCCACCCCGCAGAATTTCCAGCGGCGGGTGGCTTGTGACTCCCCGGCTCAGGGCAAGCCCACCAAGCACCGAGATCCCCATCATTGCTCCAAAGACTGTGAAAAGAAGCATCGCATCCGGCCATGGCGAAGTGTCAAACACGGAGGTCGCCAGCACGGCGTTCGCCGCTACGGCCAACAACACTCCGGTGAGGGCGGTGAGAAAACCCAGCGTGGCATACTCAATCACAAGGATCCTACGGACTTGTTTCGCCGAGGCTCCCAATGTTCTCAAGAGCACGCTCTCTTTCAACCTGACGTCCCGACCATTCAACAAAGTTCCTATCAAGATCGGCAATCCCGCCAAGACCGTGAACCCAACCAGAATGGTAACGCCCGTCGAAATCTTTGCGAGAATATCCCGAACCATCTCAAGAATTTGAGTCAGATCAATCGCAGTCACATTCGCAAATTCCCCGGCTAATTTACGCTGAAGATCTCCCGAAGCTTCCGGCGTCGGAGTCCGGGTGGTCACGACATTAAACCCCGGAGCCTCCTCCAACACTCCTGGAGGAAAGACCATAAAAAAATTGAGATTGAATCGACTCCAATCAACCCGCCGGATACTCGTCACTTTTGTTCGAATGGTAATTCCCTGCACGTCCATCGTGATCTCATCGCCGATACTCACTTTCATATCTTTCGCGAGCTTCTCCTCCAGCGACAGCGGCACGATGTCTTCAATATCGGCTCGCTCGGTGGCAAGTTCACCTGCGATCAGCGTCTCGGTGAAATTCAATTGATCACGATAGGTCGAACGAAACTCTCGCCTTCCCACCCAACGAGGTACGTCTTTGAGATCACCCACCTCGACACCACGAATCGACTGAATCCGCATCGTAACCATCGGCGCAGCCTCCAGAACAGGCAATTCAGCACCTGCCAAAAGCGCCTTCACGCCGGCCACTTGATCGGGTTGCACATCGATCAGATACAAGTTCGGGCTCTCTTCTGATTGCTGCAGACTGAGTCGATCATTCAAGAGCTTCCCCGCTGAGAGAATCGTCACGAGAAGGAATGTCCCCAATCCAAGCGAGAGCAGGAACAGGAGCGTTTGATTGCCAGGCCGATGCAAATTCGAAACACCCTGACGAATCATGTAGGGCCAGCGAGCGCTCACTACACGACGACTCATCGCCATCAAACCACGCGCCACCCCCACTAAAACCAGAAAGGCCACCACCATTCCTCCCACCATCGCAAATGCCTCCTTCCATCTTGGATCATTTCCATAAGCCACCATCACCAGCAGCCCCAACAACAATCCATAAACCGGCAAAGCCCGAAGGAAGCTTCCTTTCAAAGTGGCTCCACTTCGCAAAGTGACCGCAGGAGAAATTCCCCGGATCTTCATTAATGGCAACAAGGCAAAGCCGCAACAAACAGCAAAGCCTATCGCCGTGGTCTGACAAACAACCAGCCACTCCGGTGTCGGACTCACCGAAACCGGCAATTTATCCCCAAGCGCTGTCAGCAATCCCATCTGCATGCCAATTCCAAGACCGGCACCGATCAACGCCCCCAACAAGCCCAGCGCAATCGCCTGCGCAAAATAGATCCCGAAGGCCAAATTTCCCGGACAGCCAAGACAACGCAAAATCCCAACCGTCTGAATTCGCCTCGTGACATGCGCATGCACCGCACCTGCCACGCCGGTTGCACCCAGAGCCAACGAAGCCAGCGCAATCAAACCTAAAAACTTTTGGAAGAAGTCGAGCGCCCTCCCCAAATTCTCACGACGATTTTCCGGCGTTTCCATGCGCCACCGGGTATCTGGAAAGCCCTCAAGCACCTTGTCTTTCAACTCACGCGATGCCGGCGCGTCTGGAATTTCCAGATGCACTTGATACCCCGCCATGCTGTTTTTTCCCAGCAGACCACTTCGCTCGATATCTGCCAAATTAACATAGGCTTCCGGCGCAAATCCACTAAAGCGACTCCCTCTTGGAGCAGGCTTGTCGACCACGCCGCGAATTTCTAACTCTATCCCGCCCAACTCAACCCGATCTCCCACCGCGACCGAAAACTGATCAAGGATCGACGGCTCTACCAGGACTCCACCCTCTTTCTGCAACCTTTCCCAAGCCTCCGCCGGGCGGGTTTCTACTTTTCCATAAAATGGATACCCCCCCTCGATCCCTCGCACTTGCATGAGTCGAACTCCTTCTTCAGGAAGAAATCGCATCATCGATGGAAAACTAATCTCCCGGCTCACCCGGCTCGCCATCTCAGCAAGCCTGTCGACTTCTTCGAGAGTGATCTCCTTTCGCGAAGAAACCCGCAGATCCGACCCAAGAAGCGACTTCGCCTCCGAATCGATCCCCCGCTCAACACTCGTCTTCAACGAATGAATCGCCGTCAGCGCCGCAATCCCCGAAACAATCGCCAGAGAAAAAATAACCAAGCGCAATCGCTGCGACCGACTATCCCGCCAAGCCATCCGCCAAACCCAGGAATGAAATAAGGCCGTCCACAAACTCCGTGGCAGGGGCTTCTTCTTAGACGATGGCATTCTCTTCCTCCGAAACAATGGTTCCCCCGCTCATCGTTACCACCCGACGCGCTTTCGCGGCCAGAGCAGGATCATGCGTTACCAGAACCAAGGCCGTCCCGGCTTCTCGATTCAAACGAAACAACATCTCTACAATCGGCCCGCTCGTTCCCGAGTCTAGGTTCCCCGTCGGTTCATCAGCAAAGAGAATCTTAGGGCGGTGAATAAACGCCCGCGCCAAAGCCACCCGTTGTTGCTCCCCTCCGGAAAGCTGTAAGGGATAGTGATCAAGCCGATCGCCCAGACCCACTTCCGTGAGTAATCTTTCCGCCTCCGCCTCTTGCCCGGACTCCCCACGCAATTCCAGCGGCACCAGGACATTTTCGATCGCGGTGAGCGTTGGGATCAGTTGGAAACTTTGAAAGACAAATCCCACCAAACGATTCCGCAAAGACGCCCGCGCATCCTGATCCAGCGATTCGATGGCCTGCCCATCCAACTCCACCGATCCCCCGCTGGCATCATCCAGCCCCGCACACAATCCGAGCAAGGTCGTCTTACCACTCCCCGAAGGCCCAACAATTGCCAGCGTTTCTCCTTCTTCAAGACACAGATCAACATCCTTGAGCACGGTGAGATCATGACTCGCAGTTTGATGAACTTTCCGCAAACCGGTGACCTTCAGGATAGGTCGTTTGACAGTGCTCGATGTGGATTCTAGATTAGCAGCCGATGGAGATGACATTTCGGAGGAAAGTTTTGTTAGGCCTATTACTAACCTTCAGATGTGCAATCTTCGCAGAGGAATCTCCGAATGCAACCAATACGGAGAAACGCATCGTCATCCTGGGAGATAGCATCACCGTCGGCTACGGACTCAGCCCCAAAGAAGCCTACCCTGCTCTCCTTCAGAAAAAGATCACCAAAGCTGCACTCCCCTACACCGTCGCCAATGCCGGAGTCAGCGGCGACACCACCGCCGGTGGCCTGCGGCGCGTTAATTGGGCCATGGCCAAAGGAGCCGACGTCCTCGTCATCGCCCTGGGCGGCAACGACGGCCTTCGCGGAATCCCTCCAGGAGAAACCAAAAAGAACCTCCTCGGAATCATCACCAAGGCCCGCGCCAAAAATCCAAAAATTAAAATCCTCATCGCCGGCATGCAAATGCCCGACAACATGGGCCCCAAGTTCACGGCAGCCTTCAAGACCCTCTTCCCCGACGTCGCCAATGAATCCAAAGCCACCCTCATCCCCTTCCTCATCGAAGGCGTCGGCGGCGTGGAAAAACTCAACCAAGAAGATGGCATCCACCCCACGGCAGAAGGACAAATAAAAGTCGCCGACAACGTCTGGAAATTTCTCCACCCAGTGATCTCTTCTTGATTTCTATCCCTCCACCTCAATCCCCAGTTCCTTTAGCAACAGCGCAGCCAGATCGCCCTCCCCCGGCGACAAGCCCTCTGACCTTCCCAGCTTCACAATTTGCACCTTCAGATCCGTTTCCCCAATCGCCAGAAAAAAATCCCGCCCCACAGGAAGCCCGCCATATCTCGTCGCGATCACCTTACCCATAAAGCGCCCATCCCCACCCTCACTCGTCATCATCTCTCCGGATTCCGAGGTAAACCCCTCAAAATTTGCGCCAATCGCCGTGTCGATGTATTGCTGAATTTCCTGAGTCGTCATGAAATATCCTTGGAGCCACAGTCTTCGTCACCGCTCCTTCAAAATCAAGCTCCTCTTGGCTTGCCAACCGACATTTGTAATCGCCAATCATCTTCACCATGAGCCATTCCCCGATCTGGGAATTCCTCTCCGCTCGTGTCGGGTGATCGGGTGATCGGGTGATCGGGTTTACCTCACCGCGACCATTTCCCATGGCAAGGAAGAAGATCCTCCTGTTGGCTATCGTTCGGGCTCGCATGACAATAGCCTCAAAGCTCGCAAAAGTCTCTTCATCGTCATCGCCCTTGATCGCAAGCACGGAAAGATAATCTGGCAAACCACCCTGCCGGATCGAGTTACGAAAAGCAGGCCTCCCCAGCACTCACCGGAAAAGACCTTATCCTCAGGGGGAGCTCCTCGCTCCATTGCCTGAGTGACGGGAAAATCGCTAAGTAGTGAATATCCTCTCGACCTTCCCCCCCAATAACACGATGAGGGGGGCAGCAAATGAAGAGCCCATTGATCATTACTCAGGGAGACCCGGCCGGAGTGGGGCCGGAGCTGGCTCTGCAGGTCCTTTCGGAAGATCGATCCGGGGACCTGAAACTCCTTGGATGCCGCGAACTTCATCGTAAGATTGCAGACCGCCTTTCTCTTCCATTCAATCCTGATCAGATCATCAACCTTCCTCTCGAAGGTGAAATCGAACCCGGAAAAGTTTCGGCGATCTCTGGTGATCATTCCTTCCGCTGCCTTGAAGCGGCCGTCGAAGGCGCTTTAGCCGGCGAGTATACCGGAGTGGTGACTAATCCCATCCACAAGGAAGCGTGGCATCTCGCCGGACATCCCTTCCCGGGACATACCGAGTATCTCGCCCAGAAAACCAATTCGCCGCGCCACGCCATGATGCTCACCTCCGACGAGATTACCTGCGCATTGGTCACGACCCATGTCGCTTTGGCGGATGTTCCCGATCTCCTTGAAGCCGATCGCATGCTGGAAGTCATCGAACTCACCCACGAAGCGATGAGTGCCCTCAAAGGAAGCCCAGCCAAGCTTGCCATGCCTGGACTTAATCCCCATGCGGGTGAAGCCGGACTTTTTGGTGGAGAGGAAATCAACCTCATTGCTCCAGTTTTGGAAAAAGCCCGTGCGAAGGGCATCGATATCATTGGCCCGATTTCACCCGACACGGCATTCCTCCCGACCCTGCGAAAAACCATCGATGCCTACGTCTGCACCTACCACGATCAAGGGCTCATTCCGCTCAAGACGCTGGCATTCGATCTCGGAGTCAATGTCACCCTGGGTCTACCCATCGTGCGTACCTCCGTCGATCACGGCACCGCTTTCGATCTGGCCTGGCAGGGAAAAGCCAGTGCCACGTCTTTGCAAGAAGCCGTCAAGCTCGCTCAACGCCTATGCGTCTAGCCAATCACCGGACTCCACGACGGAATATCCTTCCACGCCTTTGAGCCATTCATAGATCCAGACATTGAGCGGCTCTCCTGCAAAGCTCACTTCGGCCTTCACGCGATGATACTCGCCGTTGCGCTCGTCTTCTAATCCGATGCCTTCGAATTCATCGAGCTCATTCATCAACTCAGGTCCGACTTCGTAAACCTCCCCCAACACCACAGACCCACCTTCTAAGACGAGCCCGGGATACCAATCGATCTTGACGAGAGTCCCCGACACTTCAGCAGGCCCAAGCCACTGCGCACCCTTCATTCGCCAATCATTGGAAGCTCCCTTACGAAGAGCTCCATAGACAAAAATCAACTCACTCACCGTCGTTCAAGATCGTGGACATCTCTACCTTCAGATCATCAATGCCTTCGCCCTCCATCGCGGAAATCGGAATGATGGGCACTTTGGGAAATCTATTTTGGAAAATCGTAAGATTCTCATCCGCCCCCTCAAGATCCATCTTATTGGCGACCACCATCCAGGGGAATTTCGCAAGATCTTCGTCATAGAGCTTAATCTCTTTGCGAAGAGTCTGGATATCCTCGATGGGATCACGCATTTCGCTCCCCGCGATATCGACGACAAATAGTAAAACACGACAGCGCGTGATGTGACGGAGAAACTCATGTCCCAACCCGCGGTTGTCATGAGCACCTTCGATGAGCCCGGGAATGTCCGCCACGGTGCAACGTGACGAACCACCATCCAAGCTCACCACTCCAACCTGCGGAGTGAGCGTGGTAAATGGATAGGAAGCGACCTTCGGCTGCTTCGCAGAAATCTTGCCCAGCAATGTCGACTTGCCGGCATTCGGAAAACCAACCAAGCCAATGTCCGCGATACGACGAAGTTCGAAATAGAAAATCCCCTCGCTTCCCTCCGTTCCGAGCTCTCGTTCCTGGGGAACTTGATTAGTTGCAGATCTGAAGTGGAAATTCCCCCGCCCTCCTCGCCCGGGCTCGAGCAGGACGTATTCCTGACCCGGTTCAGTCAAATCGATCACGGGCTCCAACTCGACGCCTTCGTCGCTCCGCTCCATCGCAACCGCTTCGGAAACATCAGTGGCCGGGCTTTTATAAATAACCGTTCCGGGAGGAACACGTCCGATCTTGGTCTTTCCGTTCTTGCCATGCCGTTTCCAGCTCTGGCCGTGTGCGCCGTCTTCCGCAAGCAACTTGGGGTCGTAATGAAACGAGCGAAGATTGTCAGTGTTCTCGTCGACGATCAAAACCACTTTCCCTCCATCGCCGCCATCACCGCCATCGGGTCCACCCCGGGGCACAAATTTCTCTTTACGAAAACTCACCACGCCATGCCCTCCATTACCGGCACGGCAATGGACCCGAATGTGATCGACAAAAGATTTATCTCTCTTCATTAGCTTATCTCTCCGAATGTTTTCATGAAGGACACCTCGAGCGCGAGAGCCTCCACCACGTTTGTCTCCAGAAGACTGCGCAGCTTCTCCATGGCTGCAACGCGCCTCAATAGCACGTCTAAATCTTCATCGGCGACCGCTTGAGCCATTGTTTCGGCATATTCCGGGAATTCCAAACCAGCTCCTCCGGCTTTCTGACGCACCAAATCCCCCACCCACGCATGGATTGTCTCGATCATCAGGGCCCGCTCACCCAGATAATCTGCCGAGGATTGGGCTTCGTAGACTTTCTCACGATCCTTCATCCAGTCGGCCTCCACGACCTTCTGATACTTAAGCTTCTCTCCCTTAAAGATCTCCGAGTATTTTTTCTCAATGACCTGCTTCCTCTCGGCCAGAAGCGCCTCCAGCCCCGACTTTACCCGCAATCCGGATTCCATCGTTCCCAAACCATCGCGCGTCACTTCATCGAGCAGCGGAATAATTTGCTCCACCTCCTCCGAGCGAACCGCACCAGCAGGCCTCACCAGCGGAAGATGAACGCAGCGGGACCAAATCGTTGGAAGCAGCCTTTCCGGCTCACTAGACAACAAAAGGAGAAGACTTTCCCGGGGAGGCTCCTCAAGCGTCTTCAAAAAAGCGTTCTCCGATGATTCATTCATCCGGTCAGCGTCCACAATCACTCCGATTTTCCACGTCCCGTCCGGCGACGATTGATTCATCATTTTTTCAAGCGCGCGAATGTCATCGACGGCAATGCGACGCGACTTTGAGCGAGGACGCACCGCCCGGATAAATTCCCCTTCCAACTCCTCCAACGACGGCGCAGTGGATTCCACCGACTCGCCCCAAAGATCGTCACCCTCGTCTCTCTTACCATTGAGCAAATCCCCCATCCGGGCCGCCAGCTCCGACTTCCCACTCCCATTGGGTCCGGTGATGAGAAAGGCATGTGCCAAGCGCTTCCGCTCATGCGCGGAAGAAATCAACTCGAAGGCTTTATCAACAGTGAAGGCCACGCACAGGGTTTAGTCGCCACGAAGGAAACCCGCAAGCCCAGTGTCATCCAAGAGCTGTCCTCAAGCCTGGCATCGCGGCGGCTACAGTATAGGTTTCTCCCCTTACCCTAATCAGCCCCATAAGACCTCGTAGAAGAATTGCGGCAAATTTCTTGGGAGATCCCGTCACCCATCCCCCCCTACCAGAGGTTGCCCCAACAACTCGAGGCCGTGCCCGTCCGACCCATAACAGGCCGTACAATTGGCTACAAAGCCGGCGACGGCGGGATTTCATCGAACGGAATGACATACGTGTAGCCCTTCTTCTTTTTCTTCGGTGCTTCCGCTTTTTCTTCAGCCGCTTCCAACTTCAACCTCTGAATCCATACATTGCGAAATTTTACCGGGTTGTGATGCCCCTGTAATTTAATCGGCAAGGCTTCAGGCCCTTCTTTCATTCCAGCCCCGGTCTTATTCTTAAAGCCGTAGTCGTCATGAATCAGCACCCCGTTGTGCCTCACCGAAATGCGCGCGTTTTCGGTTTTCTTATTGCCCTCAAATCGCGCCGCCCGAAACACAATATCGTAAGTCTGCCACTCGCCCGCCGGTTTCGAAACCAACTCGTCGGGCTTCTTCTGACGGTAGAGACTCCCGGCATAACTCGCCTTGTAGTCCTCGGCGGATACCCCGTGGGAATTTAGAATCTGAAGCTCATAGCGCTGCTGAATATAGACTCCCGAATTCCCGTTCTTCTCAGGATCCTTGGCATCAGGCACATCGTTCACATTGAACTCCACGTGCATCAAAAAATCCGAATACACACCGGGCGTAATCACGCTATCCCAGACCGGCGACGCAGTGAGGACACCATCCTTGAAGACCCACTTGGACTCACCCTTCCCCTCGGGAACCATCACGTGTCCTTGATTCCCCACGAGCTGGACCGCGTCACTTGGACGCTTTAAGGGATCTTTCCCCATCACGTTCTTGGTGGTCCCGCCAGCTGCACCTGCTGAGAGCAAAGCCATGATCATGGAGATTCGTCGCAATTGGGTGAAAAAAAATCTCCCGCCGCGCCCCCGAACAAGACTTTCTTCCGCTTTCAAACAATCCATGTTCACAACGAGTAAAAAATCCGCCAAGCTCCGTCCATGACATTTTCATCACTCCTGTTCTCGGCGCTGCTTTGCCTTGGTCTGGCTTCGGCCCACCCCGTCCCGGAAAGCCCCAAATGGCTCACCTATTCGGGAGAAAAAGGTCCGGGAAAAGGGAAACACATCGTTCTGATTACCGCTGACCAGGAATACCGTAGCGAACAATCAATGCCAATGATGGCGAAGGTTCTCAGCAAGCACCACGGCTTCGACACTACGGTTCTCTTCGGAGTGAATGAAAAAGGCGAAGTCGACCCCACCATGCCGGTCTATCCCAAGAAGGGGAAAGAAGCGGAATTCAAATCGCACAACATCCCCGGCCTTGAACACCTGGCCAAGGCAGACGCCCTCATCATCATCACCCGACTCCTCACTCTCCCGATGGAGCAACAAAAACTCATTGTGAGCTATCTCGACTCAGGAAAGCCCATTGTCGCACTCCGCACCGCAAACCACGGCTTCCGTGGAAACCTTCCGTATGAAATCGGCGGCAAGAGGATCAACTTCGGCCGCGACCTCCTCGGCGGCGCTTTCATGGGCCATCACGGACGCTGGCACGCCGACTCAACCCGAGGAACCATCGTCGAAGCCCTGGAGGACCCCCCAATCGCTACTGGTGTCACTGACATCTGGGGACCGTCCGATGTCTACCG
>PBTU01000111.1 GCA_002729295.1 Verrucomicrobiales bacterium | reverse complement strand
CATCGGCAAGCATTTCGAGTCGCACCGCGGTGATGCCGGTGAGTTTTGTTGAGGTCGTGATGACGAAATCTGTTTTGGCGTTCTTGCCGGAAGCAAAGATGGCGTTGTCTTTCTCGGCGGCGAGGGTGATCCCATTGGTTGATTTGAGATCGATGGGCTGAAGCATGCTCCAGGGAGAATCACCTGCGGAGAGGTCTTTTTCCCAAGTGACGATGGTGGCGGGGAGGCCGGTTTCGTAGGCTTTCCTTTCGCCTTCAATTTTTGCGATGAGATCCTTGCGCGCTTTCTCCTTGGTATCGACGTCGGGCTTGATTGCTTTCTCGCGATTGGTAATGGCGACTCGGGCGGCGTTGATGTCGTTTTCGCGTTTCTTCTCGGCTGCGGCCAAGGCGGGGTCGCGGTTTTTGAGATGATTAGCGAGCACTCTCTTGAGGGTGGCGTGGTCTTGATCGATGCCCTCTGAGAAGACGGCAAGAGTTTCTTTGACCTCCGGCTCGGTTGGAGGACGATTCAAGATACGATAGAAGATGTCCTCGATGAGAATCTTGTCGTCTTTCGTTTCGTTGACCTTTTTGGCGATGGCGTTCTTGGGGTCGGAAATGGCGTTGCCAACGGTCGGGCCGCTCAGGAGCGCCATGATGGGGCCGAGTTGCATGTCACTGCTGCGTTCGCATTCGCAGGAGCTTTCGCGAACAGGGCGACCGAAGTTTGCGAGGAAGCTGTCAGGGAGTTTGACGCCGACGTCGGGAAGGGCGGAGGCGCGGGTGCCGGCGGGAACTCCGGGGAAACGACTGCTGGCTCCGGTGACGGCATGGATGGAATCGTAAAGAACCTCCGCGGGAAGGCGTCGAGCCTTGGCGTGGGAGAAGTTGATGGTGTCATCCGAGTTCCACTTGTTGGTTTCGATCGAGAGCTGGTAGGTGCGCGACTTGCAAATGACACGCATGAGTTCGCGAACATCGAATCCGTTCTCGACGAAGTGTTTGGTGAGCCAGTCGAGTAGTTCGGGGTTTGATGGTGGATTTCCGGCGCGAATGTCATCGAGTGGTTCGATGATGCCGGTGCCCATCATGTATCCCCAGACGCGGTTCGCGTAGCTGGAGGCAAAGTAGCGATTGTCGGGCGAGGTGATCCAGTTGGCGAGATTGTCTCGGCGGGGGGCATCTTTTTTGGGAGTGTGCTTGGCCGGGTAGGGGAAGGCGGGTTCGATGACTTCGCCGGTGCGCTCGTGCTTCACTTCGCCTTTGGGATTTTGATAAACGATTTCGTAAAGCGGCTTGGCTCCCTCGACTGCAGTGCCGCCGATTTTGCTCTTACCGGAAGCGGGATCGCCTTTGAGTCCGACATGCGCGAAGAAGGACGCCATCTCATAGTAGTTGTCCTGCGTCCAACGTTCGAAGGGGTGGTCGTGGCACTTGTTGCAATTGAAGCGCGTGGCGAGGAAGAGGTGGGTGGTGTTTTCCATTGTCTCCTCCGGAGTACGAAGGATCTTGTAGTAAGAGGCCGCTGGGTTGTCCTTATTGGAACCCATGGCTGTGATGACCTTGCGGGAAAATTGATCGTAAGGCGTGTTTTTTTCGACCTCCTTGCGAATCCAATCACGGAAGAGCTTTGCACCTTGCGGGGCGAGGAACTTGCGGTTGACCTGAAGCATGTCGGACCATTTGTTGGTCCAGAATTCCACGAACTCAGGGCTGCCGATGAGGGAGTCGATCAAGGCGTCGCGCTTGACTTGCGAGTGACGGACATCTGCGATGAAAGCTTTGACTTGCCCGGCGGTCGGGGGCAGGCCGGTGAGGTCGAGGTAGATGCGACGGACGAAATCAAGGTCGGTGCAGATTTTGGAAGGGAGGGTTTTCATGCGCAACCACTTCTCTGAAACGAGGGAGTCGATCTGATTGAACTTGGGTGGGTTGTTCCAGACGAAGCCGGTGCGATCGCCCATCGCGGTGACGGTGGTGGCGGCGTAGGCGCCTTCGTAACGCACGAGGATGGGCGCTTCACCACGGCGGAGGACCTTGATGAGCGCGGGATAGCCTTTGATCGTTTCGGCGACCTCGCCATTTCCGCTGGAGACAACAGCCTCGGTGGTGACATCGCGGGTCTCACCATTTGGGTAAGTGGCAACGACGCGCATCTGTTGCATTGCGCCGATGTTCTGCACGACGGGATTGAGGGGGAAGACGTCGATTTTGGTGACCTTGGTGGTCTTCTTTTCAAGTTTGGCACCTTTGGCGATCCATGAGCGGACGATCTTGTAGTAGTCGTCGTGGGGCATGGTGAGCTGTCCTCCTTCGTGCGGGACGGCGGAGGTCGCTTTAAGAAGCATAAGGCTATTGTCGGGCGAGGCGAGATTGACGCGACGCGAAGCGACGTCGTCGGTGAAGGCCCGCACGTCGTAGAGTGGGTCGTAACCCCGCAGCGAGAGCTTAAAGCCGTTCTTACCATCCTTCGCTCCGTGGCAGGTGCCGGCGTTGCACCCCATCTTGGCAATGACAGGATTAACGTCCTTGGTCCATGATAGAGTGGTGTCCTGGTCTTGGCCGGAGGTCTTGAGTTGAGTGGCGATGCTTTGCCCGGCGATAGAAAAGGTGATCTCGCTGTTGCCGTTGATGGCGCTACGCACGATACCGGTGTTTGAAACAGTGGTGCCCTTGCCCTTGATCTGCTTTTTGACCAAGCGGGTTACGTCGATGACGTCGCCGGAATCGAGAGTGGCTGAAACGACGATCTGCGCGTAGCGATAGGGGGTATCGATAGTGATGTTTTTTGGCGCTACGCTGAGCTTGGTGACGGTGCGTCCGGCGGGGATCTTTTCGGCGTCGAGGGGCTTGCGTTTATCCAGAGGGGCTTTCTTGGTGGTGCCGGTTTTGGCGAGGGCTGGCTCATGGGCGATCTGCACGGGGAGAAAGGACTTAATGAGTTTGCCATTGGAAGTATCGATCAGGCGAATGTTTCCGTCGTTACCGGAAGCGGCGAGTCGGGAGCCGTCGTGATTGAAAGCGACGGCATAAATACCGCTGTCTTCGACTGGAATAGCGGCGAGGGTTTTTTGTCCCTCGGCGAAATACTTCTTCAGCGCCTTTTTCATGTCGGCGTTGCGCTGATGAGTGGGTTGCTTGATGGCGGCCGCGACGTTGGCAGGGATCTTGGCGTTGGGATCGACTTCGTAAATGTGGATTGCGCCTTTGCCATCGAGGCTGCTGCCGGCGGCGATGCGTTTGGCGTCTTTGGAAATATCGACAGCGAAGATGCGGCCTTCAAGGGGAGGGAATTCGAAGAGGAGATTGGCGTCGTCGCCAATCTTGCGAGCGGTGTCACGGAAGATGCGGTAGAGCTTGGGAACGCCATCGGCACCTCCGACGACGATTTCATCGCGGGTGGGATGGCTGACAACGGAGCTGATGCCACCGGAAAGAGCTTTGGGCGTGATTGAGGTGATGTTGTCGATGAGGCGCTCGGTTTTGAACTCGGTGAGCTTGACCGTCATGTCGCGGCTGACAGAAACAACGTGGTCGCCTTTGGGGTTGAATGCAGTGTCGAGGACCCAGTCGTTGTGTCCGCCCTGAAAGAAGATTTGTTCGCCGGTCGTGGCATCAATGGCACGCACCGTGTTGTCAGATCCGCCGAAAGAGATTCTGGTTCCGTCCGGTGACCAAGCCGCTCCGTAAACGGTATCGAAAGTGGAGGACGCAGAGAGGAGGAGGCTCTTCTTGGCAATATCCCAAACCTGCACTTCGCCCATGCGACCGGGGCGACCGCCGGTGACGGCGAGCTTGGTACCGTCGGGTGAAAAGCGAACGGACTCAATTCGTTCGGAGAGACCCACGAGACGTGCGACATTTCCTGATCCGTCGGCCTTGTGAAGGAGGACTTCGTGGAATCCCGCGACGGCGAGGAGTTGTCCATCAGGCGAGAAGTCAACCGATGTGATGGTGGGAGGCTTGGTGTAAATCGGCGGGTTGTCTTGATCGTAACGCTGACGGGCGTTCTCCGGAGTATCGTCTTTCGCTCCTTCGGAGATCCAACGGGTGATGAGAGCGACCTCAACTTCGTGAAGCGGGCCCTTCTTCTTGGGCATCTCGGCCATGCCGTCGGCGTCGGGCGTGATTTCTTCGATGAGAGAGCTTTCCTTCGGCTTTCCGGGGACGATTGCGACATCATCTTCGCCACCTTCGAGAAGACGGGCGAAATCGGTCATGATGTAGCCACCCTTGTCCTTGGAGGGTTGGTGGCAGCCGACGCAGTTTGCCTCAAAAATCGGGCGGATGTCGGTGTAGTAGCTGACTGGTTTTTGAGACTCGTTAGCAGCTAAACTATTGCTGATGAGCCCAAAAAAGCAGCCGAGGAGGAGGAAAGTGCGGAAATGCATGAAAATAGGAAACGGAACAATCTCGAGGGGGCTATCGAAAGGGGCAAAATTAGAGGGATTTCAGTGTGTGGCAAGGGGATTCTAGGGCAATGGCACCCTACAATCCGGCTCTGCTGCGGGGGGGTGTGGGAGGGCGAGGTGCTGTTTTGTTGGTGGGAAAAGTCTGAAAAATGGTGCCCTTGAAAGGGGGGAGACTTTACGATAAACTCAACGCGCCTTCTTCACACCACTTCTGTTCACCGAAGGTCGCGATGTTGTGGCCCATCGATTGGGCGAGAGTGAGGAGTAGACGGTTGTGGGGAACATTGTTGCCGACCTGGCGATAGCCGGGTTTAATGCCTGACCCTCCTCCTACGATGACGAAAGGAATGTCGTCGAGAGTATGGGTGTTGCCTTTACCGAGTTCGTTGACCCAAACGATGGAGGTGTTGTCTAGCATGTTGCCATTGTCACCGGACTCCGGAGTGTCGCGGAGGCGTTTGGCGAGGTAGGCGAGTTGCTGGGAGAACCAAATATTGATCTTTTCGAGCTTGTCCTGAGCTCCTTTGTTTTTATCGGGTTCGTGACTGAGCGAGTGGTGGCCGTCTTCGATCCCGAGCCAGCGCATGCGGGCTTGTCCGACCGACCGCATAAATTGGAGCGTTCCCACGCGGCACATGTCGTTGGCCATCGCGTTGACGAGAAGGTCTATCTGCATGCGGGCGAGTTGCGGGGTATTGTCGTTGGTGAGCTCGATGTTGGGGTCGAGCTCGGGCTCCGGATGATCGAGCTTTCCAGACTTGGCCGCGGCGGCCATCTCCTGCTCCATTTCACGCACAAGGGTGAGATGTTGCTCAAGGAGGTGCCGGTCCTCTGCTCCGACGGTTTTGGAGATTTTTTTTAGATCCGAGCCAAGGGCGTCGATGACCGAGGCGTAGGCTTCGCGGTCCTTCGACTGGCCGTAGAGCTTGTTGAGCATTTGGTAAGGATCGTCGAGAGGAGCGAGAGGTTGATTCGAACCCGCGTAGCTCATCCGGGTCCAAGGGTCGGCGCGATCAGGCACGGCGACGCCAACTTCGAGCGAGCCGAATCGGGTGCGGGTGGCTTCGTTTTTCTGAAGGAAATTTTTAATTTCCTGATCGATGGAAATGTCGGAAGCCCAGCCGGCGGGGGAATCCGAACCGCCCTGAATGTTTCCCGGATGGAGGCGGGCTCCAGTGAGGAGGCAGGACATCCCGCGCATGTGACGGTCGCCGTCGCCGCCGACGCGGTTCGAGAGGCCTTTCAGCACGGCAGTTTGGTTCTCGAAGGGAGCGAGGCAGGAAAGAATCTTGGAATTGACGAGCTTCCCGTCACCACTAGGCCAGAACTTGTCGGGCAAGGTTCCGTTGGGCGAAAACATGAAGATGATGCGCTGCTTGCGCCCGGCGGAATTCGTGGCGGCGAATCCGGGGAGGCCAGTTAGGAAGGGCAGGGAGGCAGAGGAAATGCCCAGCTTGCGCAGGAAATCACGACGGTTGTTCATCTCGCCTTAGTATACGGTAAATTGAAAAAATTCTTACTGGCTGCTTAATTGATATTTTCCCTCGACTTTGGACGAGTGGCCCGGGCTGTGATGCGATTGCCTCGAGTCTAGCCAAATCTTGACGATTTGGAGGGCTCGACAAAGCTCACGCGAGGATTCCATCGACAATCTTCCCTTCGACGTCGGTGAGGCGGAAGTCTCTTCCGGCGTAGCGGTAGGTGAATTCCTCGTGGTCGATGCCCATGAGGTGAAGGATGGTGGCGTGGAGGTCGTGGAAGTGGACGGGTTTGTCTTCGGCGTAGTAGCCGTAGTCGTCGGTAGAGCCGTAAACGGAGCCTGGTTTGATACCGCCGCCAGCCATGAACATGGTGAAGCCGTGTGGATTGTGGTCGCGGCCGTCTTTGCCCTGAGCGGTTGGGGTGCGCCCGAATTCGCCGCCCCAAAGAACGAGGGTTTCATCGAGAAGGCCGCGTTGTTTTAAGTCGGTGATGAGCCCGGCGACGGGTTTGTCCATTTCGGCGCTAAGCTTTTCGTGCTCCTTGGTCAGGTTGCCATGCGAGTCCCAGTAGCGGTGGGTGACTTGCACAAAGCGCACGCCTGCTTCGCTGAAACGTCGGGCCGCGAGGCATTGTTCGGCGAATGATTTCGTGGGACCGGCGTCGGCGCCGTAGAGTTTTTTGATGTGATCCGGTTCACTGGAAATGTCTTGTACGCCGGGAACTTCCATCTGCATTTTGAAGGCGAGTTCGTAGGAGGCGATGCGCGATTCGAGTTCGCTGTCGACGCCGCGTTGCGCGAGATGGTCTTTGTTGAAGGAAGCGAGAAGGTCGAGTTCCTTGCGTTGCTTTGAACGGTCCTTGAGAGGATTATCGATGAAGGGGACTTTCATTGATGGGCCGCTGCCCTCGATGCGAGTGCCGGAATACTTGGCGGGAAGAAAAGCCGATGACCAGGCTCCGGCGCCGCCGTGGCTGCCGCTGGGATTGATCGTGATGAAGCCAGGGAGGTTTTCGTTTTCGGTGCCGAGACCGTAGTTGATCCATGAGCCCATCGAAGGACGCGTGAAGGTATCGGAGCCGGTGTGGAGTTCGAGCAGCGCGCCGCCGTGACGGGAGTTCGAGCAATGCATCGACTTCACGAAGCAAAGGTCATCGGCGATGGAGGCGATGTGCGGAAGAAGCTCGCAAACCTGGGCTCCGCTTTCGCCGTGCTGCTGGCAGGACCAGGGCGATTTCAGGAGAAGGTTTTTTGATTTGTGCGAGACGATGCGCGGCGCTTTGAGCGGAAAGGCTTTTCCGGTGTCACGCGTGAGAAGCGGTTTGGGATCGAAGAGATCCACCGTCGACGGACCGCCGTGCATGAAGAGGAAAATGACACGCTTGGCTTTTCCGGGAAGAGGCGGCGCCTGGGTTTTTCCGGCGGCTTCACGAGCGAGCAAGGAGTGCAGAGCGAGGGCTCCGAATCCGGTTCCGGAACGTTGCAACATTTCCCGTCGGGAAAGAGGGAGGCTTGTTCGGTGATTGCACAGGCTCATGGTTACTCGACGTATAAAAATTCGTTGGAAGAAAATAACACCCGGGCGAAGGCGGCCCAAGCTTCCTTTTCGTCGCCGTAGTCTTGGACGAACTGCTCGCCTTTGAGGCACTCCTCGTCCGTGGCATCGCGGCCGAGGAGGTGTTTGATCATCCAGGAGGTGCGTTGGCATTTGGAGAGATTGGCTGTTTTGGTAAGGAGGGCCTTGGCGAGGTTTTGGGAGGAATCATGAACCAGCTTGCTGTTCATCAAGTAGAGAGCCTGGCTGGCGACGGCGGAAGTGCGGCGGTTGCCATCGGGGACGGCGGGGTCGGGTGAATCGAAGGCTTTTTGTCCGTCGTATCCGGAGCTGCGGTAGACGGGTAGATAAACGGTGCGGCGGGGAACGAGGGAGTGTTCTTTGAGTTTGCCGCGATCGACATAGGCGTTCGAACGGGAGACCAGCATCGAACCGCCCATCGTGAGATCGAGGCGATCGGACTTCATGAGAATGCTGTCGCGGATGACTTCGGATTCAACGCGGCGGCGTTGCCAGCGGGCGAAGAGTTTGTTCTCAGGATCGTATTCCAAGAGCGCGAGATCGGCTTGTGCGGATTGACGGTAGGTCGCGGAGTTCATCAGGAGGCGATGCATCGCTTTGATGGACCAGCCGGATTCGGCGAATTTTTTAGCGAGGTGATCGAGGAGCTCGGGGTGGGTGGGTTTCTCGCCAAGGCCGCCGAAGTTGTCGGGCGTGGGGACGATGCCGCGCCCGAAATGCCAGCGCCAAAGTCGGTTGACGATGACACGGGAGGTGAGTGGGTTTTCGGCGGAGGCAATCCAGCGGGCGAGCTCGAGCCGTCCGCTTTGTTTTTGGGGCATGGTGATTTTTTTACCATGCGTCCAGGCGGCGGGGACACCACGCGGAGCTTCTTCGCCGAGGGTGAGGAAGTCACCACGAAGGTGAACTTTGACATCTTGCGTCGGGTATTCCGTGACGCCCATGATTTTGAAGGGGGCGGGGAGGTCTTTTTTGAGAGCCGCGATCTGTTTGCCCAACTCTTCTTTCTTCTCTTTCGGCGTCTTTTGGTTCTTCCGCTTGCTTTCGAGTTTGTTGACTTCGGCCCAGGTTTTCTTGTGCTCTTCCTCGCTGAAGTCGTGTTCGTGAAACTGCGCGACCACAGAATATTTGGTGAGGGTTTTGGTCGACATGAAGATGCCGGCGAGGCCGTAGTATTCCTTGATTGAGATGGGATCGATCTTGTGGTCGTGGCAGCGGGCGCAGCCGATGGTCATGCCGAGAAAGGTGCGGCCCATTGTGTCCATTTGTTCATCAATGATGTCACGGCGCATCTTGTCGGGATCGTCGCAGGCGAGCATCTTGGGTCCGACGGAGAGAAAGCCGAGGCCGACGGTCTTGGCGCGTCTTTCGGCGAGGTCCTTCGCGGGGAGGAGATCGCCTGCGAGTTGTTCGATGATGAATTGGTCGAAGGGTTTGTCGTTGTTGAACGATTCAATGACGTAGTCGCGGTAGCGCCAGGCGGAGGGATGGGCGATGTCTTCGTCCATGCCGTTGGTGTCCGAGTAGCGGGCAACGTCGAGCCAGTGGCGTCCCCAGCGTTCGCCGTAGCGGGAGGATTTGAGGAGTTCGTCAATGAGGCGGGGCCAGGCGTCTTCGCGGACGTTGGCGAGGAAGGCGTTGATTTGCTCAGTGGTGGGCGGAAGGCCGTGGAGGTCGAGATAGGCGCGCCGGACGAGGGTGAGTTTTTCGGCGGTCTTGGTTGGGCGGTAGTTGGCTTTTTCGATTCCTGAGAGAATGAAATGGTCGAGGTCTTCGCTGGGCCAGGAGGTGTTTTTGACAGCGGGGAGCTGGGGTGTTTTTATGGGACGATAAGCCCAGCCGTCTTCTTCTCCCGAGAGGGAGCCGATTGTCAGTCCTACGCAGGCGATGACTCGGTGAAACACCATTGGGACAGTTACCGATTAGAGACGGTGGTTCTATCGCAGGAATGGAGATGTTTTGGTCGGGTGAAAAAGGGAGGATCTGTTATGGGCAAAGGGAACGGAAGATGTAATCTCACGCCCGTTCGAGAGAGAGAAGATGAAAAACGCGATTATTACCGGAGGAGGATCAGGGATTGGTCGGGCGATTGCCGAGCGGATTTCCCGGGATGGAAATCATATTGTCATTCTTGATCTGCAAGAGGAAACGGGAGAAGAGACGGTGGCTTTGATCAAGGAGTCCGGCGGGAGTGCGGAATGCCTCCAGTGCGATGTCTCTGATACCGAGTCGGTGCGGGCGGTTTTTGAAAATATTCCGCGAGTGGATATTTTGGTGAATTGCGCGGGGATTGCCTCGATTGGAAATGTTACCAATACCACACCCGAGGAGTTGGACAAAATCTACGGGGTGAATGTGAAGGGGATTTATCATTGCCTCCACTTCGCGGTTCCCAAGATGCTCGCGGAAGGTGGCGGCGTGGTTCTCAACATGGCGTCCATTGCGTCGAAGGTGGGAATTCAAGATCGCTTTGCCTATTCGATGTCAAAAGGAGCAGCTCTCTCGATGACGCTCTCGGTGGCGAAGGATTATATTGATCGGGGGATTCGCTCGAACTGCATTTGCCCGGCCCGGGTGCATACGGCCTTTGTGGATGGCTATCTTGAAAAGAACTATCCCGAGGAAGAACGCGCGGAGATGTTTGAGAAGCTCTCCGAATATCAACCGATCGGACGGATGGGTAAGCCCACGGAGATAGCTGAGTTGGCTTCCTTCTTATGCTCAGAAAAGGCCTCCTTTATTACGGGCTCGGCATATGACATCGATGGAGGTTGCACGCTGCTTCGATAGAAAATTTTCATTATGAAACTGACGCGATATTACGACGGTGATGCGATTGTTCCGGGGGTCTTTGCTTCCGAATCCGAGATCTGCAACTGTGCTGCCTTTGGCGAAGATTGGGGCGAGAGCTTTTTTGAGAATGATGGACTGAATCGTCTTGCGGGCTTTCTTAAAGCGGAAGGCGACTCGCTTCCGAAAGTGCAAGCTGCTGAAGTGCGATTGGCTCCGTCAGTGGCGCGGCCTTCGAAGATTGTTTGCATAGGTTTGAACTATGCCAAGCACGCGGAGGAAGCGGGAATGGAGCCTCCGAGCGAGCCGGTGGTGTTTTTTAAAGCGACGACAGCCTGGGCCGGGCCGAATGATGCGATCGTCATTCCCCGCGATTCGGAAAAGACGGATTGGGAAGTCGAGTTGGCTGTCGTGGTGGGAAAAAAGGCCAAGTATGTTAGCGAAGAGGATGCGCTGGATTACGTGGCTGGTTACGGCGTGCACAACGATTATTCCGAGCGCGAGTGGCAGCTCGAAAAAGGTGGTCAGTGGGTGAAGGGGAAATCGGCGGATACCTACGCGCCCTTTGGTCCCTACATGGCGACTGCGGAAGAAGTGCCTAACCCTAATGAGCTGAATTTGTGGCTCAAGTTGAATGGCGAGAAGATTCAGGACAGCAGCACCTTGGATTTCATTTTTAATGTGCAGCAGGTCATTAGTTATCTGAGCAATTTCATGACGCTTCTTCCCGGGGATGTCATCTCGACGGGCACTCCGGCTGGAGTTGGTTTGGGCTTTGACCCTCCGATTTATTTGAAAGAGGGCGATGTCGTGGAACTTGGGATTGATGGCCTGGGTGTTCAGAAACAAACTGCCGTTAAAGAGCGATGAAAATCACTTCGGCCAAGGTGATCGATCTCCGTGTTCCGACATCGGATGACATGCTGGGGTCCGATCCCTTTCACAAGGCTCCGGACTATGCCTCGGCAGTGTTACATTTGGAGACGGATGGCGGACTGCGCGGAGTATCGGTCGTCTTCACGGTAGGCGCGGGAACGGACTGGATTGGATACGGGATTGAAGATCTTGCCGGGTTGGTGATCGGTTCAACGCTCGAGGAGTTCACGGAAGATCCGCTGAAGTTGTATCGTCGCTTGATTGACCACCATCAACTTCGGTGGTTGCATGACGGAGTGTTTCGCATGGCGTGTGGAGCGGTTCTCAATGCGATGTGGGATCTGTGGGCAAAGTCGGAAGGGAAACCGCTGTGGAAGTTGTTGGTCGATCTGGAGCCGGAATTTGTCGTGGGCTGCATCGATTGGCGAAATTTGAAGGATGCACTCACACCGGAGGAGGCACTGGAGATTTTACGTGAGGCGAACAAGGAGGAACGCGAACAGGAAATGAGCGAGATCGGACCGAAAGCCTATTGCACGGCCGGGTGGCTGGGGCTGAGTGATCAGACAATTCTCGATACGGTGAGAAAGTTGCAGGAGACGGGCTTTGATTCCTTCAAGGTGAAAGTAGGGATGAACTTGAATGATGATGTCGCGCGGATCAAGTTCATGCGTGAGGCGATCGGGCCGGACCAATCGTTAATGGTCGATGCCAATCAATTTTGGGGCGTGGGCGAGGCCAAGAGTCACGTTGAGAACTATCGACCCTTTGGGTTAAAGTGGGTTGAAGAACCGATCGCGAGGGATGATGTCCTTGGCTATGTCGAGCTGTCGGAGACCTTCAAGGATGCGTCGTTTGACTTTGCCTGCGGCGAGCATGCGGCCTCACCGGTGATCTTTAAGCAACTCCTCAAGGGCGGGGCGATCGGGTATTGTCAGATCGATGCGGTGCGCGTGGCGGGCGTGAATGATGTCATGGCGATCATT
>PBTU01000110.1 GCA_002729295.1 Verrucomicrobiales bacterium | reverse complement strand
TTTTCTCACGAAACTTTAAGTCCTCCGCCTTCTCTGTCGTTTTTTTTCTCTTTCTATCAATGTTGAGAGATGACCATTGCTTTTAAATTCCCAACAATCATCGTCGCTTCATGAACAAAGAAAATCCCTATCTGGCGCCCCAAACTTCCGCTGTTCCCGCCACCGACGACATCGCCAAACAAATGGCCGATCTCCAGTGGCCCCTGAAGCTTTCCTTCAAAATCCTCTCCCTAGCAAGCCAGGCTACTGTCACCGACGCCAACGGGCGGGTAGTGTGTTTCACGAGACAAAAAATGCTCAAATTCCGCAAACACGTCGAAATTTTCACCGACAAAAGCAAGGCCACCCTGCTCGCGGATATCAAAACCCAAAAAGTCATCGATTGGTCGGCTCGCTATTTCTCAACCAATGCCCAAGGAACCGAAATTGGTTCCGTCGGAAGACGTGGATGGAAAAGTATTTTCCGGGCACACTATGATGTCTTCAATCCCGGTGACGACACCAGCGACTACACCATTCGGGAAGAAAACCCGGTCTCGAAATTCTTCGACGGCCTTCTCGGTGGAATTCCTATTCTTGGTTTCCTGATGGGCTACCTTTTCCGTCCTCGCTACGGAGCCACCAAGTCCGACGGGCAAGTCGCCATGCGGCTCACCAAACAACCTGCCTTCCTCGAAGGAAAGTTCGCCATCGAAAAACTCGACGACTCCCTGACCCCTCATCAGGAAATGAATCTCGTCCTTTCCTTCATGATGATGATCCTCCTCGAGCGCAGACGCGGCTAGGCAAGCCAGCGTTTTTCGGCATTCTTTGTTCGCCTTTCGGCTCCAAGAACGATTTTCTCTTAAAAATCCTTCTACTTTGATGCGCCTCCTTATCTTTTCTCTCGCCCTCCTACTCCATGCTTCTGCCCAGGAAAATTGGCCTGCCTTTCGGGGAGCGGACTCACGCGGTGTTGCCAACAACCCTGATCTTCCTGACACTTGGTCCACCACTGAAAACGTCGCTTGGAAAACCGACATCCCCGGACGTGGTTGGTCCTCGCCCATCGTATGGGACAAGAAGGTCTTCCTCACCACGGTGATCAATGAAGGCGAAACCGAGAGCCCGAAGAAGGGACTCTACTTCGGCGGTAACCGACTCAAGATCCCAAACACCAATCATCTTTGGAAAGTCCTCTGCCTCGATCTCGAATCCGGAAAACTCCTCTGGGACAAGGCCGTTCACAAAGGAAAGCCCAAGTCCTCCATTCATCTAAAAAACTCCTACGCTTCGGAAACGCCCGTCACCGATGGCGAACTCGTCTATTGTTACTTCGGCAGCCTCGGACTCTTCGCGATGGACTTTCAAGGCAAGGTCGTCTGGTCGCACAAGGTCCCCGCCTACAAAACCCGCTACGGTTGGGGCACTTCTTCCTCACCCGTCCTCCACAAAGACCGCCTCTATTTGGTCAACGACAACGACGAAAAATCCTCCCTCCTCACCCTCGACAAAAAGACCGGCAAGGAGATTTGGAGAACTCCCCGCGAGGAAAAATCCAACTGGTCCAACCCCTACATTTGGGAAAACAAAAAGCGCACCGAAATCATCGTCCCCGGCTCCGGTCGCACTCGTTCCTACGATCTCAATGGAAAGGAACTCTGGTCCTTCAAAGGCATGTCCAGCATCACCATCGCCACCCCCTACGCCCACGATGGCTTGCTCTATATTTCCTCCGGTTACGTCGGCGACTTCAAGCGCCCGCTCTACGCCATCAAACCCGGCGCCAAGGGCGACATCTCAGTCAGCTCAAAAAAGACCTCCAACGAATTCGTCGCCTGGAGCAGCTGGAAAGCCGCGCCCTACAATCCCTCCACGCTCCTTTATGAAGACCAAGTTTACGTCCTCCTAGACCGCGGCTATCTCTCCGCTTACAACCCCAAAACCGGAGAAGAGATATACGGCAAACAGCGTCTCCCCGGCTCCACCGGATTCACGGCCTCACCTTGGGCCAATCAGGGGAAAATCTTCTGCTTCAACGAGGACGGCGGCACCAATGTCTGCAAAGCCGGGAAGAGTTTCGAGCTCCTCCACACCAACCAGCTCGCCGAAGACGACATGGGCATGGCCACCCCTGCTCTCGCCGGAAAAAACCTCCTCATCCGTACCTCCGCGCGAATCTATTGTATTCGGAAATAAGCCTCTGCCTCTTTCCTCAAGAGCTCGACTCCTCCGGTGGGAGGTGTTTGCGCCCATTCAAGATCGCTCCAATCCACGTGTAGCGCACGAAATACCGATAGATGAGCAAAAGGAAAGAAGTCACTGCAAAACAGATGAACAGGAACTTGGGAATCGCCGGAAAGTCCAAATCACTCAGAAAAATCTGCAGCGCAATAATCAAAGGCAGGTGCGCCAGATAAAGCCAATACGACGAGTCCGAGAGATACCTCCACTTCGGATGCCCGCCATTCAAGAAGCGACGGAACAAACCAATCATCGCGATGATCACCAACCAGGCATAAAACACCGCACACACCTGGCCTTTGAGCACTTCCTCACCGCGGACCCACTCTCTCCCAAACCAGAAAAACGGGACCGCCGCGAGAAGCCAGACCCACCATTTGCTCCCGGCTTTTTCTTCCCACCATCCGCGCCCGAAACAGAGAGCACCGAAAAAGAAGAAGATCGCATAGTAGCCTAACTTCGTGCCCCAAGGAAAAATCCCCACCGCCGTCCCCGGGCCAAACATTCCCGGCATTCCCGTCTGCGGCCAAAGAGTGAGCGGAATCAGCCAAAGTAAACATCCCGGCGTCTTAATCACCCAATCAGGAATCCTCTTCCCAATCTTCCTCCCGATCAAGGCCACGGGCACAAAGATCGCGACCAACCACAAGAGGTAATAGAGAAACCACAAATGATGGAAAACGGGAAAATAAACACCTATCCAATACCAGTCCATCGAACCGTCTCTTTGGTCCAAAGCTCCCACTTCAATCAGCAAGCGGGCACATTCCTCTCGTCGCTCCGGCATCTCTTCATCGATAGGAACGGCCAGCATCTCCCCCACCATTTCCACGATTGAAAAATCCATCGTCGCGGTCTGCAAAACAGTATTGCCTTGGCGATTCTCCGCATTCACATCCGCTCCCGCTCCGATCAAAACCTGCACCACTTCGACTCTTCCAAAAAATGCGGCCGCCATCAACGCGGTGTCGCCGTCGGCTCCTTTGCCATCGATCTCGGCTCCTCCTTTGAGCAAGCTCTCCACGATATTCCCCTGCCCCACCACCGCCGCCAAATGCAACACCGGTGACCCACTGCCATCCTTTTCGTTCGCATCCGCTCCCGCCGCCAACAGCTTATCCACCTTTCCCAGATCCCCCTCATAAATCGCAGCGCTCAAACCCTCCCCACCCGAACTTTCACTCCACTCTTTCGTCACCTCACTCCCCCAGGAATCGAGCTCCACCATGATTGGAAACATAATCATCGTTCCAATCACCAAGGGCACTCCGATCCGCAAAAGACGTTGCTTCAACATTCCTTTCCCTCCACGCTTTTTCCACATCATCGCGGTGAAAAAGCCACTCACCAAAAAGAACAAAGGCATCCGGAATCCGTGAATCACATCCAGCATGAACCAAAAAAGCTCCGGGTCCGACTTCACATCCACCGCCGGCCACACCGGAAATCCCAAAAACGACATCCCCCCGTGCAACACAATCCCCAACAACATCGCCACCCCGCGTAACCCGTCCAAAAAGTGATGCCGTTGTCCTGCCATGATCTTCAATAAGGATATCGAAGATCTTCCGTGGAAGCGAACATCCTTTTCCTACGTATAAAAACCTGTTCGCTTTTCCTTACTCCCGACGATCACCCTACAAGCCGTGCCCCAGTCCGATCACGATCTCCTCCAAGCCCACCTGAGAGACCCCTCAGGAAAGGAATTTGGTGCCCTCGTCGATCGACACCTGCCGCTCGTCCACTCCGTCGCCCGCCGCATCACGCGAAACGACGAAGCCGCCCGCGACATTTCCCAAACCGTCTTTCTCAGGCTCATCAAAAAAGCCTCAAAAATCCCTTCCAGCCTTCCTCTCACCGCCTGGTTCCACCGCGAAACCCACAGCGCCTCGGTCGATCATATTCGCTCGGAGGTCCGACGCCAAAAACGTGAACAAATTGCCCTCTCTCTCGATGCCATGAACAACGACCAAGAATCGTGGGAAGCCCTCGCCCCCGAAATCGATGGAGCCATCGACGAGCTCCCCGAAAAAGATCGCTCGCTCGTCCTCCTCCGCTTTTACCAAAACAAAACCCACTCCCAAATCGCCGGGCAACTTGGCATCAAAACCGACGCCGCCCGCATGCGCACTACCCGCGCCCTCGACAAACTCCGCACCATTCTCTCCCACAAGGGCATCACCACCTCTGCCGCCCTCCTCGCTACCACCATCTCAGGCAACGCCGTCACCACGCCACCCACCACTCTTGCCGCAACCATCACTTCAACCGCAACCGCCAAGGCCGTCGCTAGCGGAGGAATCATCGCCTTCATAAAAGTCCATTCGATGGCAGCCGCCGCCATCGCCATCGGCCTTCCTGTCATCGCTATTCAACAGTTCCGAATCAACGACCTCCAGACCTCCCTCGACTCCCGCTCTCTGGAATCGACAGTCAACACCCGGCCTTCCCGCTCCCCTCGCAAGGCAACTCACTTCGCTCACAACGAAAAAGACCTCATCGCGATCTTTGCCAAAACCGATCCTGCCGAACGAATCGAATCGCTCCATGAGTTTTCCAAAAGCATTCCTTCCGCCCGCATCATCGAAGCCCTCGATCTCCTCCGCTTGAAAACTCCCGAGTGGGACAGCGAAGCCAAAATGCTTGCTAATCTTCTCCTCTCCCGCTGGGCCAAAGAAGACCCCGAGGCCGCCTTCGACTCGCTAAACTCCGCCGACTTCACCAAGTCCCGTGGCAACCCTACCACCATTCTCGCCGTCCTCGCGGCACACGATCCCCAACGCGCCGCCGATTGGTTGAAAAACCCAAACAACATTAACGCCTTCTATCCTAGCCTGGGACACGCTCTCGCCGGAACGATCTCAAAAGAATGGGCCCGCCAGGATCTCCCAGCCGCTCTCGCCTGGGCTCAATCACTCCCCGACCAACAACGCGGCGGTGCATACTCCGGTGTTCTTGGCAGCCTCGCTTCCACTGGTCCCGAACAGGCCGCAACCCTCGCGCTCACCCTCGACCCCGGCCCGGCCCGCCAACACATCGTCGGCGAGATCGCCTCTTCCTGGGCCCGCAATTCACCCACTGATGCCCTCGCCTGGGCACAGACTCTTTCCAAGCAGGAAGAAGCCAACGCCACCCGTTCGGCCCTCCGAATCTGGTCTCAAAACACCCCGTCCGAAACCGCCGCTTATCTTGATTCTCTGAATCAGAAAATCGATTCCCACCTTCCCACCGTCGCCCCCAGCTGGGCGCGCAGGGAACCGGCCAAAGCCGCCGACTGGGTTGCCTCCCAGCCCGAAGGAGAGGGGCGAAATGACGCCCTTGCCAAAACCCTCTGGAATTGGACTACCCAGAACCCCGCCGCTGCGACGACCTGGGTCCAGGAGCAACCCAATGACTCCGTGCGAGATCATGCCATTGCTGGACTCGCCACTGCTGCTCTCGATTTTAATCCTTCAACCGCCCTCGACTGGTCTATAAAAATCACCGGAACAAAACTCAAAAACTCTCTGATCCAGCGCCCTCTCTCAATCTGGTATCGCAAAGATCCGGAAGATGCTCAACAATGGGCCGAGGATCACAACACTACCATCAAATAGCCGACTTATGAACAAACAACTTTTTACTCACCTCGGCTGGGCCCTTGTCGCCGTCAGTGCCTTCGTTCTCGGATCGAAATTCGTCACCGAAAAATCAACCGCGGCCTCGGATGCCAAAAAGAAGACCAACAGCGTCACCATCAATTCGGGAGACTCATCCAATAGCTCCGGCGCAACTTCTCGGAAAAGGTCCACTAGCAGTCAGGACACATTCACCAAAAGTGACCGCCCTCTTTCCGAAGCAGACCTCATCGCGCTGGGAGAGGAAATGAGAGCTGCCAAAGGCCCCATCGCCCGACGCCTCATCTTCGCGGAAATCCTCAAGCAACTCACACCCGAAAACGCCGAACTCCTCCGCCAATACATCGCTCATCTCCCACCTTCCTCATCCGAGTATCGCGACTTTCACTATGCCTGGGGTTCCATGGCCGGAAAAGATGCCGTCGTCTTCGGCATCGGCACTGAAGGCGATGACATGGGCCCAGCCATCGCCGGTTGGGCCAATGCCAATCCCACCGACGCCATCGCTTGGCTCAAAAATCTCGATATGGAAGGCAACCCCGCCTACGACAATCTCCTCGCTCACCCTCGCCTCACCGTCGATGGCCTCACTTCTCATTTTTCACGCTCGCTCGTTTCAGGCCTCGTTGATACCGACCCCGACCTCGCAACCGATTTCGTCCTCGAACGATTCGAATCGGGCGACAAAAGCGCTCATCGTATGATGCACGCCATCGTCGGCGCCCAATTCCAGACCGGAGACCCAACCAAGGCCACCAACTGGATCGAATCTATCCCGGAGAGCTCCCTCAAAAACACCACGATGCATCGCGTCGCCGGACAGATCGCCAGCGAGAATCCGCAACAAGCCCTCAATTGGTTGCAAGGCACTCCCGAAAACGAAAGCCGCGCGCACGGCATCGGAGCCACCCTTCACACCTGGGCCGGAAAGGACCCTGAAGAAGCTGCCGAACACATTTCTGCCATGCCTGCCTCATCCGACAAAGACGCCGCCGCCTATGGTTACGCCACCCGCGTGGTCCACGACAATCCCGCCGCCGCCATCGATTGGGCCTCGTCTATCCAAGACCCTGAATCCCGCACCTCGGCCCTTGTCGAGACCGGACGCGTTTTCATGCGAAAGAATCCGGAAGCGGCCCGGCAGTGGCTCGAGAACTCTAATCTTCCTCAGGAAGCCATCCAGAGAATCACCGGAAAATAGCAAGCTCCTCCCATGAAGCGTCTCACCCTTGGTCTTCTCCTCACCACCATTTCTCTCACCGGGATCTGGCTCCTTCCTGCGCGCGACAAACAACCCGCCCCATCCCTGCGCCCGCCAAAACCCGCCACCGTCGGCCACCCCTCCTTTCTCAGCCCACACTTCAAGCCCATCGTCCTTCTCAAGGACACCCTCTTCGTCGCCAACACTCCCGCCGACACCGTCGATGTCATCAACACCAAAAACGGCCGCTTCATCAAACGCATCCCCGTTGGCATCGACCCCGTCAGTATTGCCATCCGTCCCGATGGCCAAGAAGTCTGGGTGAGCAACCATGTCTCTGATTCCGTGAGTGTTATCGATACCAACCCGGCAAGTCCGACCAGCCTTCATGTCATCGCCACCATTCAGGATTTCGATCCCGAAAAACGTGCCACCCGATTCGACGAGCCCGTCGGCATCGCTTTCGCCGACAATAAGAAAGCCTACGTCGCGCTCTCCTCGGAAAACAAAATTGCCGTAGTCGATGTCGCCTCCCGCAAGGTCACCAAACACCTCTCCATCCCCGCGCAAGACCCCCGCGCCATTGCGGTTAAAAACGGGAAGCTCTACGTCCTTCCCTTCGAATCTAACAACAAAACCCAACTCTCCGGTGGCTACAAAATCGATGGCGACCTCGTCACCTTCGATGCCCATCAACACTCCATCGCCCACAACAACATCCTCTCCCTCGGGCACGTCGTCGACATCGTCAAACACCCTCGCGTCCCCGACAAAGACCTCTTCATCTACGACACCGAAACTGACCGTCTCGTCGAAACCGTCGACACTCTCGGTACGCTTCTCTTCGGCCTGACCGTCAATTCCAGAGGCTCCGTCTTCGTCGCCCAAATCGACGCCCGCAATGATGCCAACGGTCGCTCCGGCACCAAGAAACATGGTCTCACCCAACTCGAGAACCGCCCCTTCCTCAATCAAATCACCCGCGTTGATTTCCAAAAAAACGCCGCTCAAAAACCACGCTTCCTCGACCTCGAACCACTCCCGCCAAAGCAACCTGATCCGAAGCATACCTACGCCTCGCCATTCGCGATTGAACTCAGTCCCGACGAAAAAATACTCATCGCCACCGCCGCCGCTTCCGACAAACTCTTCACCGTCGAACCCGACAGCGGAAAAGTCCTCGGCGAGGTCAAAGTCGATTCCGTACCCCGTGGTATTGCTCTCAAATCAAATTCCAAAGGCCAGCTTTCCCAAGCCTGGGTCCTCAATGCTGTTGCCAATTCCATTTCACTCGTCGACGTTTCCAATCCCGCCAAACCAATTCTAAAAACCACCATCCCCCTCGACGATCCCACCCCGCCGGTTTTCAAACGCGGCCGCATCGCCTTCAACACCGCCTTCGCGTCTTCCACGGCATCCTTCGCCTGTGCCAGTTGCCACCCCGACGGCCACACCGACCAACTTCTCTGGGTTCTCAAAACTCCCATCGTCAGCGGCGGCAACCAAATCCAGCCGCGCTCCACCATGCCCATTCGCGGCCTCCGCGACACCGCCCCATTCCACTGGGATGGCATTCCCGGCGATCCCTACGGCGGTAACAACAGCGCCAAAGTCCACGGTCACACCCCCCCGAATTCCGATCCCGACAATCCGGAGAGCTCCGCCCGTCATCTCATCGATGGAGGTCTCGCCAGCACCATGCTCCTCGATGGTGACACCAGGAGGAACGACGAAGGAAAAGTCGGACTCCTTAGTAAAAAAGAACGTGATGAGATGGCCCGCTTTCTCCTCAGTGTCCCCTATCCACCCTCTCAAAGACGCGCTTACGACAACGTCCTCTCAAAACGCGCTGAAGACGGCTTCGAACTCTTTCACATTAAGGGGAACCACGAAGACAAACCGCAACCCAACGTCTGCGGCAACTGCCACCGCATGCCCTTTTTAGTTAGCACCAACACTCCGGGCTCCGGCATGGACGCACCCACCTGGCGCGGCGCCTACGACCGCTTCCTTATCCTTCCGCAAGGCCGACTCAATATCATCGACTTCGATTTCTACCGTCGCTTCGCAGAAAAAGGCATTCCCGAAAGAGACATGTGGCGCCTTTCCTGGCGGAGCAAACCCCGCTTCGATCCCGTCTGGGAAATGGTCCTCGAAGGCAGCACCGGATACTCCGGTTCCTTTGCCCGACAACTCACCCTCAATCATAATACCGTCGGCCAGGCTCTCACCCATGACCTCCTCATGGCCCTTGAATCTTCCGCCAAGGAAGGAGCCGTAGTCCTTCAAGTGGACGCTCTCTTCTTAAAAGGAAAGAAACCCATCCCGCTCACTCTTCAGTTCCAAAATGACCGCTACTTCCAAATCGATGGCGAGCGCCGCGGCTTCACCCGGGAGCAACTTCTCGACCTTGCCGAGAAAGGATCCTTCACCGGAACCTTCACCGCCCGCCACGGATCCCAGTCCGGCTTCACCTTCCATCAACCCGCACTCTGGACTCTCAGCGCACTGCACAAGCAAAGCGGCCGACAGCATTTCCCCATCTTGACCCAAGATCAAAAATCGATGTCTCTTAACGCCCGCCACGTGACCAAAGAGGCCCTCGTCATCGTCAACGGCCGACGCGTTTCCGCCACCATCAGAAAGGAGGAAGCCGAATCCATTTCCATCAAACTCGATTCCCTCCCCCCCAACGGCATCAACTTCCTCCAAGTCCAGAATGCCCGGGGTCTCTTCAGTAACGACTTCATTTTCCATGTCGCCGACAAAACCGGTGACACCGCCAAATCTCTCCCGGAAGACCCCGATCAACTTCGAAACCGCCTGGAGCGAGTCATCGCAAGTGGGAGCCTTCTAGGAATTAGAAACCTTCTCAAATCCGGCGACATCATCAACCGCCGCCACAGCGAGAACGGCATGACACCTCTCAGCAGCGCGGCCTTCCACGGAAAGGCCAAGGTCAGCGCCCTTCTCCTCGAGCACAAAGCCGACCTCGAGAGGACCAATCGCGATGGCAACACCGCCCTCCACCTCGCCGCCTTCATGTGCCAGACCGAAATCATCCATCTTCTCCTAAAAAACGGAGCCTCCGTCACGACCCGCAATCACCGCCGCGAAGCACCCATCGATACCGTCGCCGGCGAATGGTCCGAGGGCCTTGGCGATTTCTATCAGGTCCTGATCAACTCCGCTGAGGTCGATCTCGACCTCGCAACTGTTCAAAAGCAACGCCCACAAATCGCCAACATCCTCCGCAGGCATTCAAATTCACTCAAAAAATGAGATCGCCGACACCCTGCAACTTAGTGTAGGTAACATAAGGTTGGTCTTGGAAGAAATCACCAGTTTACCCGATGAACAAACAAGTCCTCTATCATTCCGCGTGGGCCATCGTCGCTGTCACCTCATTCGTCGTCGGCTCACAATTCTCCGCCGACAAATCCGATTCGACTGCCGGCTCTGAAGAATCAAAATCCGGAGTCTCCATCCGCTCGGTCTCCAATGCCAACAATTCTGAATCAGAAGGAAATTCTTCCGCCGGTCGCAGGCGAACCGTGAGAACGCGCGGCGAATCAGATTCCGAAGACAGCGGTCCTCTCTCCGAAGCCGACATCATCGAGTTGGGCAAAGAATTTAAAACCGCCAAAGGCCCCATCGCCCGACGCCTCATCTTCGGTGAAATTCTCAAAGCCCTCACTCCCGAAAACGCCAAACAGATGCGGGAAAATATCGCCCACCTCTCACAGGACTCACCCGAGTTTCGCGAGTTTCACTATGCCTGGGGCTCCCTGGCCGGGAAAGTCGCCATCGACAACGGTGCCGAGACCCCCAAGCGAGACATGGCCGCCTCTCTCGCCGGATGGGCCGCTACCGACCCCGACGACGCAATGACGTATTTCAGTTCACTTTCTGAAAATGCCAAAAACGGCGGCAACTACATGAAATGGGGAGCCGTTTTCGGACTCGCCGATGCCGATCCCAATCTTGCCTCGGAATTCGCCGTCGAGCGATTTTCGGGCGGCGACAAGGAGGCGGGTAAAATGATTCATATTGCTGCAAATGCCGTCCTTCGGTCCGGCGATCCTGAAGAGGCCGCGGCCTGGGCCCAAAACATCCCCGAAGGCACTCTGCAGAACCAAGCCTACGAACGACTCGGAAATGACTTTGCCAAAAAAGACCCTGCCGAAGCGGTTCAGTGGGCAAGTCAGCTCCCCGATGGCGACGGCAAAAATCACGCCATCAGCTCCAGCTTCCACACTTGGGCCGGACGTAGTCCCGAGCAAGCTGCCGAGGCCATCTCCAGCATCCCTGCCGACCAACGCGACTCGGCCCGCTACGGCTATGCCACCCGCGTCGTCCATGACAACCCGGCAATGGGAGTAGAATGGGCCGCAGCCATCAGCGACCCCGAGGATCGCAATAATGCCCTCGTTGACACCGGTCGAGTCTACATGAGGAAAGATCGCGAAAGAGCGAACCAATGGCTCCAAAACAGCGGCCTCTCCGCCGAAGACCAGGCCCGCATCATTGGGAAGAAGAAATAGGCCCAATAACATCTTCACAAAAGAGGGTGATTCTCTGAGCCTCCCGCCGGAGAACTTCACCCCACCATGATTCGCCTCGGTGCTGACATAGACATTTCCGGAACCGTCTACCACAACGCCACCATGGGTCGGCCCGCCGAATGGGCTTCCCCTCACTCCACCCTTCCCTTTTCTCCGATTTCCCCTTATCTCCCGCGCGCGGGGAGGCAAAATCATCCTTCACTCCTCACTTTTCACCATTCACAATTTTCCCGTGTCCGTCGAACTCACCCGTAATTTCTCCATCATCGCCCATATCGATCATGGTAAAACGACCCTGTCCGATCGGCTCATGGAGCACACCCAGACCATTACCCAACGGGAGTCCCAGGCCCAACACCTCGACTCCATGGACCTCGAGCGGGAAAAAGGGATCACCATCAAATCCCATCCCGTCACCCTCTCTTTCAAATCCAAGGACGGCCAGACCTATAAGCTCAACCTTCTCGACACCCCCGGCCACGTTGACTTCTCCTACGAAGTCTCCCGCTCCCTCGCCGCTTGCGAAGGCGCCATCCTCATCATCGATGCCGCCCAGGGCGTGGAAGCCCAGACCATGGCCAACGTCAACCTCGCCATGGAACAGGACCTCGCCATCGTCCCCGTTCTCAACAAAATCGCCCTCCCCGCCGCCGATATCCCCCGCTGCCGCCAGCAGCTCGAGGACATCCTTGCCATCCCAGGCGATCACGCCATCCCCGCTTCCGCCAAACAAGGGATCGGTATCGAGGACATCCTTGAAGCCGTCGTCGAGCTCGTCCCTCCGCCGGTCGAAAATCCCGACGGCCTCCTTCGCGCCTCCGTTTTCGATTCTCTCTATGATCAATTCCGCGGCGTCGTCTCCTACGTTCGCATCGTCTCCGGCAAGGTCAAGAAAGGCGATAAGATCAAGCTCTTCCACACTCCCACCAACTACGAGATTAAGGAGACCGGCATCTTCACTCCCAAGATGACCAAAACCAACGGACTCAAAACCGGGGACGTCGGCTACATCATCGCAAACATGAAGTCCTCCGCCGAAGTCAAAATCGGCGACACCATCACTCACAAGGACAAGCCTTGCCCCGAGCCTCTCCCTGGTTTCAAGGAAATCCGCCCCATGGTTTTCTCGGGGATCTACCCCATCGACACCTCCGACTATGAGGCTCTCAAGGTCGCCATGGGCAAGCTCCAGATCAACGACGCCGCCTTTACCTTCCAAACTGAATCATCCACCGCACTCGGTTTTGGCTTCCGCTGCGGCTTCCTTGGCCTTCTCCACATGGAGATCATTCAGGAGCGCCTCCGCCGCGAGTTCGACATGGACGTCATCTCGACTTATCCCTCCGTGATCTACGAGGTCACCAAAACCAACGGCGAAGAACTCATCATCGACAACCCGTCCTACCTCCCCGAAGCCCAAATCATCGAAGAAATCAAAGAACCCATCGTGCGCATCTTTATCATGGTTCCCGGCGACTACATCGGCGACGTCATGAAGCTCATCATGGAAAAGCGCGGCGATCTTGAAAACACCGAGACCATCGACGAATTCCGCGTCATGCTCACGGCGACCGTTCCCCTCGCCGACATTCTCGTCGACTTCAACGACCGCCTCAAATCCATGACCAAAGGCTACGGGTCCATGGACTACGAGCACGCCGGCTACCGCGCCGCCAACATGGTCAAAATGGATATGCTCATCGCCGGCGACCCTGTCGAAGCCTTCTCCACCATCGTCCACCGCGACAAAGCCGTCGGCCGAGGTCGCGAACTTGCCGCCAAGCTCAAGGAAGTCATCCCCACCCAGATGTTCGTTGTCGCCATTCAGGCCGCGATTGGAGGAAACATCATCGCGAGGGAGACCATCTCCGCGATGCGTAAAAACGTCACCGCCAAATGCTACGGCGGCGACATCTCCCGAAAGCGCAAGCTCCTCGAGAAACAGAAAAAAGGGAAAGCCAAGATGAAAGCCTTCGGCAAAGTCAACATCCCCCAGGACGCCTTCATCAAGGTGCTGAAGTCAGGGGACTGACAAGCCCCTCACAACCCAAGCGCCTTCCGGTTCGCTTCGGTCGCTTTCAACTCAGCCATCACCTCGCCTTTCCAGGCCTTCAAGCCCAAGTGCAATCGCTGCATTACTTCCGGTTTTTTCCCCGCGAGATTTTTCGACTCACCGGGATCGGCGATAATATCAAAAAGCTGTGGCGTCTTCTTTCCCTCAATCAACTTATAGCGATGCTCCATCCACGCGGCTTCCTTGCCGTCCTTATTAAGAAAGCCCAGAGGTTTCTTCCGCTCCGTTTTCTTGCCCGTCACAAAGGGCAAGAGACTGACTCCGTCGTATGTCCGCCCAGCGGGCAAATCCACGTCAAGCGTATCAAGAATCGTCGGAAAATAATCCGAGGTGAAGCATGGAGCCACCACGGTCTTTGGCTCTTTGATTTTCTCCGGCCAGACCATCAAGCCCGGCACCCGGATCCCGCCTTCGTTGATCGACAATTTATAACCTTTCAGATCCTTGGCCGTCCCCACGTGTCTGGGAGATCCCTGTCTGGCCGGCCCGTTGTCGGAACAAAACCACAGCATCGTGTTGTCTGCCGCTCCCATTGATTCCAGCTCGGCACGTAGACGGCCAATTTGTTTATCCATCGCCGTGAGACAAGCGTAGTAATGCTGCTCGTGCTCCGTCCGGTCCGAATACATCTCACGATACTTTGGCCCGCCCACCACCGGAGAATGCGGCGTGTGAAACCAGATCACGGTAAAGAAGGGCTTCTCTTCCTTCACCGCATTTCGAATGAAAGGCAGAGCCCGATCCATGATGACACGGGAATCGTCACCCTTCGTATTCTCCGTCACCTTCTGCCCCGGCCCGGAAAAATAATCATTCCCGTAGGGCTTTCCACTCGACGGCGAACCTCCTTTCTTGATCGGACCCGGATCGATCAATGGATCCCAAGTCGGCACCTTGGACTCAGTCACAAAACTAACATCCACATCGCGCTCCCACGGCGGGCAGTAGTATCGCGCCGGAGACTTGGCAAAAGTGCCCCAGCGCTTTTGATCGCCGGGCTCTTTGGACAAGGTTCCCAAATGCCACTTCCCAAAATGCCCTGTGGTATATCCCTGTTTTTTCAAAACCGAAGTAATCGAAACCTCGCTCGGCTCCAGCATCCCCTTCATCGCAAACGTAATCCCGTAGCGATAAGGATTCCGGCCCGTGTAACAACTTCCACGAGTCGGCGAACACATCGCCGCGCCGGCATAAAACCGCGTGAAGGTCACTCCCTCTGCATGCATTTGGTCAAGATGCGGAGTCTTCAAATATGGATGCTCGTTGTAGCCGACATCACCCCAACCCTGGTCATCGGTCATGCATAGAATAATATTCGGGCGGTCCGCGCCTTGAGTGGCTTGCGTAAAAATCGCCAATGCGATCACTGATAGTATCTTAACAGGAAATTTCATCGCTGAAGGAGAAGTCTATTTCTTTTTCTTGTTCCGGGAATGCGGAGCCTGCAGTCGATCCTTATCGATCAACTCTCGATCATAAATCTCGCCAGGCCGGATTGGTTCGTGAGCCGCTTCGGCAAATCCAACAAGCTTCTTGAGGACCTCCGGGTGCTCCTTCGCAAGGTTCTCCTTCTCCTCTACCTCTTTCGAAAGGTCATAGAGCTGCCAGTCTCCTTTTTTCCCTTTGTAGGCTTTCCAGTTTTTCATCCTTACTGCGGTCTGGCCGACATACTCCCAATAGAGGTATTCATGATTCTTCTGTCCCGGCTCACCCATGAGAGTCGGCATCAACGACAAGCCATCGGTCTTAGGACAAGTTGCTTCGCCCAGCTCCGCAAGCGTCGGCATAATGTCCGGGAAGTAACACAGATGGTCGGCCGCCACTGATTCCTTGATCATTCCTGGCCAGCGCACCAGGAAGGGAATCTTCAAGCCACCTTCGTAGAGTGATCCCTTCCCCGCCTTAAAACGCTCACCGGTTTCCGGATTGAGATTCGGCCCGAAGAAACCATGCGGACGACCCTTCGTCGAAAAGTAAGCCTGCCCGCCATTGTCGCCACACAGAAAAAAGATCGTCTCCTGATCCAGGTCCATCTCCTTCAGGGTCTCGATGATTTCCCCAATCTGCCGATCAATCATGTGCATGAATGCGGCATAGACCTTGGCGTCGTTTTTTGTTCTCTGCCCTGCGGTCCACGGCTTGTCTTTGAACAACTTCCAGGACGGGTCATCTTGATCAATTCCCCACAATCCATGAGGCGGCGTCCATGGCAGATAGCAGAAAAAAGGCTTCTCTTTGTTCTTCCGAATGAACTTCATCGACTCTATGAAAATCTCATCCTGGGCATGTGTTTTCCCTTCGTAAAAACTCGTTCCCTCGTTTCCCTCCAGAGGCACTTCCTTGCTATTCCGAATAAGGTATTTTGGATAAAAAGTATGCGCATGCACCTGGTCGTAATATCCAAAGAACTCGTCAAAGCCGTGCTTCTCCGGAACACCCGAGGTCCCACGCCCGCCGATTCCCCACTTTCCAAATCCTCCCGTGGCATACCCTTCTTTCTTCAACATGCTCGCCAGCGTTTGCTCGTCCTTGCGAATCGGCGCGAATCCATTGTTAGATCTCATCGAGGTATGGCCGGAGTGCAAGCCCGTCAGCAACACGCACCTCGTTGGACCACACACCGGAGCCCCCGCATAGGCATTGGTGAACCTCATGCCATCCTTCGCAAACTGATCAATATTGGGGGTGATCAAATCCTTACTCCCCATATGGCCCGATTCAAAATATCCCCACTCATCGAGCATGAGATAAATAATATTGGGTTTCTTCTCCTTCGCCGAGGCACTGGAAACCAATGCTAGTGCCAATACCACGGCCAACACTGTGCGCTGCATGCAAACTTCTACGCAAAGACTCCCCCAATCTCACTCAAAAAGAATTTCTCCGAGAATTACTCACCAAAACGTAAAAAGGACGCAATCTCACATGGAGGACATCAGGCAGAATCTTGGCTTTGGAAAACGCAACTCTCCCACACCCAACTTGGAAAACCCAAAATCCTGGGCCCCTAATCGATCTTCGGCGGTAATGTTGGAGGCCTTTCCGGCCCAGGCTTCGTCGGTGCCGGCGGAGGCTCTTTCTCTCTCCTGATTTCCACATCATCGATGCGGATGTAATAGGCGCCCATTCCCTTTACTTCCCAACCCGCCGAGACTCGGGCCTTATCGGTCACCCGACGCGCTTGCAGGTAAGTATTGAAGGAATTCGGATGCACGTGAAACATCAGCACCGATCTAATATTGCTGGAGAGCTTGTAAACGATCTTCGCAAAGTTGCTGTCTTTCTTTTTTAGTTCTTCGAGAGAGGCTCCGCCTTCCTTAAGGTCAGGCGACACCACGAGTTGCATTCTTGTCGAGACCGGATTGGCCACCAGTTTGACTTTCTGGTTTCGCGAGTTTTTAAAATCGAATTCCTCGTAGTGTTTGAGAATCGGACCTGAACGATAAATATAGCGATCTGCACCCTGCCGCTTAATTCGTTCATTCGGAAAGTTTCGTTTCTCCTGCCTAAACTCATCCTCAAACATTTTCAGCGGCGTAAAAGGATCGATGAAATGCACCCGATCGTTGATGACCAGAGCGTGGTATATCTCCGCACTCTTCGGCACCGGACGACTCGCCGGAATCCCCACAACTGTGGGGTCAACTTTCAGCACCGGAGTCTTATCCAAGAGCGCCTCAAGGCGTGCAATTTCATCCTGGATTCCCTTGGTCTTCTTCGCTTCATCATCCCGCTCTTTCCGTGACTTTTTCTCCAGCTTCTTCAACTGTTCCAAATCTGCCAACAGCTCCTCATTGGTCTTCACGTTCTTCTCAAGCAAGGCCAACTGCCGTTTCTCGGCCTCCACGTC
>PBTU01000109.1 GCA_002729295.1 Verrucomicrobiales bacterium | reverse complement strand
CGACCGGAAGCTTCCCACTACGCCGCCTACAATGGTGGCGACGACAGCATGCTCGACGCCCGAAACGGCGGTTCATTTGTTGACGGCAGCTCCACCGCGTGGAATGCAATCTCTGGTGTCGTCTCCAGCGGCGACTGGTCGAAGATTCAGCAGGTGATCGATATCGATCAATACATCGATTACCAAATCATCAACCGCTACGGCGGTAATGCCGACTTGAAATCAGGCGGTAACTGGCGTGCGGCCGGTGGCGGACCTTTCCCCGGTGGTCAGCCTGAGCAGATGGCTCCTTGGCAACTCTACTCGTGGGACGGTGAGCGAAGCTTGGAAGGGCAGAATGCAAGTAATTCACCAATCGATCCGATGGGTGTACGCGGCACACTTGAGAGTAACTCCGATTATCGGGCCCGCTTTGCCGATCGCTTGCAAAAACACTTCTTCAACGGTGGCGCGCTCACTCCGGAAGCCACCAAGGCCCGCTGGATGAAATTTGCCAATAATCTCGACCGCTCGATTATTGCCGAATCGGCACGATGGGGCGACCACCGCGGCACTCTCTACACTCGGGACAACCAATGGCTCGCCGAGCAGAATCGCCTTTGTAATGTCTACTTCCCTGTTCGTAGCGCCAACGTTCTTTCCAACTACGGCTCGCTCTTCCCCGGCACTGACGCTCCCGAATTCTTCGTCAACGGTGTTTCTCAAAACGGCGGCATCATCCCAGATAGTGGAAGCCTACACCTCGCGGCCTCGCCTGGAACCATCCACTACACCACCGACGGAGCCGACCCGCGCCTCGAAGGCGGCAGCGTCAATCCAACTGCCAGCTCCGCCACTTCCGGTGTGCCCATCAGCCTGGCTTCGAGCTCCTTCGTCCGTGCCCGGACACTGAATGGAGGCGTATGGTCGCCCATCTCCGAAGCTCAATTCATCCTCGCTCCCATCGCTGACGCATCCAATATCGTCATCTCCGAGATCATGTATAATCCCGCAGGCTCATCCGAGGATACCGAGTGGGTCGAGCTCATGAACATCTCCGCCGATACCATTGATCTCACCGATCTCAGCTTCACCGGCATCGACTACACCTTCCCGCTCGGCACCACTCTTGCAGCCGGCCAACGAATCGTGGTCGTCAAAAATCAGATCGCCTTCGGAGTCGCCTACCCCACTGCAGGCATGAACATTGCCCCGGGCGAATTCGCCTCAACGAGCTTGGACAACACCGGTGAACAGATTGCCCTGATAGACGCAACTGGCACCGACGCGCAGCGATTTACCTACAACGATAAATCTCCATGGCCCACCGCTCCTGACGGAGACGGCTATTCGCTTGTCCTCATTGCTCCGGGGACCTCCCCGGATCACACAATCCCGGCCAACTGGCGCTCCAGCACATTGCCTGGTGGAAGCCCCAGCGGCACCGACGCCACCCCATTCACCGGCGATCCAGACCTGGACAACGACGGCGACGGCCTGAGCGCTTTCCTGGAGCACGCCCTCGGCTCGATTAACGGAGACGCCGAAAACAGCCCGGAGTCCTACATGACGGTTGGCTCCGGCTCGTTTGATAACGGAGCAGGAGGAAATGATGAGTATTTAACAATGACCTTCCGTCGCAACCTCGGTGCGGACGACGTTCTGTTCTCAGTCCAAGTCTCCCCAAATCTATCAGCTTGGACCAGTCTTGGCACTCAATACGTTTCTTCCGTTTCCAATAACGACGGCACTGAAAACGTTACCTACCGCAGCACCACGGAGCTCGGCAGCGTTCCTCGCGAATTTATTCGTCTACGAGTGTCTGAACGTCCGTAAATTGCACGGCCCTCTGGAAAATTTCTGATAAAACACGAATCTCAAATTTCGAGATTCAGCAGTTTTACATTCCCTATCCCTCTTCCATCTGAAAATCTCTCCTTATGACAATTTCCTCTATCGAAAACACCTCCGGCATCGATCTGGGCATCCTAGGAACCCATCTTGGGTTCATCGATGGCCTCCTTCCTGACGAGCACGGCAACCTTCCCCGTAATGCCGACGGAGACCTCGTCGTCTACGCCGGCTCCCGCGACATTTGCGAACTCTCTCCTGTCAAAGTGGATGCCATTCAAATCTCTTCCTTCGGTGGCACTAAATCCGATGACGCCGACGAACTTATCACCAACTTGAAAAGCCTCGGTCTCGAAGCCCAACTCGTCATGATGGTGGGTGGAGTCAACCCGATGAATCCCGACGACGAAGATGGCGCGGTCGAACAACTCCTCGTTCACATGGAGACCGCGAAACGTCACGGCATTACCCAGGTCAACTCAACTTCGGTCGAAACCTGGCTAGACGGTGAACCGCCGAAAAACGACGAGGAATTTCAGGCCCGCGTCGCACAAAATATCAAACTTCATCACCGCGTCTATCGCGATGGCGACCTCGCCAATTCCTGTATCAAGAACTGGAATATCGAGTTTCTCCGTCCCGGTGAATTTCAAAACTTCACCTCGCTGGCAAAGCTGAAACCTGTCCTCGACGGGCTCAAGGCAGAGATTGGATCATCCTACTTCAAAGCCCTCATTGACGCCGCCCACTGTGGCGACTCCGGGCTCAACCTTCCCGAAAATGAGGCCCTCATTGCCGAATATGGCGAGCAAGACTTCATTGGACCATTCCACTGCTCCGCTCCCACCACCCGGGGTTGTTTGAGCACCGACGATGGCTGGATCGGCGCCCTCCTCGCAGCCAATGCGCGGACCGGAAAACTCCCCAGCGCCTTCGTCGAACTCTTCATGCACGATGACCCCGCCCTCGAGCCTCTCCGCACCCTTGTGCCGGGACACGGCGTCGATACTACCGCCGGCCGAAGCTACACCGAACTCATGGTCGACGGCCTCGTTGACACCGTTCGCCGCTTAAACAATTTCAAAGCCCGCGGGATCGTTTAGACAAAAAGCAGGCTCCCTTTTCAGAGAGCCTGCTTTCGAATACTTGAATGAGAGAATGCTCCTACTTCTTAAGCTTGGAATTCCACTCGTCGAGATTGGTCTTTTGAGCTGCAAAGAGAGCAGCAGTCGGATCCTTGATTTCGATGTCGGTGATGGCATCCCCCTTCACGATCGCGTCCACAATATCCTGCCCCTTCGTCACTTTTCCAAACACGGAATGCTTACCGTCCAAATGAGGCGTCGCGACGTGAGTGATGAAAAACTGAGAGCCATTGGTTCCGGGGCCGGCATTCGCCATGGAGAAAATTCCGGGGCCTGTATGCTTTAGGGAGGGATCAAACTCATCTCCAAAACGATATCCCGGGCCACCTCGACCGCTCCCCTCCGGATCACCTCCCTGAATCATGAAGTTGGGAATCACCCGGTGGAAAGTAATGCCATCGTAGTAATCCTTCTCGGCGAGATTGAGGAAGTTAGCCGCCGTCATGGGTGTCTTCGTCGCATAAATCACCGCCTCAATGTCTCCCTTGGAAGTCTTCATGACAATATTGACATCGGTGATCTCTGCAGGGGCATCCGGAGCGGGTGTCGCTTCATTTTTCTCTGGCTTAGCATTTCCGGTCTTAGCCTTTTCCTTATCATCGCAAGCGGAGAACATCAGGGATGCCGCCGCCACAGGTAGAATCAATAATACTTTTTTCATAAACAACGTGGAAAAATAGACACGCCTTTTTCCTACCGCAAACCCAAAACCTACTTCAATTTCTCCAACTCAGTCTATGTCCGGGGCATCTTACGATCTCCGGCGGAATTCTTGACCTCCAATAATCACGAAGTTCGCCATCACGAACCAATCGCCGATGCGCCTGATCCATTCCTTTGGGGAAAACTGGTCCACGATTCCAATTCGACAGCGCCGTTTTCTATTGGGCCGCCGTTGCTCAATCAGGGCCCTCACCACTTTTCAACCGTAAGAGGAAGATCTTCCTCTTATCACAAGAATAATTCTGAAAACCCTCCGATGTGAGCAATTCCTCTTCCCCACGGTCGAAAAACTCCCCTTGCGAAGAAAGAATCCTAGAGCAAACTTACCTCTCCCATGAAATCTCTCACGTTGTATAGCCTCATCCTCGCAGTCCCTGTCTCCCTATTCGCGGCCCCGGATTGGCTCGAATGGCGCGGCCCCACTCGGGACGGACAAATCCACAAGGGTGCCAAGGCTTGGCCTGATCAACTGAACAAACAAAACCTTCAGAAAATTTGGTCCAAAGATCTCGCTCAAGGCTACTCCAGCCCCATTATCTCAGGGAATCGCATCTTCACCGTCGAAACGAAAGACAAGAAAAATGAAATCGTCCGCGCCTTCGACCGCAAAACCGGGGAGCAACTCTGGGAAACCAGCTGGGCCGGATCGATGAGAGTGCCCTTCTATGCGGCCAAAAATGGGAGTTGGGCCCGATGCACTCCGGCCTGCGATGGCGAAACACTTTTTGTCGGAGGGATGCGCGACGTCCTCGTTGCTCTGGATGTAACCAATGGTAAGGAACGCTGGCGGGTCGATTATCCTGCTGACGAAAAAACAACGCGCCCCCAATTCGGTTTCGTCTCCTCACCAATGCTCGACAAGGAGCACGTCTACGCCCAGGTAGGAGGCGCTTTGCGCAAAATCCGTAAATCAGACGGGAAGTCTGTCTGGAAAGCAATAAAGGACGATCGCGCCATGTGGGGCGAAGCCTTCTCCTCCCCAACCCGCGCAACGATTGGTGGAGTCGACCAAATTCTGGTTCAAGCCCGCATGGCCCTGGCCGGTGTCTCGCCCGACGACGGCTCGATTCTCTGGTCCACTCCGGTAAAAGCTTTCCGCGGAATGAACATCCTGACTCCAACTCCGATCGGAGACAAAGTTTTCACGGCTAGCTACGGGGGCGGAACATTCTGGTATGACATCGCCACCAAGGGAAAAGCCCAAAGCGTAAAGGAGCTCTGGAACGACAAGATCGAAGGGAACATGTCGTCGCCCGTGGTGATCGATGGAAAGGTCTACCTCCACGGCAGGGACAAGCGCTTTCACTGCATCGACCCAAGTGCCCAGAAGGTTCTGTGGTCCACCGAAAAGAATTTCGGCGACTACTGGTCCACCGTCTCAAATGGCAACCGCATTCTCGCTCTCGACAGCAAGGGAAAGCTCTACCTGATCGAGGCGAATCCCAAGGAGTTTAAACTTATCGATGAACTCGAAGTCAGCGCCCGCCCGACCTGGGCTCACCTGACAATCTGCGGAGAGGAAGTGGTCATCCGCGACCTCGAAGGCATCTCGGTCTACCACTGGAAATAGCCTCATTTCCTTGCTTGGGTAATTCAGAGAAAGAGCTATTTCTTCTCCATGCGCCTCTGCCTTCTTGCCCTGTCCATCGCAACGCTCACCGCCCAAGTTCCGGGCGAAGCCAAGAAAGCCGCTCAGGCGATCAAGATTCTCGACGGCTGGAATGCGATTGCTCCCAAGAAGGAGACTCGAAGCCTCCACTTCGTCCTCTGGACGCCAAACGACCGGAAACCTCCGGCAAATTACGAGGCTCGTCTGACTCGAATGATGGAGCACATCCAGAGGTTCTATGCAAAGGAAATGGAGCGCCTTGGGTTCGGACTTCGCACAATCAACCTCCCTTACTCCGAACCGGGAAAGCTGAAAATCCATCTCATCGAAGGAAACCATCCCACCTCCCACTACGGAAGACCCTCAGGAAATGAAATTCGTAAAGAATGCCTCCCCGCTTTAAACAAAGCAGGAATTGACGCTGAAAAGGAAACCATCGTCCTCTTTTGTAACCTCGCCACTTGGGATGAGGAAAAGCTCATCTTTAAACACAATTCCCCCTACTACGCCGGCGGAAACTTCCAAAGAGGCACCGCCTGGCAACTCGACTCCCCCGAGCTCGACCCAAAAAACATCCCCCTCAAGAAGCCCATGATACAGGACGGCGAGTACGGCCGCATCTCCCTTGGTAAACACAACTCCATTTTCATCGGTGGAGTCTGTCACGAATTAGGTCATGCTCTTGGTCTTCCTCATTGCAGGGAACGCCCCGACGAAGCCGCTAGCGGGACTGCTCTCATGGGATCGGGCAATCGTTCCTACGGCGATGAGCTCCGTGGCGAAGGAAAAGGATCCTTCCTCACCCTCGCCCACGCCCTCCGTCTGGCCTCCCATCCCCAATTCTCCGGCTCAACAAAAGAATTCAACTCCCCAAGCTCCGCCGAAATCAAAGAGCTCAGCATCAGCGCCGAAGGTAAAGCGATCGAGGTCTCGGGCTCAATCGTCGCCAATCCTCCTGTTTACGCTGTCGTCGCCTATTTCGATCCCGAAGGAGGAAGCGACTACAACGCCACCACGGCCACGGCCATTCCCGATACCAACGGAAACTTCACTCTCACCTGCGACGCCCTCCCGGCGGGAAAATCCGGGGAGCTTCGTCTCATCCCGCTCCACGTCAACGGTTCGACCAACGGCTGGATGTCCCAAACAAAATTCAAATACCCCTACGCCGTTTCGAAGGACGGCACACCAGACCTCTCCACCTTCCAAATCAAAAAATCCCTCGCTCCTCTGATCGAGGCATTAAATGCCAAACGTATCGATGAAGCCCGAAGAATCTCCTCAGCACTCAAGAATCCCCGGGCCGCAAAAATCGCCAGTATCCTCTTAAGTCGAAATGATGCCAAAGGTCCTATTTCCCAATCAACCCAATTGGTCGCACTTACCCGGCTCACGCCCACTTCCGAAATAGTCGGCTGGGGACGACCAAGCTACGACAACCTTCCCGGACCTGCTCCCCTCCTCGAATCCGGATCAAAGATCTTCGCTACTGGAATCTACGCCCACGCGCCTTCACTTCATCGATACAAGCTCAACAAAAAATGGTCAAAACTCGAAGGGAGCGTCGGCCTCGCTGCTGGGAAAAGTGGCTCCGTGCGATTCGAAATCAAAGGCGACGGTAAACCACTTTGGAAATCTCCCGTGATCAAAGAAGGACAACTTAAAAACTTCTCTCTGAACATCAAAACTATTATGTCCCTCGAACTCCTCACCGAGACCACTTCCGATGGAGCCGCTTCCGACTGGGGGCTCTGGCTGGAGCCAACCCTCAAACGATAGATTAAATCAATTTGCCATCCCCCCTCTCAACCCCTAGAAATCCCACACTACAAATGAAAACAAAACTGATCGCCTCAGCAATTGCCGCCCTCTCTGTTCAATTCGCCCTCGCCGGAGAATGGGTGCAAATGTTCGACGGAAAAACTCTTAACGGCTGGAAGGTTAATACCGAAAACCCCTCCACCTTCTCCGTCGAAGACGGCACCATCAAAGTCGTCGGCCCCCGCGCCCACCTCTTCTATGGAAAAGACGGCAACGCCCAGTTCAAGAATTTCGAATTCGAATGCGAAGTCAAAACCGCCAAAAGCGCCAATGCCGGCATCTTTATCCACACCGCCTATCAGGAAAAAGGATGGCCCTCCGTTGGATACGAATGTCAGGTTAACGCCACCCAGAAGGACTGGCGTAAAACCGGCAGCATTTACAGCTTCAAAGACGTCAAAACCCCCGGCCATGTCGACGACAAATGGTTCACCTACAACATCAAGGTCGAAGGAAAGAAGATCACAGTCACCATCGACGGAAAGGTAACCAACGAATACACCGAACCCGCTGACCACAAGGAAAAGACCAAGCGCCTCAGTAAAGGCACCATCGCTATTCAGGGCCACGACCCCGGCAGTTTGATCCACTTCCGCAAACTCCGCATCCGCAAGCTCGACTAATCCTTCATCTCAGCTTCAAAGGGCCTCCCTGACCGGAGGCCTTTTTTTGTTTCCAAAAATAAAAAAAGCCTCCGCCCGATCCCGGATGGAGGCTGTTAAATTTTTAAAGGTAATCGCTTAACTCAACGCGCTCACCACGCTAGCGGCATTGATGCCGAGCTCGTCCATCACCACGTTACCAGGTGCAGACATGCCGAATCTATCAATTCCGACGACAGAGCCTTCGAGTCCGACATACTTATACCAGAGGGCGCTGACACCGGCTTCGATGGCAACACGCTTGGTGCAGGAAGACGGGAGAACCTCCTCGCGATACTCGGCGGTCTGGCGATCAAAGCGCTCCATGCAGGGAACGGAAACCACGCGGGCTCCGGCTCCAAGTTCTTTGGCTGCATTGACAGCGTGCTCCACTTCCGAACCAGTCGCAAGAATGATGCACTCAAGTGCGCCTTCTTCCCTCTTGAGAATGTATGCTCCCTTGCGAACACCATCACGGCGGGTCTCGACAGACGCGTAATCATTCAGAGGAAGAACCTTCTGACGGCTCAAACTAAGAACGGTCGGTCCATCGGCACGCTCCATGGAAGAAATCCACGCTCCAGCGACTTCTTCCTGATCAGCAGGACGAATCACGTCGACGTTGGGAATGACGCGGAGACCGCTGACCGTTTCCACCGGCTGGTGAGTCGGTCCGTCCTCTCCCACTCCAACGGAATCGTGTGTGAAGACATAGGTGACAGGCAGTTTGGCAAGACCTGCGATACGAATCGCAGGACGAAGATAATCAGCGAAGACGAGGAAGGTCGCTCCACTCGCGCGGAAGAGACCATCGTAGGCGATGCCATTACAGATCGCGCCCATCGCATGCTCGCGAATACCAAACCAAATATTACGCCCTTCCGGAGTCATAGCGGAATAATCGCCACCGTCCTTGAGGTAGTTCTTTGTCGATCCGTAGAGGTCGGCTGACCCGGTGATTAGATTAGGCATGGCTTTGGCCACAGCATTGATCACCACACCACCCGACCCACGGGTTGCATCGGCGTAATCGTCGGCGAAAGCGGGAATCTGAGCGGAGAGATCGGTCGGAACAATATTAGAGACCCCTGCTTGGAGTTCCTCGGCGAGAGCCGGATTGGCAGCGGACCAGGCAGCGAATGTCGCTTCCCACTCAGTGAACTCGTCAACGCGGCCCTCGTTCTGTGCGGCGAAATATGCTTTGGTCTCCTCGGAGACAAAGAAGGTCTCCTCCGGGAGTCCCAGCCCCTTGCGAGCGGATTCAGCAAAGTTAGCTCCACCCTCACCGTGACCTTTGGCCGTTCCGGCAACTTCGGGAATACCACGGCCAATCTCGGTCTTGGCAATAATAACCGTTGGCTTGCCGTTGTCGCTCGACTTGGCGGTATCGAAAGCGGCTTTCACGGCGGCCAGATCATGCCCGTCGATAGTAACAGCATCCCAGTTGAGAGACTCGAAGTATTTTGCTGCGTCCCAACCTTGGGAAACGTCGGCCATGGCGTCGAGCGTGACGTCATTGGAATCGTATATCAAAATGAGGTTATCGAGCTGGCTGTGACCCGCGAAAGCAATCGCTTCCTGGGCAACTCCCTCCTGAAGACATCCGTCCCCGGCGAGAGCAACGACGTGGTTGTCGATAATTGTGTGATCGGCGGTGTTGAATTTCGCGGCGGCGCGCTTTCCGGAGAGAGCATATCCCACGGCATTACCCACTCCCTGTCCGAGTGGTCCGGTGGTGGCTTCGACACCTTCCGTCTCGTCGAACTCGGGGTGACCCGGAGTGATCGAATGCAGTTTGCGGAAATCAGCGACGTCCTGGATGGAAACATTATATCCCGAAAGCTGGAGCCAGCTGTAGATGAACATCGAGCCGTGACCGGCGGAAAGGATGAAACGGTCACGATTCAACCACTTGGGAGCGGCGGGGTTAAAACGGAGGGATTCCCCAAAAAGAACGGCCCCCATATCTGCGCAACCCAAGGGAAGGCCGAGGTGACCGGAGGAACAGGCGTGGACGGCATCGATGGCCAATCCGCGGGCCTCTGCGGCTACTCTTGTTAGTGCTTCTGTATTCATGAGGGCGGGAACCTCACTAAATCTGGCGGTTCAATCAAGAAGTAATAGCTTTCATTAAGGGGATTCTTTGCGGCAAATCGACACCTATTGATGATAATTCCTCATGGAAACCACCCATTCTTGACCTTCGCCCGCCACCGATTGATGATTTCCACGTGAAAAACACCTCGGACGAACCGGATTTCAACGGGAAGCTCCTTCTCGCCGACCCGTCGCTCCGTGGAGGGATTTTTCACAAATCAGTCGTTCTTCTCGCTGATCATTCCGAGGAAGACGGTGCCATGGGCCTCATTCTCAATCAACCGGCCGGACACACCGTCGGAGATCTCCTCAAAGGAGACGAGTTTTCCGACCTCAGTTCGGTGCAAGTCCACATCGGTGGCCCTGTCGCTAAAACCCACCTCTCCTTCGCGGCATTTTGGAATGAGGAGGAGAATTTTCATTTCAAAGCCCGCATCTCCGCAGAAGACGCCGACCGCTACGTCCACAAGCCGGGCGCGATTGTCCGCGCTTTTGTAGGATATTCGGGCTGGGAAAAAGACCAACTTGAGGACGAAATAGAGCAACAGTCGTGGTTTGCGGTATTGGCCAAACCCGAACTTCTCTCCGTCTCGCACGAGCCCGGCCTTTGGAAAACCATCATGGAGGGAATTTCCCCCTTCCACCACATTCTCTCCAAAGCTCCCGACGAGATTCTCTCGAACTAATCCCAGCAATCACGAACTCTTGCTCGGTAGTGGCCTCCCCCTTAAAAAATAGCGTATTTTCAGATCATATAAAAAGCGCTCGTCCCCTTTATCCGACCATTCTCTCTGCCACCCTCGCCTTTCAGTGTCCGGCCCAACAAACAGCTCGGGATTCAGCAGGAAAACTTGACCTCCGACTTGCCGCCAAAAGTAAAACCCTCTCTAAGATGCTCCGCCTCGATTGAGGCTTGCGATCACTTGAAATCCACAGGCTCGCGCTTCCCGTCTTTATTGACGATGGTGAACTGCCCACCGGATTTTTTGGCCAAAGTTCCCATCGCTTCCTGAGCTCTGGGCTCCATGAGAGACACGGTATTAATCACGATCCCCTTGGTCCGGGCACGTGATCCGATTTTCTTGGCAATATCCAAAGACTCTTTCCCAGAAACACCATCGGTCATAAAGAAAATAGCTTGGGGAAGTGGATCCATATCGAAAGCCATTTCCAGAGGCCCTTTCCAGCTCGTCCCAAAAGAGAGCTTGGATTCCTTTACGATCTTTTGCGATTTTTTCAGCTGGAGATTGGTAAGATCAAGCCATTCGGGAACCTGCTTCTTCCCCTGGGGCTCCCAGCCACCGGCCCCTTTACCGGTCCATTCAAATTTCTTGGACCCATCAGTAATTGTCGCACTCCTCTTGTCCTTGCTGTGCTGCACCTCGTTACCCGCAACCCAAGCCGGACCGGAAAAGAAGACAATCTGGTATTTCGTTCCTGGAACAAGACTATCGAGAGACTTCTTCATCTCCTTCCGCATCAGCGGCTCACGTCCTTGGCTTTTCATAGAAGACGAGTAATCGATAATATAAAGCACCCGTTCCGCCGAAGTTTTCTGTCCGAAAAAACTACCTCCTCCACCGGAGCCAAATCCATCTCCACTTCCCCATCCGGCACCGAACCCTTCACCGTCTCCGAACTCAATACTCACTTCGGGAACATTGATTTCCGGCACGGGAATCGCGACCGGCGAGGTGGTGTTGGCCGCAATGACTCGAGCCATGGCAGAAGAGGGAGCCGCAGGTTTTTTCTCCACCTG
>PBTU01000108.1 GCA_002729295.1 Verrucomicrobiales bacterium | reverse complement strand
GGTTCAACGCTCGAGGAGTTCACGGAAGATCCGCTGAAGTTGTATTGTCGCTTGATTGACCACCATCAGCTTCGGTGGTTGCATGACGGGGTGTTTCGTATGGCGTGTGGAGCGGTTCTCAATGCGATGTGGGATCTGTGGGCGAAGTCTGAAAGGAAACCGCTGTGGAAGTTGTTGGTCGATCTGGAGCCTGAGTTTGTCGTCGGTTGCATCGACTGGCGGAATCTCAAGGATGCGCTGACGCCGGAGGAGGCTCTCGAGATTTTAAAGAAAACCGACAAGAAAACCCGCGAGGAAGAGATGAGCGAGGTGGGGCCGAAGGCATACTGCACGGCGGGGTGGCTGGGGTTGAGTGATGAAGCGATTTTAGCGACGGTGCGGAAGTTGCAGGAGACGGGATTTGATTCCTTTAAGGTGAAGGTGGGAATGGAACTTGGCGATGATGTCGCGCGGATCAAGTTTATGCGTGAAGCGATTGGTCCTGATCAGTCCTTGATGGTGGATGCCAATCAATATTGGGGCGTGGGAGAAGCGACGGAGCATGTGAAGCATTACGAGCCCTACAACCTTAAGTGGGTCGAAGAACCGATTGCGCGGGATGACGTGTTGGGTTACGTCGAGTTGTCGGAGACCTTCAAGGGTGCGTCGTTTGACTTTGCCTGCGGCGAGCATGCGGCCTCACCGGTGATCTTTAAGCAACTCCTCAAGAGCGGGGCGATCGGGTATTGTCAGATCGATGCGGTGCGCGTGGCGGGCGTGAATGATGTCATGGCGATCATTCTCATGGCGGCGAAGTATGATGTGCCAGTTTGTCCGCACGGTGGCGGGATTGCCTTGTGCAATATGATTCAGCATTTCGGAATGTGGGATCAGATTGCAGTGAGCGGGCACTCGAACACGCAGCTGGTGGAGTATATCGACTTTTTACAGGAAGCGGTTAAAGAACCGGTGCGGATGAAGGACGGTCACTATCTCACGCCACGGGCATTGGGTTGGGGATTGGAATTTCATGAGGAGTTTCTGGTGGATCACACGTTTCCTTCAGGGAAGATGTGGAAAGATCGCCCGAAGCATCGGAGCGGCACGCATTTTGAATGGCCACCGAAAGAGTAAAATAAGCGATGAATTTAGGATTAGAAGATAAGGTAGTGATCGTCACCGGAGGGTCGAAAGGAATCGGCGCCGCGTGCGTGGAGCTCTTTGCTGAAGAGGGAGCGATTCCGGTGATCGTCGGGCGCTCGCCGGAGATTGGAAAAGCCCTTATCGAAAAATGTGGACGCGGAGTGGTGATTGAGGCGGAGCTGATGTCCGAGGAGGCCTGCCAAAATGCCATTACGAAAACATTGGAAGAGTATGGCAGGATTGATGGCCTGGTGCATAACGCAGGGATTAATGATCAGGTGTCCTTGCGTGCTGGAGTCGAAGCTTTTAAAGGGTCTTTGCAGAAAAATTTGATTCACCTATACGCCCTGACCCATCACGCGTTGGAAGCCTTGATTGCTTCAAAGGGATTTATTGTGAATGTCACTTCGAAGGTTGCCGTGACCGGGCAGGGTGGGACCTCGGGTTATGCTGCATCGAAGGGCGCGATGAATGCGCTCACGCGGGAGTGGGCCTTGGATCTGGCGAAGCACGGTGTCCGTGTGAATTCCGTGGTGCCGGCCGAAGTTCACACACCGATGTATGAAGGACTCGCAGCAGCAGAGGAGGATCCGCAGAAATTTCTCGATAATATGAGCTCGGTGATCCCGCTGGGGAAGAGGATGACGACGGCAGAGGAAATGGCGAACGCCGTGGTGTTCCTGGCGTCGGAGCGTTCAAGCCATACGACCGGGCAGATCATTTATCCCGATGGCGGCTACGTGCATCTGGATCGGTCTTATCAACCGGGAGGATAGAGGGTAGCAGCTGCTGATAGTCTCTGATGTGATGGCTGTTGTCGAGTTGAAGCTTGGCGTTCCCGAGGGTTAGTGCATCGCGTTTGTTTTTGCGATGGTTTTGACGAGGTGGCGGATGTTGAAGTTGTTCTTGGCGAAGTCTTCGTAAAGGGCGTCCATGGTGGTGAAGCCGAAGCTGCGAGTATGTGGTCTTTTCTTCTATTGAGAAACTTTGGAAATGTCAGAGCAGACCCTGAGGAATCTGCTCTTGTTTTGGTGCCAAAGTATTTTCAAAGGTAGGCCGATGATTAGCCACGGAAGTTTTTCAATGAGATGAGCTCAGTCATACCGCTGGAGCTCTGCATGGAGAATTTTCCATTAAATGCCGAGGAGGAGAAAAAGTTTTCTTAGGAGGAAATTATTACCTTAAACTAGGGTTTGATCTTTCGAAACTGTCCGCTGGCGGGCTTGCCTTTTCCATAGCACACCAGATCGAGAAATTTGTCGAAGGCCTTGAACACTTCAGCGTTTCGCTGCTTGGCATTAATTAGAATTCGCTTTCCGGGAACATGGCCTGCCTTTTCAATATAGAAAAATGAATTCCAGATCCCCGCTTCCTTCAGGCGAGCTTGCATGTCGTGGCCCAGCTTCGCTGGAGTTTTGGGATGTTCTCTCTGACCGTAGATCATGAAAGCGGGCGGGTCGTTCTTTCGTAGCGAGTTTTTCGCGGCGGCCGGAATTGCAGGGCTATCCCCGTACCAGCCTACGATGTTCAGTTGTTTCGGTTTGTGCTTGGCGAAGCCCGGCCAGTCCCAGTTTTTGCGATAGGCGATCGCGGCGCTTAGGTAGCCGCCCGCCGACCCTCCGGTGGCAACGATGCGTTTGGGGTCACCTCCATACTTCGCGGCATTAGCCTGCATCCAGGCCACCGCCATTGCGCAATCGGTGGCGCAGTCCTTAATCTCAACGTCGGTTCCTTCCTTGAGGAGGCGATAGTTTGGCGAGACGATAACACAGCCCTTGTCACGGTAGAGCTTTTGCATGTCAGGATTGCAGTAGCTTTTGCTTCCATTCTTGAAGCCCCCTCCGTGAATGGTGAAGACGATCGGTGCGTTCTTTTTTTCCGTGTCCCAATAGATGTCCATGACATTGCGCGAATGGGGCCCGTAGGAGACGTTGCTTTCGACTTTTTGTTCGGCTCGCAGAATAGGGTGTAGTAGGATCGCCATCAATAATGGCAGTGTTGGGATTTTCATGAGTTCACATTATCCAGAGCGGCCATTGGGACAAGAAAGTTCCCATCACGGACCGTTCGTATCGTTGTGATGGAGAATAAACCTTTCACCCACAATTCTTTGCTGTTCTCACGGATTTCATCGTTGCTGACGTCAGGATCTTTTTTGTATCGGAAGTAGCGGTGAGCCACTTCCCAAAAGTGCAGGCACTCCAGATGAGGAGTCTTTCGCTTTGTAAGGATGCCGAGCTGGAGCTCGGCATTCCCCGAGGGCGGTGGGGTTAGTGCGTCGCGTTTGTTTTTGCGATGGTTTTGACGAGGTGGCGGATGTTGAAGTTGTTCTTGGTGAACTCTTCGTGGAGGGCGTCCATGGTGGTGAAACCGAAGCTGTTGGTCGGTTGTTGGACGAGGTGATGGAAGAGGTGTTTGATGAAGGCGCGATGGGCGCCGGGACTTTCGGCGGCGAGTTTGGCAAGGTCGCGAGCGCCGGTAATGCGGACGGTTTTGTCATCCTCGGTCGGGTAGTCGCTCGCGGAGTTGATGGGCTTTTTCTTTTCGTGGGTGCGGAAACGGCCGACGGCGTCGTAGTTTTCCAAGCCGAAGCCAATCGGGTTGATGATCGAGTGGCAGGACATGCAGCTGTTGTCCTTGGTGATCTCAGTGACTTTCTCGCGCATGGTGAGATCAGGCTTGAAGTCGGCGTCTTTGAACTCGATGGCATTCGGCGGGGGCTTTAGAAAGCGTCCGAGAACGTTGCGGCTGAGGTAAACGCCGCGATGGATGGGTGAGGTTTGTTTGTGGTAGGAGAACGCGGAGAGCACGTAAGGATGCGTAAAAAGCCCGGCGCTGTGTTTGCCGGCCGGGACATTGGCGAAGCCCGACTTGGGGGCTTCCTTGCCATAAAATTCGGCGAGGCGGTTGTTGATGGGGAGATTGCCTGAGAGGAAGAGTTGGCGGTAGTCGGACTTTTCGGACCAGATAACTTGTTCGATGAAAAGAGTTAGCGAGGTGCGGAGGTCGGCGATGACATTCTCATCGAAACCGGGGAAGGTTTCGAGGTCTTTGCTGAGGTCATCTTTTTCGGCGAGGTTGAGCCAGGTGAAGAAGAAGCGGTGGAGCTTTTCCTTTGAGCGCGGGTCCTCGAGCATGCGGTCGATGCGCTGGTTGATTTGGTTTTCGTTGGCGAGATGACCTTTGTGTGCGGCATCAAGGAGAGTGCGGTCGGGGATGGAATCCCAGAGGGAGAGCGCGATCTTGGTGGCGAGAGTGAATTGATCCGGCTTGCCCTCGGCGTTGACGTTGAGATCAGGGTAAAGAAAGTAGGGTGAGGTGAAGGTGAGAAGAAGTGAGCGTTTTACTGCTGAATCGAGGTCGTCCTTGCTCTGATCAAAGATGCCATCAACGTGGATTTTTCGTTGTTCTGCAGAGAGAGGCCGGGCGAAGGCGCGTTCGGCCATGGTGGCACAAAAGTCGCGAAGTTTTTGAGCGCGATCCTTATCGCTGGACTTACTGCGCGAGAGGCGGTCGATGTCTTCGAAAACGTGATTGGTGATTTCGATGGCGGAATTGGTGACCGCTTCGCGCCAAGCTTTGGAAATGCTGGAGCCGCGTTCGTATCCCATCGAGGCGTCGTCGGCAGGGAAGGGCGTGGTAGGGATGGCAAGAATCTGGGAACGCTTTGGGAAGAGGTAACGCTGCGGGATGGGTTGCCAGGTGCCGTGAGGCGGCTTCCATTCGAACTGAATAGAGGAGACATCTTCCTTGTAGGAAACGTAGTCGAGGTAGAGCGAAATCGAGTGGCCGCCGAGAAGGAAGGTGGATTTCTCGACTTGTCGCATCTTGTTGTTGGAGGAAACCCAGGCGTCGATCAAGGGGTCGGTAGAATTGTCGATGTCGTTGAGCCAGAGGCGGGCGCCATTGGGGGTGCTGATGCGAAAGCCGTAGGTGCCTGTTTCGGGAGGCATGATAGAGCCGCTCCAGTTGATGGAAAAAGCCTTGGGGTTGAGGTTCTTGATCTTGTGATCGGATTTGAGGTCGAAGCCAATCCAAGTGTCGGTGCGTTCCGCCAACTTCCCCTTTTGGTTGTTCATTTTCTCCTTGTTGAAGTAGCGGGCAAAGAGTCCGTGTTTGTCGCCGAGGTTACTGTTGCCTCGGAAGCTGGCGACCAGATCGGAGAGAGCGCGGCGATGCTGGTGTTGTGTACGACGGAGGAGATCTTTGCGGACGGGCTTGAGCTTGGCCTGGGCCTCGGGGGAGTAGAAGGCGTGAAACATATACTCCGAGACGGCGCGGGCGTCGTCGTTTATGACGGCATCCTCATCGTCTTCGGGCATGGACTTGTGAATATACTTTGTCAACGAAGCGATGCTTTTCTTGCCTACGAGAGCTTCATCGTATTCATCGGCCACGCCTTGGCCCTTGTCACCATGACAGGAGGCGCAGTGTTCCTTGTAAATCGCTGCGCCATCTTTCGCGCCGGCTTGAAGAGCCAGAGTGAAAAGGAGGATAAACCCACTCAATCGCATGCGGGAGATTACGAGAGAGAGGTCGGAAATTTATCGCCGATTACTCCTTCTTTTCCGTTCCATCATACAAGGGAAGTTTGGCGCGGGGATTGGGGGAGCGGTCGGCGCGGTAGGCGTCTTCAAGACGCTTGACGATCTCGGGATGCGTGGCGGCGAGGTTGTTTTTTTCGCCGGGATCTTCCTTTAAATTGTAGAGTTCCCACTTGCCGGGCGCTTTCTTCTTTTTGATCTCAGTGCGCACCGCTTTGTAGGGGAAGTCGGTGACAGCGATCTGTCCGCCGTAGCCGTGGAATTCCCAGACCATCGGTTTGCTGCGCTGGAATTTGTTACCGAGGAGCGCGGGGGTGAGGTCGGTGCCGTCTATTTTGGAGGGGGCTTTTACGCCAGCGGCGGAGCAGAGGGTGGGGAACCAATCGGGGAAGTAAGACGGGGCGGAAGTCATGCTACCGGCTTTGGTTTTTCCAGGCCAGCGGACGATGGTGGGAACACGGAGACCGCCTTCATAAACCGATCCCTTCCACCCGCGAAGGTTTTGGGTGGAATTAAAGAAGGGAGCATCGACGCCGCCGATGTGGAATTTGGGATCGCGGCCGGGGTGGGTCGTACCGTTATCGGAAGTGAAAATGACGAGGGTGTTGTCGTCGAGTCCGTGTTTTTTGAGGCGCTGCAAAACGGAGCCGATGTGTTCATCGAGATCAGAAATCATCGAAGCGTATCCGGCGCGCGGACGTGGGTGGGGAAGGTAGCCATTCTGGCCGCGGTAGGGGCCGTTTTTGTCGTCCCATTCCTTTGGGTATTTTTCGGTCCATTCGTTGGGCGGATGCATCGCGACGTGCGGCTCGACGAAGGGAAGGTAGAGGAAGAAAGGTTTATCTTTGTTTGAGTCGAGGAACTTGAGGGCTTCCTCGAGAATGCGGTCGGGCGCGTAGGTTTCGGCCTGGTAGGTTTCGGCTTTCACTTCGCCTTCGGGTTGGCGCTTGTGTCCGGGGATGGGTTTTTTGTTAATCTCATCGATGCCCGCGTCGTCGTCGAGGTAGGGCGGGTAAAAGGAATGCGCGTTGCGCTGGCAATTATATCCGTAGAAGCGGTCGAAGCCCTGGGTCATGGGTGAGCCGGAGGAGTCGGTGGGTCCGAGGCCCCACTTGCCGAATCCTCCGGTGATGTAGCCGGCGGTCTTTAGTACTTCGGCGATGGTCACCGCTTCGGCGGTGATGGGCCATTGGCCGGGGAATTGGCGGCCGTTTTTGGAGTCACCGTTGTTGCGGATTTCGGCATTGCCAAGGTGGCGGCCGGTGAGGAGAACGCATCGGGCCGGAGCGCATACGGGGGCTCCGGTGTAGTGGTGGGTGAACTTGAGGCCGTCCTTTGCGAGTTGGTCAAGGTTGGGCGTTTTGATCTTGGTTTGGCCGTAGGCTCCGACTTCGCCGTAGCCGAGATCATCGGCAAGAATGAAGACGATGTTGGGTTTTTCGGCAGCGTAGGAAGCCGAGACGAGAAGGAGTGAAAGG
>PBTU01000107.1 GCA_002729295.1 Verrucomicrobiales bacterium | reverse complement strand
CGCTTGCTTGGAAAAACTGCGGGCTTTTATGCTATGACCAGCTTGATGGCGATTACTCTCGGGCTGGTCCTGGTAAATACTGTTCAGCCAGGCTTGAGTAATGGCGAGCCAAGTGCCGTTGTGAAGGAGGCGTTTGATAATCACGAGGCGAGTGAGTCGGCCAAGTCGAAAGTGGAGAGCGCGAAAGCAGAGAGCGGGGAGCAGGAAGGGTTCTTTGCGCAGTTGACGGGATTCTTTTTAAGAATGGTTCCGGTGAATATTTTTGGAGCTGCTTCCGAAAATGGACAGATGCTGGGGCTGATCTTTTTCAGCATTTGTTTCGCGGTGGCAATGACTCGATTGCCCAAAGAAAACGTTTCTACCTTAAAAGATGCTTTTGTCGGATTGAATGAGGTCATGATCGTGATGACCCGAGGAATCATGGCTTTGGCTCCCATCGGGGTTTACGCTTTGATTGTGCCGGTGGTATACCAAACCGGAGGGGAATTATATGGAGCTCTGGGAAAATATTTCATCACGGTTCTTTTGGCCTTGGGCATTCATCTCTTTGTCATCATGCCATTAGTGATTTCAATTTTCGCCAAGCTCAGTCCGTGGGCGCACTTTAAGGCGATGCGAACTGCCTTGCTGACGGCTTTTTCAACAGCATCTTCTTCATCAACTCTTCCGGTGACGATGCGTTGCATTCAGGAAAATGCCGGGGTATCCAAGAAGACCGCAAGTTTCACCCTGCCACTCGGAGCGACCGTGAATATGGATGGAACGGCGCTTTATGAATGTGTTGCGGTGATGTTTGTGGCGCAGGTCATGGGTATTGAGATGACTTTTACAGCGCAATTTATGGTTGTTCTGGCCGCCCTGCTGACCAGTGTGGGTGTTGCGGGAATTCCTTCAGCTTCCCTGGTGGCGATCTTTATCATTCTCACCAATTCAGGGATCCCGGGAGCTGAAAAGGCTGTGGTTGTCTTGCTGGCGGTAGATCGCTTGTTGGATATGACCCGCACAGCAGTTAATGTCTTTGGTGACAGTTGTTGCGCATTGGTAATCGCCAAGAGCGAAGGCGAGAACGTCTTGGCGGATGTTCCTCGAAAGCCATAAAAAACCGGTGCAATCCAGTCTCTTTTGAAGGAGGTGAATTGCCGAAATTCTAGGCTGCTTGTAGCAGCCAGAGGATGGGTTGTGGGAAGAAACCGAAGATGATCAGCAAGGATGTCAGCGTGATCAGAACGTAGAGGGAAAGCGGACGAACCTTGATCGGTGACTCGTCGAATGATTTGCGCCAATACATCGCGCGGATAATCTGGAAGTAATAGTAAAACCCTGCGGCGACTCCGATGAAGCCGATTGAAATGGGAACCCAAAGACTAGCTTGAACGCCGGCTTCGAAAGAGAAAAATTTTCCGTAGAATCCAGCAGTCAAGGGAACTCCGGCCATGGCAGCCATTACGACGGTTGTCATGAGGGCGAGGAATGGATTACGCGTGCCCAGTCCTTCAAAGGCGGAGATTTCTTCGGACCCGGTATTGCGGTGAATCGTGCTGAGAATGAAGAACGCCGCGAAGGTCATGATAAGGTAGATCGCTAGGTAGAATCCCACGATCTGAGCGCTGGTGAGGTCGCTTCCTTTGTCCCAGGCCGCCAATGCAAGTAGGATGAATCCGGCATTGGCGATTGAGGAATAAGCGAGAAGTCGCTTAAAGTTGGTCTGAGGAATCGCGGCAAGGTTTCCGACGAGGATGGTTGCTCCGGCGAGGATGGAGAGAATGGTGACTGTCTTGTCGTGCGTGACCGGGCTGTTGAGGAAGGGCTCAAGCACGCGAAGAGAGATGGCAAATCCTGAGGCCTTTGAAGCGATGGAGAGGAAGGACGTTGTTGGAGTTGGGGAGCCCTGATAAACGTCGGGAATCCAAAGATGGAGAGGAACAGCACCGACTTTAAAGGCGAGCGAGACAAGAATCAGGGCGAGGCCGAAGAGGAGATAGGTGGAATTGGCTTCGGTGATACTGGCTCCAATTGCGCTAAGCTCGGTGGAACCACTGGCGCCGTAGAGCCAAGAGATTCCGTAGACCAAGAATCCGGTGGAGAGCGCACCGAGGATGAGGAATTTCACACCGGCTTCGAGCGATCCCACATTGCGGCGCATGTAGGCGACGAGGATGTAAAATGTGATGGTGGAAAGTTCGAGTGAGACAAAGAGCGAGACAAGGTCTTTTGCTGAAGCCATCCACATCATGCCTGCCGTGGCGAGGAGGATAAGGCAGTAGTATTCTCCGGTGCCGTCCTCCGATTCAGGGTTGGCAGTGAATTTGGAGAGGGCCTTTCTGTAGTCCAAGCCGAGGGCTAAGGTTAGAATTCCAGCGAGGAGCGTGAAGCCTTTGAAGAATTTGGCGGAAGCGTCCCAAGCGTAGAAGCGGGCCATTTCCGAGTTTGTGGGGTCAGGAGCTTTTGCAAAAAAGAGAAGAACCAAGGAAAAAACTAAAACACCAATCGAACCGATGGCGATGAGTGTTTTGTGTCTCGACGGAATGAAGGCCTCGAACATGAGTAATGCGAGGGCTGAAATGAGGACAAAGGCCTCTAAGAAATGAGCAGGGATCATGACTCGAAATTGAAATTATTTGTCTACTTGCTCGATGCTCTGGTCGCATCCGGAACAATAAGGCGGTTTCTTGAGGAGAGAGAGAAGGCTGTTGGGGTAGAGTCCCACGACGAGAAGTGCGGCGGCCAGAATGATGGCCGGAATTTGGTCGGAGAGGTTGAGGTCTTTGGCTAACTCGGTGACTGAAATTGCAGGGCCTTGGAAGGTTTGGCGGTAAGCGCGGAGTATGTAGACGGCGCTGATGACGACACCCCAGAGGGCGAGGATGGTCGCGACTTGCACGCAGCCGAAGCCTTCGCCTTTGTAGTTTTCGAATCCGGAAAGAAAGACGAGGACTTCACCCGAGAAGTTGGCTAGGCCGGGAAGACCAATCGAGGCCATGCCGGCGAGTCCGAAGAGGAAGGCGAGGCGTGGCGCTGATTTGGCAAGGCCACCGAGTTCGGCGAGTTCGACGGTGCCGGTCCTCTGCCGAATGACGTCGGTGAGCAGGAAAAGTAAGGCAATGCTGATTCCGTGGGCGAACATCAGAACGACGGCAGCGGGAATAGCGATTGGGTTTGCTGCAGCTCCGCCAGCTTGGACGAGTGCGGCGAAGGCCAAGAAGATATACCCCATGTGCATTACCGAGGAGTTACCGAGCATCATGTCGAGACGCTTTTGGTTGATGGTGACAAAGCCGACCCAGAGGATGTTACAGAGAAGCAGCACGATGAGCCAACCGAGCCAGTCCTGCATTCCCGAGGAGACCATCGGATAGAGGCGGATAAGACCGAAGAGACCGAATTTCTTCAAGACTCCGGCGTGGAGCATGGCAACCGGAGCGGGTGCGGCGGCGTAGGCTGGTGCAGCCCAGGAATGGAACGGAAAGAGTGAGATAAGAACGCCAAAGCCGACGATGAGGAGAGCGGCGATTCCGGTCTGGTTCTTGGGATCAATTTTTGAGGCTAGGAGATCTTTGAAGAGCCAAGTATCCGATCCGCTGGCAGAAACGAGCCAGATCAGTCCGGCGAGGAGAATGATTGAACCAAGTGCGAGGTAGATGGTGATCTTCCAGGCTGCTTCCTTGCGTTCACCGGTTCCGAGCATTCCGATCATGAGGAAGGTCGGGATGAGAGCCAGTTCGTGGAAGGCGTAGAAGAAAAAGAGGTCGGTGGAAAGGAATGCTCCGAGTCCGCCGGCTCCGATGAGGAGGATGGAACTATAGTAGAGTTTTTGACTTCCCTCCGGGGCTTTGCCAGCGAAGACCGCGGTGAAGAGAACCAAGACGCTGAGCAGAACCATGATCAGGCTCATGCCATCGTAGAATCCCATCGCGAGGTGAATGCTGGGCTTGGAGAGGACCTGAAGAGTCACTGACCAGACGTCGGCTTTCCAGCAGAAGACGCTACCAACTCCGAGAAATAGCGTGAGCCCGGAAGCGATGAGCGCCGTAGGGCGGGCCTTGCATCCGCAAAGGATGGCAAGGGCAGCAAGGACCGGAATGAGAACGAAGATTATGCTCATGAAACGAAGACCGTGAGATAGATGACAAGAATGACGCCTAGACCGAAGAGGGCAGCATAGCCCTGGAGGTTGCCGGATTGGAGACGTCCGAAGATGCGGCCGATTCCACCCGCGGCACGAGAGAAGCCACCGACGATGAGGCCGTTGATGACAAGCTCGTCGATAAAGTGAACAATGGCGGCAACAGTGTCCTGTGCGTAGCCGACGATTTTGGCGTAGAGTTCGTCGATGTAGAATTTGTTGCGGAAGATTTTACAGAGGCTGTTGTTTGCAAGAGGGTCGCTCTCGGCGTTGAAGTAGAGTTTCCAGGAGAGGAAACCGCCGATCACAAGTGCTGAAATAGAGGCGATAAACGGAGCCCCTACATGGAACCCTTCGTGGTTGTAGAGAGGAGATAGATTATTTGCCAGGAATTGGTAACCTGAGAGCAGGGCAAGAACGGCCAGGATGACAAGAGGGACAAACATCAGCGGTCCGACTTCCTTGGCATGGTTAGCCTTGTCGCTTCTGTTCTTCCCCAGGAAGGCAATGAAGAAGAGGCGGAGCATATAGAAGGTCGTGAGGCAGGCAACAAGTGCAGCGACTGCGAAGAGTCCCCATTGTTTGCTGTGAGCGGCTGACTCCAGGATTTGCTCTTTTGAAAAGAAACCAGCAGTGAATGGAAATCCGCAAAGGGCTAGGGTTCCGATGCCAAATGTCAGGAATGTGATAGGCATTTTTCTCTGAAGTCCGCCCATCTTCCAGATGTTCTGTTCGTGATGGCAGGCATAGATGACGGCACCGGAGCCGAGGAACAGGAGCGCCTTAAACCAGGCGTGTGTGAAGAGGTGGAACATTCCGGCTTCGGGATCAAGCAGGCCAACGGCCATGACCATGTATCCGAGTTGGGAGAGAGTGGAGTAGGCGAGGATTTTCTTAATATCGTCCTGCTGGGTCGCCATGAGGGCTGCTAGAAGAGAAGTGATTCCTCCGATCCAGGCAATTGTGTTCATTCCCCAGAGATGGCCGATCGTGTCAACTCCGATTGAGGTGTAGAGACGAGCCATCATAAATACTCCGGCTGCGACCATGGTAGCGGCATGAATGAGGGCTGAGACGGGAGTTGGGCCTTCCATGGCATCGGGAAGCCAGACGTGAAGCGGAGCTTGCGCGGATTTACCCATCGCTCCCATGAAGATGAGAAGGATGGAAATTGAAAGGATTGTTACTGAAGGAACGAGAACTTCTGGGTGGGCGCCATCGAAGAATTCGCTGAGACCGTCGAAAGTGAAGGTTCCGGTGATGCCCCAGAGCATCAGGATACCAATCATGAATCCGAAGTCACCGATTCGGTTGGTAAGGAAGGCCTTCTTTGCGGCATCGGCGGCGGAGTCCTTTTCATACCAATGTCCGATGAGGAGGTAGGAGCTGAGTCCGACTAATTCCCAGAACATGAACATCATGAGGAAATTCGGGGCCATTACGATGCCAGTCATGGAGAACATGAAGAGCGAAAGCCCGCAGAAGTAGCGTTCCTTCGCACTGTCGTCCTTCATGTAGGCGAGAGAGAAGAGGTGGACGAGGAAACCAACTCCGGTCACCACGATCATCATACCTTTGGCGAATGAATCGAGTTGGAGTCCGATCTCGATTTTAAGGTCGCCAATTGTTGCCCATTCTAATGCTCGATTCTCGGTTTCCGGCATCAGAATGATCAGGGCCAATACAAGAGTGACAAAAGCTGATCCAGTAGCGAGATATGCTGAAAGGTTCTTTGATGACTTCAGCCCCAGATGAATGGTGACTGCCGACAGAAGCGGGAGACCAAGGATGATCCAAGCAAGGGTTTCCATAGAATAATGAGGGGAAGGAGTTAGCCGCGCATGGAGTTGAGATCTTCGACATTGATCGTCTGTCGAGCACGGTAGAGCGCCACGATGATCGCCAATCCAACGGCGACCTCGGCTGCAGCTACGGTGATGATGAAGAAGACGAAGACCTGACCGTTGTAGTCGGGTAGTCCGTTGTCGGTGACGTGGTAGCGGGAGAAGGCAACCAGAGTGAGGCTGGCCGCAGCGAGCATCAATTCCAGCGACATGAAGATGACGATGATGTTACGGCGAACGATCACGCCGGCCAATCCGACTGCGAAAAGCAAACCGGAGACAAAAAGAAATTCGTTGAGCGAAGCCATGGGTCCAGGAAGTAAGAGTTCAGGAATCAGTTGGGCGGGTTTTCGCGGTTCGCTTGGAGAGAACGACAACACCAATGGTAGCCACGAGGAGCAAGGCTCCCATGACTTGCAGCGGAAAGTTGTAGTGCGTGAAGATGTGTTGGCCGATCAAGTTGGTGTCGGGAAGCTTGGGCGTCTTTTCGTGAGCAAGGCTCTTGTGAATGGCGCTGTCTTCAGGGAATGACTCGGCGGCGGCGGCAAGAGTTTCTTCCGTGATGGGTTGAAATTCCTTGGTGTCCTGTGACTGAATCACGCCGAGGATTTGGAAGATCAGGCAGAGTGGAATGACGATTCCGAGAACGACGGTCGAGGAGCGGAACTTCACCTTTTCTTCGCTGTTTAGGTCGAGGAGCATGATGATAAAGATAAAGAGAACCATAATGGCGCCTGCGTAGACGAGGATTTGAACGATGCCGACGAAGTAGGCATTCAGTCCGATGAACAATCCGGCCAGTCCGACGAAGGAAAGCACCATCGAAAGGGCGCTTGAGACGGGGTTGCGGAAAGCAACCAAAAGAATCCCGCCGGCAACGGCAAGGAAACTAAAGAGGTAGAAGAGAAGAGAGTGCATGGTGTTATTTCAGCTCATTCCACTTGTTAACGAGTCCGATGCGCTTACCGCCGATTTCGTAGAGGCGATCTTTGCCGTGCACCATTTCCTTGCGGCTTGTGCCGGTGACGATGTAGTCGGGGCGGAGATAAATGGCCTGCTCGGGGCAAACTTCCTCGCACATGCCGCAGTAGATGCAGCGGATCATGTCGATATCAAATTCTTGGGGGCGTTTCTCAACTTTGGACCATTCATCATTGCTGGGGATTTCACCCGGCGTAATTTTGATGGCCTTGGGCGGGCAGATGAATTCGCATAGCTGGCAGGAAACGCAACGCTCGCGATCGAGTTCGTCGGTGACGAGGGCGGGCGTGCCACGGTAGTATTCCGGAAGCTCGTCATCCCACTTCTGCTCGGGATATTGCATCGTGATGCCGACGCCGGAGGAGTTGAATTCGTCAGCGCCACGCGATTTTCCCATGACGGATTTGAAGGCGTGGCGCAGGGTGACAATCATTCCCTTGAAGATGGAACCGAAGTAAATCTTCTCACCAACGGAGAGTTTGGGACGTGTGACTTTGATGGTGGCCATGAGAATCGGGAAAGAATGAAAAAATTAAATAGTGCCCTCCTTGGGCGCGTGGATGGCGGATTTAGCAATTGCGAAAAGAAGTCCCGTGATCACGAGAAGGATCGCAAGGCAAACTCCGAATGCAAGGTAGCCGATGTGAGGAACAGCGAGGATGAGGGCGGCGATGAAGACGTTGATGAGAGCGGCTTCGAAGAAGACGATCCATCCAAGGTTCATCAACTGGTCGTAGCGGAAGCGAGGAACCGTCCAGCGAACGAGAATGAAGAAGAGTATGAAGATGGTAACTTTCGTCAGGAAGCAACCGATATGCAGCAGGCTGACCCACCAGGCTCCGGTTGGGAGCAGGCCGTCGATGCCGAAGCCGATCGACCAACCACCGAAGAAAAGAGTCACGATGAGCGCCGACCCAATGATCATGGCGGCGTATTCTCCAAGGAAGAAAAGGGCGAACTTCATCGAGGAATACTCAGTGTGATACCCGCCGACAAGCTCGGTTTCACATTCGGGTAGATCGAAAGGAGTGCGGTTGGTTTCCGCGAAGATCGAGGTGGTAAAGATGAAAAAGGAAACGACCAGAGGGATCAGCATCCACCAGCGTTCGGCGGTGAGGCCTTCGCCCCAGAAGGGAAGGAGGAGCCAACCATTGTTCGCTTGATATTCAACGATGTGGCCGAGATTCAAGGTTCCGAACATCATGAGAACGGGGATTACGGAGAGTCCAAGCGCGATCTCGTAAGAGATCATTTGTGCGCAAGAGCGAACGCCACCGAAGAAAGGATACTTCGAATTGGAAGACCAACCGGCGAGAGTGATACCGTAGACTGAGAGAGAAGCGATCGCGAAGATGAAGAGCGGTCCGACGTTGAGATCTGCCACGGCCATGGGGATGACGAGATCGCCGAACTCAATTGGACTGCCGAATGGGACGACGGCCATCGTGATGAGTGCCGGAACCATCGTCATGCAAGGCGCGAGCCAGAAGAAGGCTTTGCGCACGTATGAAGGAGTGAAGTCTTCCTTGAGGATGAACTTCAACCCATCAGCCATGGGCTGGGTGAGTCCGCCGATGGGAAGAGCGAGATCTTTTTTGAATCCCAGAATACTCAGCGGGATCATGGTCCGGTTCGGACCCACTCGGTCCTGAATGATCGCGGAGAAGCGACGTTCAAAAATGACGCAGACACTGACGAGAGTCAAGGTCACGCCAAGAAACACCCCGATCTTGATTGCGGCTGCGATAAGTAATGTGATTTCCATTGGGAAAGTGAAAACTGTGGCTTATCCGATGATCTGGCCGCTGGCGACGCGGGCTTTTTCCTGCTCAATGAGCGGGATGGTGACTCCTGTTTCGGAAATGATTACTCCCTGGTCTCCGATGGAGCCGAAGGATTGGCCGTTGAAAGCTTCAACTTCCAAGGCGAGGGCTTTGAACACTCCGTCGACGGAGGCGGGCGCCTTGTAATCTTTGTCGAGCGTTTCGAGAAGAGCGGCAAGCGTTTCCCAATCATCGCGGGAATTACCTTGCGCGAGAATGGCCTGATTGGAGCGCTGAAGGCGTCCGGTGACATTCACATAAGTTCCGCGTTTCTCAGCGAATCCTGCTCCGGGGAGCACGACGTCGGAATTGGCAGCAGTCGGATTGGCTAAAATGTGGCTGCTGACGAGGTGATCGAGCTTTTCGAGGTCTTCCTTTTTCAAGCCCGCTTCCTTCAGGAGGTTTTCCTGGAGGGTGACGAGCGCTTTGATCTTGCCGGAGCGAACACCCTCGCGGATCGCATCGACCTTGGCTGCGGGATCTTCTGTGCCGAAAATCAGGCCCGCTCCCGTGGTGTTGGCATTGCGGTCGGCGGAGACGAGTTTTCCGTCGGATTCGCCCTGGCGGGGGACGATGGAGAGAAGATCCGTTCCGAGAGCGTCGGCGATTTTCTTGGCGAGGAAGAGTTCCTCATTGCTCATGCGACCGGAGGCAATCACGGCCACTTCGGAAGCTTGGCGCATGCGCAGGCCCTCGGCTGCTTTATTGACTGCCTCGATCCAAGTCGTTTCCTTGTGCTGGCCGTCCTTCTTGACCATGGGCGCGGTGAGACGGGCGTCAGAATGAAGGTGGTGGAAGCCAAGTCGGTGACTATCGGGCATCCAGGCCGAATTTACCTCATTGTTTTCGCGAGGCGTGATGCGGAAAACTTCATTGCCGCGGGTCCAGATCGTGGTGTTGCAGCCGGTTCCGCAGTTGAGATCGATGCTCTTGGTTTCCTTGAGGAACCAGACACGCATCTGGAAGCGGAAGTCATTGGAAGTCAACGCTCCCACCGGACAAATGTCGGCGGTGTTGAGGGAGTAGTTATTATCAAGGCGCCGCCCGGGGTGGACCGTCACGGAAGTGTGAGTACCACGCTCGGAGAATCCGAGGACGGATTCTTCCGCCACTTCGTCCATGAAGCGGATGCAGCGGCTGCACATAATACAGCGCTCGTCGTCGAGGCGGATGTTTTTGCCAATATCGACGTTCTTGGGCTTTTTGATCTTGGTTTCCTGGAATCGGGACTGGCCGCGACCGTGTTCCACCGAAAACTCCTGAAGCTTGCATTCGCCAGCTTGGTCACAGATCGGGCAGTCGAGCGGGTGGTTGATGAGGAGGAATTCCATGACGCCCTCGCGAGTGGTTTCGACGAGCTCGCCGGTGGTGCGGATTCCCATGTTTTCAGCCACGGTATTGGCACAAGCGATGACGGGACGCGGCATCCAGCCGATTTCCTGGAACCCATTGTCATCATAAGCGGGGTCGGCGCCCGGCGCCGGACGGGGCGGCATTCCCATCTGCACAAGGCACATGCGGCAATTGCCGGGAGAGGAAAGTTTGGGATGGTAGCAGTAATGGGGGACCTCTTTGCCGACCAATTTGGTAGCTTCGATCATCCGAGTGCCCCTGGGCACCTGAATCCATTCTCCATCGATTTGCACGTTGACCATGCCTTTCTCAGCGGCAAGGTCCTTGGGAAGCTTCTGTTCGGTAACACCCGGGGCGTCTTCGCTCATGGTCGGCGAGGTTTTTATTGCTTTTGCCCGGGCCCAGCGCAGGCCTGCGACACGGTTATTATGCAAGTGCAGCTTCCCTCCGTAAAGCGACTTTGTGAAATATTTCACAAAGTCCGGTTTTGCGGCCAATTTTATCGTCTGGGAACCTCGATCAGCAAGGGGGAGGCCGCGAGATCCGAAGGAGCCACGACGGGCTCTTTTCTGGGGAGTTTGTCCAAATCACCGTATCTCTGGCGGATGACCTCCCGAACGGTTTCGTCCTCGAGGAAATAGGATTCGAAGCTCTTGGGCTGGCAAAGCGCGATTCCGGTGCTTTTTTTGTAGATTTTCCAAACCAACTCAGAGCAATACAGGGAATTGTCGCTCCACTTAAAATGGAGGTCGTAGGGCTTCCCGAGCTGCTTTTCGCCCCAGGCGAGGGCTTTCGTGAAGGCAGCTTCGTCGATTTTTGTCGGATTCTTGGGCCGTCGGGCGTGGAAAACAGAGGATCTCTTCTTCCATTCCCTGAGGGAAATGACCGAAACTGGCTGGACGGCCTCCAAGACAGAGAGGGTTTCGCCCGCCTGAAAAACGACGCCGCAATGCGTGAAGTCTGATCCCGTCGCCGCTCTAACCGCCTCGCCCTGTAAGCCTCCGGTATCTTGAAAGACGATATCGCCCGATTGGAGTGCGTCGTAGCGTGGGTGTTTCCAGGTTTTGAAGAAGAGTCCTGAACTCGGGGTGGCAATGAAAAGAGCCAGGCAGGCCACCAGAAGGAACGGGAGTTTTTTTAACACACTTCAACCTTAACATTGAATGACGCAGATGGATCATTGATTCACTCGGTGTCAGGATTAAGCAGACAAATGCAGTAAGGTCGTGGATTTGTTTTATTTTGTCTTGCAAGCACCGCAGCGCAGCCGTATCTCACCGCCGCTGTCGCGAGACGGCTCACGAAAAACTCCATGGGTAGATGGCCGAGTGGTTAAAGGCGGCAGACTGTAAATCTGCTCACGTAAGTGTACGTTGGTTCGAATCCAACTCTGCCCACCAGTTTCTTAGGAAGAAACCCGCTCGAAAGGCGGGCTTCTTTTTTGGGCATGCTACCTGCTACCTGTAAAATTCCGGGGTGTGATAGGAGTAAAGACCCTCCAAATAGGTCGCTGCTCCTTTGACTGCTCACTAGGTGTCCGGGGGAGTTGGGCCTGAAGTAAGCCTCAAAGTGGGGTTTTGGACCTAAAGTTGGGGTGTTTGGCCTAACTGCTGGGAATTGCTTTTGGCGGGAAGGTCGTGGAAACCGGGGTTTCGCGGAATACGTGGGGGAGAAAGGGGAGGGTAGTTTGAGGCTTAGGGAGCGGTTTTTTTCGGGTCGACCAATTCTCGATTAATCAAAAACATGAAATCCACTCATTAGCACCTGAATCAAAAATGAGGTAAAATATAGTTCTTCACATTGTTTAAAGTGTGTATAGGCCGGCCCCTTCCAAGGGGGCGGCTTTTTTTTGCAAACCTGACTGCTATGAATTTGCTTTTGGCGGGAAGGTCGT
>PBTU01000106.1 GCA_002729295.1 Verrucomicrobiales bacterium | reverse complement strand
TTTTTCTTTCCGCCACGAGGCTTCCAGTTGAAGAGAGTGCTCTCCGTTGCGGCTTCATTGGCGAGTTTGTTGAAGACGGCCTGGAGTTCCGGATGTTTTGACGCGAGGTTTGTTTTTTCGCTGGGGTCGGAGGACAGGTCGTAGATTTCCCAGGGACCCTTGGCCCCTGATTTGATTCGGTCGAGACGAACGGCTTTTATGTCTCCTTTGCGAATGGCCTGTTTGCCGCCTCGTTCATAAAATTCCCAGTAGAGATGATCGTGGGATTGTTGTTCTCCCTTACCGAGGAGTGAGGGGAGGAATGAGATTCCGGTGTGATCGGGAGCGGGGGAGGTGCCGGTGAGTTCGGAGACGGTGGCCATGAGATCCCAGTGGGCGGAAATGTGATTGCTGCGGGATGCCGCTTTAATTTTACCGGGCCAGCGGGCGATTAAGGGAGCGCGGATGCCGCCTTCATAGAGGTCGCGTTTGATGCCCTTGTAGATTCCATTTCCATCGAAGTAATCCGGATCGGCTCCACCGGCTGGCGTTGGTCCGTTGTCGCTGGAGAACATGATGATGGTGTTTTTTGCAAGTCCCAGTTTGTCGACAAGATCGAGAATTTTTCCAACGTCGCGATCAAGTCGTGATGTCATACCGGCAAAGCAAGCACGCGGAGTGGGGTGGCTTCGGTATCCCTTTTGTGGAGAATTGGGGTTTTTGTAAGGGCCTTTTTCTTTGATGGCCTCCAGGTAGGGCTTCATTGAGTCATCGGGGACGTCGAGGTCCACATGGGACAAGGTGTAGGCCATATAGAGGAAGAAGGGTTCGTCTGTTTTGCCCTGCTTTTCGATCCAGTTCAGACCTTCCCTGGTGAAGTTGTCATGGATGTAGGTTTCGCGTTTGGTGGGGTTACCAGGATAGTGTTCCTTCTTTTGGTTTCGCCAAACGTAGTCCGGATAAAAACGATGAGCTCGCGATTGATTAAGGTAACCGAAAAAAAAGTCGAACCCCTGTAGGTTGGGGATACCGGGAGAGCCCGCCTCGCCCAGGCCCCATTTGCCAACGCAGCCGGTGGCGTATCCCGCTTTCTTGAGCACCTCAGCGACGGTGACGTCTTCCGGTTTGAGATGTGCTTTGGAGTTCCCGCGAATGCGTGTCCGTCCCGTATGTTGGCCGGTCATGAGACATGACCGGGTGGGAGCGCAAACGGTGCTTCCGGAGTAGTGATTGAAGAATTGCATGCCTTCCTTTGCCATCTGATCGATACGAGGTGTCTTCATGATCTTCTGGCCGTAGCAGCCGAAATCATTGATCCCAAGATCGTCTGCAAGGATGTAAATGATGTTGGGTTTCTCCGCGCCAGTGGTCGCGAGAGTTGCGGTCAGCGAAATGAGAGTCAGAAGTTGTTTCATGGTGATTGATTGAGCGACCAATAGAGAGGTTTGGGAGAGAGGGTGCAAAGATATTCTCCCGGCTGTTCGTCTTGCCGAATAGCGGATAATTCGACCTCCTCGAAAGTAATTGATCTGAATTAAACGAGTAAGCTTTCCAGTGGTCCGGTGCTATCGGAGAATTTCTCCATGCCGGTTCCCATCAATTGCGCTTGTGACAACCAGAGGTTTGCCAGGGGAGTATTTTCGGGACAGTTGATGACTGCGCCTGTCTTGATTTTTCCGTTAGCGGATCCTGCTACGATGATGGGGAGTTCGTTCATGGTGTGATCCTTGCCATCGCCCAGGCCCGAGCCCAAGGTGACCATGGAATGGTCCAAGAGCGTTCCTTCTCCTTCGCTGATGGCATCCATTTGCTCCAGAACCTCCGCAAATAACTCCACGTAGAATTGGTCGACCTGCACCAGGAAATTCTTCACCTCCTGGTTGCCCTGTCCGTGGGTGAGCCCATGGTGTGACTTGGTGAATCTTAATTCATGATACCGTTGCGGCGAGCCCCATCTCTCGGGCGCAAGCATGAAGGTCGCGACATGAGTCAAGTCACCTTGAAAGGCCACGACGAGAAGTTTTCCCATGAGTCGGATATACTCGCCGCGGGTCATGGGACCCTCACCGGGTTCGTCCATTTCCGCTCTCTTATTGTTACTATAATATTTGTTCAGCTTTTCGATTTGTATCTCGATTTCTCTGACGGATTCGAAATACTCGTCTAGTTTATCCTTATCTTGATGCGTCAGGTTCTTTTTGAAATTGGCGGCATCCTCTAAAATCAGGTCGGTGATGTCTTTGTCCGAGCTTCTCGTCTTAAAAAGTCGCTGGTAGACTTGGCTCGGATCTTTCATGGCTGTCGCGACATGTTCCGGGCCATACCACGAGATATTGTCCAGATAGATCGACTCCTTGAGATCTTTGAAGCTATTACAGTTCAACTCAAGCGACCGGATTGGAGTTCGATGGCTTACCTTGTCTGCGATGAGATGGTCCAGAGTCCGATCCATCGGGTAGGGGGACTTGAGCTTGCCATGGGGGTTTGCCGAAGAGAGAAAGCAGGAGCTGGCTTGGTTATGAACATCGGTGCCTCTCACATTGACCCTCGATAAACCGGTGATCATAGTAACTTTGTCGCCTACGCTTTTGAGCGAGCGAAGGGTGGGCATGGAAAGGAAGTCAGAGTTGCCCTTTTCCGGGAAAAAGTGATCCCTCACAAAACCCATCGGCGAATAAAATGATGCGAAACGCAGTGACGGATCTTTCGCCTTTTTTGTTTTAGGGTCGTCCGCATACACCTCCAGCCAGGGGAGGGCCATGGCACTGCCGCTGGCGCCGAGGAGAAACTGTCGCCGATTCATCGATTTCATGATTTGGTAAGTTGGGAAAATATGGGATGGATCGCAACGTTTTTGATGACGCTTCGCATCCGGTAGTGATCTTTCTTACTCGCATCGGCAATTTCACCAGCGGCAATTCGGTCCGCCAAGGTCAGTTCCCGTCCCAAGGCGTAGGAAAGGAGATGTCCGATGAAGGCCTTGGCGAAGACCTCCTTCTCCGCGAGGACGGCATCCTTGAATCCCACGACATCCTTAAACTCATGTTTGCCAAACAATTTTCCGCTCGCATCCACCTTCAAGCCGGTTCGGTAATCCTCTCTCCAGCGCCCGAGCAAATCGTAGTTTTCCAGGACAAAGCCCAGAGGATCAATCTTTTGATGGCAGCTTGCACATTGGATGTTGCTGCTGTGCTGTTTGAGTTTTTGGCGAACCGTCAAACCTTCTTTCTTGAGCGTTTCGTCATCCGCCCGTAAGTCCGGCACGTCATCGGGTGGCGGCTGGGGCGGGTCGTTGAAGATGACCGAGGAGACCCAGGAGCCTCGTGTAATTGGCAGGGATCGAAATGGACCCGACGTCATTACCATCACTGCGCCGTTCGTGATCACGCCACCATATCGTCTGTCTTCAAGTGGTGTCCGGGTAAAATTAATGTTGCGGAGATTGACATTGATTGGATAGGTCGCGGCTCGGCCCTGATACCATTCCGACAAGAGGTGGCTTCGGTAGGTGAAGTCGGAGTCCACCAACTCCATGATTGGCCGGTCCTCAATGAAAACCGTTTCAAAGTTTAAGAGCGGTTCCAGCATCATGTGCATTCCTCTCTTGTAGGAGATCTTATCGTCACCTCCGAAGTAGTATTCCCGATGCGTTTTAAAGTCAGGAGACGCCGAGACTACATTGTTCAACTTTAGCCACTGGGGGGCAAAGCTGTCGCAGAAATTCTTCACGCGAAGGTGATTGAGCATACGATCCACTTGCTTGTCCAACACGGCAGAGTCCTGAAGTTTTCCACCCTCTGCTAATTCGAGTAGTTCATTGTCGGGAATAGAACTCCATAGAAAAAGCGCGAGACGCGTTGCCAGATTGAACGACTTTTGATTCGGCGAAGCCTCGTCTATTTCGTTGTGAACACAAATGAATCTCGGCGAAGCCAGCGCTGCCGATACGACGTCCTTCATGCTGCGGGTGAAGTCGCCGGTTTCCTTATATTGTTTGTCAAAATATCCAGCGTAGAGATTTAGAGTTTTTTTATCAGCGGGAGATCTGAATGCCTTCAAAAGAAATTTATCGATTCGCTGATGTGCGATTTTTTCAATAGGCTCCTGGAGCGTTGGTATGACCTCCTCGGGAGTTCTCCAGCTACCGACCATTTCTTCTTTGGCGACGTCCTGCACTTTGGCGACAAGGTTTTCGATTTGAGTTCGATCCAATCCGGAACGGAAGATACGAATATCGTCTAGGCCTCCATGAAATGGTTCGTTGCCGTGTGCGCCAACCGCCATCTCCCCGGTGCTCTGCATCTCCAGCTTTCCCACGAGCGCCTTGCGGCCGATCTGTTTTCCGTCCAGATAAAGCGTGATTTTTTTGCCGTCGAAAGTTCCGGCAACGTGATGCCACTCTCCGTCGCCGAGTAATTTGCGATCCACTGGGGCGCCAAATTCTTCGTATTGACCTGCGATCCCGGCGCCCAGCCAGAGCCCCCAGGTGTCACCAGTTCTGCCGATAGCCAGGAGTTGACGTCGCCATGAATCCTCTCGACGGACAATGGTCTGCCAATGGTCCCCGGTTTTTTCCGGCCTGATCCAGGCACTGATCGAGAGTCCGGAGTTGCGTGTTGCGACAGATCGGTCGACGTCTATTGAGCCTTTTGGGGTTCCTGGTTTTTTGATCAAGGGATCCTGGAACAAGGTATCCCAGACTCGACAGTTTTCGTCGAAGTTCTCTGCGTTGACGATAGAGCGGCTGAGTTCGAGAAAGGACTCCATGAGTAATGGAGAAAAACTCAGATGGTCGCCACGATTATTGAATCCATTTTCCGCCGGAGGATCTTTAGGGAAGGCCATCACACCCAATAGGCGATTTTCCAGCATTTGCTGCAGTCCCATGATCCGATTGCCGACACTAACGACCTTGGGCATCTTGCGCGATTCCGGTCGAAAATAATTGTTGTGATCCCTGATGATGCGATCGTTGATGGAATAGACCCAAGATTTCAGGTTGAAGAGATCTCTGACCGCGTTGCCATATTCGAAACGATTCATTCGTCGGAGTCTCAGCGGAATGACAGGCTGGTTACCTCCTTGTAATAGGGCATTTTGGAAAGCCTTGTTGAGTTCCACTAAGATGAATTGTCGTTGGGTCTCACTCGGCTGCGTTTCTTCTTCCGGAGGCATCTCGTTTTTGTCCAAGGCCTCGATCATCTTTTCGATCAGAAGGGGATTCGATTCGAAATCCTTCCACGACGTGAGCGCGCTTAGATTGACTTTTCCCTTGGTCTTTTCTCTGCCGTGACAGTGGTAGCAATGTTTCTCCAGAACTGGTTTTATCCCTTTCTTAAAGTCGGTCAGGGGCCCAGAGGTCTTTTTACCTAGAGCAGATGAGGAAGCCAGGAGAGCTGTTGCCAGGGCAAGTCTTGCCATCGAGCCTCGAACCAGTTTCACGCTTTAAAAGTAGGGGTCTCCTTTCTTTAGGTCGAGGAGGAAAGACAGGATGCTACTAGAACTGATGCTCGCTAGGTCGTTGACTCGTATCGATAGGAACCATTGAAGTCCCGCTATGCGAGGATTTCCGCACCCGTCAGGGTGAAAATATTGTTCCATGTGTTCGTGACCCTTGGACATCCAAAGAAGACGAAAGGCCGTAGGCTCCCTGAGAGCAGCTGCCAACTATTTCCGGCCAAGAATGAGTTGATTACACCTACCTGCTTCACGCTGCCACCCGATTATGCGCCAGTTGAGAAAGCTTGCCTAAAAGGCCCCAATCTGAACATTATTAAAGCGAATCGGTATGTCCTGTTTTATCATTTCAGGCACCAGTCCTCTGGCGGGCAGCAGGGGGGTTGGATATGCGCCCCAATGGTTGGACCAATAGTTTATAGGAAACGTCAATGATAACGGGATCGACCATCTATCGGCTGCTTGGCATACAGGCTTTCTTCCTAATACTTGGGCTTGGGCATTTGTCTGGAACTGAAATTACCTCTGACGCGCAATGGACCCTTTCAGATAGCCCTGTTTCGGTAACCGAGAAAGTCATTATCCGCCCGGGCGCGACCCTGCTTGTTGAAGCCGGGGTCACGGTAATTGTGGCCGAGGATGCGGCGATTCTGGTTGAGGGGTCGCTGCTCGCCAATGGCACAGCCAACAAACCCATCCTTTTTACTCGCGCAGTTGGATCGAACGGCTGGTCGGGGATTGAATTTTCCGGAGCACGGGTTTGGAACGCGTTCTCAAGCAGGAGTGTTTTCGAGTTTTGCCGTTTCGAGCATGTCTCAAACGAGGTCGCCCTGCAGGCTTGGGAGGTTGACTTGGAGTTTTCAAATTGCGTGTTTGAAACCATCACGGACACGGTGATTCGCTGCCACGACGGAAAAATCCGGCTGGTGGATTCCTTGTTCCGGAATTGTGGCGAAGGGGTCAACGCGGTGCGATGCGACGCGGATATTTCGCGCAATCGCTTTTACCACATTCGCAATGGCGCAGATGCCATCGACGTAGACTTGGAATACAGCGGGGAGGGCTTGAAGCCCGCCAATATTGCGCAGAACATTATTGAGTATTGTTCCGGCGACGGAATCGACCTGGGTAGTAGCGCGGCGCGTATTTCAGGGAACCTGATCCGGCGCTGCGCGGACAAAGGAATCTCGTTGGGTGAAGGTTCCAATGCCCGGGTCGAGAACAACGTGGTGCTGCATTGCCCGATCGGAATCGCGGTGAAAGATCGTTCAGCCCCGGTGATGGTGAATAATACCGTGGCAAGCTGCACGGTCGGCGTCAGCGCCTACGAAAAGGAGATTGGCATGGGCGGGGCGCGGGGGCACTGGGTGAACGGGATCATTTGGGATTGCGACGAAAGTATCCGGCTGGACCTCCTGTCGTTTCTGGATGTGAGATATTCAGTGATCGGTGGTGCCGAAGTTTGGACCGGGGAGGGTAATACCAATGCGGATCCCCAATTCGTGAATTTGAATACCGAAAATGTCTTGCTTCAACTCGGCTCGCCCGCCCTAAACGCGGGCACGTCCCGTCTTGCCCCTGTGGTCGATTACCACGGAGTCGCCCGCTCCGCCACGCCCACTACGGGTGCGTTCGAAGATGTGGCTACCGGTTACGATAGCGACGGAGACGGTCACTTGGACGCGGCCGATGGCTTGCCCTTCAACTCGCTTAATGTAGCGGACCTGCCGGCGGAATCTTCGGTGATTATCAATGAAATCATGTATCGCCCCGACAACGATGCCATCGCCCTGGAGTATCTAGAATTGTATAATCGGGGTAACTTTGCAGTCGATCTTACGGGTTGGCAGTTGGTGGATGAAACTTTGTTCGACTTTCCGGTTGGGACGACGATCCTACCTGGTTCGTTTTTGGTGGTGGCAGCAAACCCAAGCTCGATCGAGGCCGCCTACGGTCTTTCGGCTGTCTTGGGGCCCTGGTCGGGCGAGTTGGGCGACGAGTATGCGGTGGTTCGCCTGGTCGATGGAGACAGCGGCGACGTGGACACGGTGGAATACCGGAACGCGGGCGGCTGGCCCTTGGGGGCGGATGGTTCCGGATCGTCTTTGGAGTTGATTGACGTAAACAGCGACAACAAGATCGGGTCTCACTGGTCTGAAAGCGTGGAACGGGGCGGGACTCCCGGGCGCAAAAACGCTGTGGCGGAGGGATCCGTCGTGATCAACGAGTTTCTGGCGTCCTCGGATCTCGAAACAGCGGACTGGATTGAGCTCTACAATCGTGGTGACACGGAGCGGGATATTTCCGGGTGGTATTTGACGGACGACGCAGCGACGTTGACGGAATGGATTATCCCTCCGAACACAGTCCTACAACCCGGCGAAGCAGTGTTTTTCGATACGCTTAATTTCGGGATATCAGCCGGAGGCGAGGAACTTTTCCTGACCCGTTCCGACGGGTTCACGGTGGAGAGTCGGGTCGTGTTCCGGGCCCAGAATGCCGATGTGACGCGGGGCCGTTATCCGGACGGCTCACCATCTTGGAGCTTCTATCCCGCCAACGGCACACCGGGTCAAGCAAACGGCCCACCGACGACCTCAGCTGTCGTCATTACCGAAATCATGTATCATCCTGCGGGCGATAATGACGCGGAAGAGTTCGTTGAACTGTATAATGCGGGCCCCGAAGTAGTTGATTTGTCCGGGTGGACTATTGACGGCGGCATACGCTACCGGTTCCCAGCGGACGCGACCCTCGCCTCGGGGTCTTACTTGGTGGTGGCAAATGATCCAGAATCGGTGAATGCAAAGTATGCCTTGGATGATTCGCTGGGGCCTTTTGACTCGCGCCGGCTTTCCAATCGGGGCGAAAACCTGAACCTGCACGACGTGCTGGGGAATATGGTGGACGCGGTCTTTTACCGGGATCGTGGACGGTGGCCACGATCGGCGGACGGGGAAGGTGCTTCGCTTGAGTTGAGATCGCCGACGATGGACAATGCACTCCCCGAGGCCTGGACGGCGGGCAGCGTTGCTTCGGAAGGAACGCCCGGGGCTGCCAACAGTTCGGGGACGAATGCCACCGCAATCATTTTTTCTGCAGGGCACTATCCGGTAACACCAACATCCGCTGAGGCGGTCACCATCCGCGCCCGGGTATCGAACGGGGGGCGCCCGGTTCACCTGCGTTGGAAGGAAGATGCCGACGCAGTGTATCAAACGATCACCATGATGCCGGTTTCGGGCGCGTCTCTGGTCGCAGTAATACCGCCGCAGACCGACCGGAATTTGATCGAATATTACATCGAGGCGGAAGGCGATGCCGGCAACTTCGCTACCTGGCCGCTGGGTGCGCCGGTCTTTCAGTTGGCCTCGGGAGGACAGGTTCCTTTCACACTGCGCTACCTTTGCCTGGACTCTCCCGCGCCGAATGGCGTGCCGTCGTATCGCTTGCTTGTTCCCCACGAGACGCTGGACGAATTGCAGGCACGCGAGCTCTCGAGCGACGAACTGCTGCCCATCACGATGACCTATGGCGACGAGGTCTTTCCTTTTGCTAGGTATCGATACCGGGGCACGCTCAAGCGACAGTGGTCGGTCAAGTCGTACCGGATCGACCTGAGGCACGATCATCCGTTTGCGGGCGAAGACCGCTTAAACTTCAACGGTAAGCGACCTGGACCGGAGTGGCTGGCCACGGAATACGTCAAGGAAGCAGGCTTCGCCGTCCCCGAGCTCCAGGCCATTCGCTTGCGCGTAAACCATCGGGACCAAGGACCGTATCTTTGGGCAGAGCGGATCGGGGGTGATTACCTGGAAAGAAACTACCGCGGCGCGTCCACCGGGACTTTTTACGAAAGTTGGGGCGAAGGAGACACGGGGGTTGTCTCTCCTGAAGTTCTGGGGGTGCTCGATGTGGTTCGTAACACGAACCAGCTGGACTACGCTGCGGCGGTGCGACAGGTGATCGAACCGGACCAGTGGCTGAGTTGGGCTGCTTCGATGGTCTTGCTTGGAAACAACGAAACGATCCTCGGCGGCATTGGTGGCAACCACGGCGTTTATCTGCACCCGGACTCCGGTCTTCTGAGGCTGGAGCCGCTCGATCTTGATGCGACGTGGGAACCGGCGAGTCTCGGCACGCCGGTTCACGTGGACACTCCGTTGCCGCGCCCGGAATGGCCCCCGGGACTGGAAGCGCTGGATTCCTTGATGCGCACTCCGTATTTCCAGAGAGGTTATTACCAGATTCTGGCTGATGAACTGGACGGGTGGTTTCTTCCTTCCAGACTGACGGATGCTATCAACGACCACTTCAACTTAATTGACCCCAGCGGACTGAGCGTGCCGGATCAGGGATCGGCGGCGACAACCAGCGGGTATCTCAATTTACGTCGTGACGTCTTGGACCAGCAGATCAGCGCCCTCGTAAACGCCACCGCGAGCTTCGCTCCGAAACCGCTCGGCCCCGAAATCGGAGGGATCTACTGGCAGCCGTTTCCCGAGGTGGAGCTTTCAGGCGTTGTCGTGCCCGACACCCATCTCGTCCTGGTTAACCAGAGCACCGCCGGAGTGTCGCTGGATTCGACCAAGGGAAGTTGGATCTATCGCACCACCCTGTCGCAGGGCGACGCCATCCTGAACCTTGCGGCCCAGCCCCTGAGCAACCGTGCGTATCAGACGCCGGAACAGGTCCTTACCTTGCGCTACGACGGCAACGACGACGACGGGGACGGCCTTCCCAACAGTTGGGAAACGTATTACGGGTTGGATCCGAACGACGACGGCAGCGTCGATCCCTACCAGGGAGCTGCCGGTGACCCGGACGGCGACGGGGCGACCAACCTCGAGGAGTATGAGGCAAGATCCCATCCCACGCTGTCCTTTCCACTCCGACCGAGCGTCACCGTGCTCCCGCCCGATGGTATCAGGTTGACCTGGTTGTCCGCACCCGGTGCGATCTACCAGATACAATTCAGCGACAGTCTGGTCGGCACCTGGACCGACCTTGGTCTCCCTCTGGCAGGCACTGGAACCAACTTGTCTGTGATCTTTTCCACCCTTCCTGCACCGCGGAAATTCTTTCGTATTACGGCGAAAATGGAGTAGGGTTCCGAGAGCATCATGAGAAACACACCTCTGTCTATTTTTGCTGCCTTGAGTTGGGTAATCACAGCCGCGGCCCAGGCTGTTGACCTTTATGTAAGTCCTGATGGAAATCATACGCCGCCGTTCGCGAACTGGGCTCAGGCCGCCATGAACATTCAGGCTGCAGTGGACGCCGCCTCGGAAGGTGACACCATCTATCTCGCTGACCATACCTATTTACTGAAGGAAACCATCACCGTGGATAAAGCCATCACCATTAAGGGCTTCAGCGGCCCGGATGGTTGCGTGATTGATGGACGGAACAATGTTCGCTGTTTTGAGATCAATGATGCGAACCTCGTCGACTTGACGATTCAACATGGCTTCGTACAGGGGGGATTCCTTGGTGATCCCGCGAGGAGATACGGCGGGGGAGTCTACGCCAGAAATTGCGTGATCAGCAACTGCGTCTTTCGGGAGAACGGGGGCAATCAGGGGCTTCACGGAATTCTGCCTGCCGGCGCCGCGCTGGCCGCCCGGGACGGCAGCGTCGTGAGCGATTGCATCTTTTACGACAACAACAAAGAAGGCGATGGTTTCTCGGATCCCTCTACGGTCCATGTCGGCAACGGTAGTTTGATCGAGCGTTGCACCATCCGAAACAATGTCACCTCGGTAGGGGCCTTGGACTGCGATTACTCAACGGTCGTACAATGCCAGATATACAGTAATCAATACAGGGGTGTTACCATGATCGGGGGAACCATGCGTGATTGCCAAATCTTCGATAATGAGGGTTCCCCGGGGGTGGTCGCCTTTACCGTCGGAAGCGCGGTCAGGCCGAGCAATCAGGGTGGAGGAGTGCATATCAGCGAAGGGGGTGTCGTCACGCGGTGTCTTATTCAAAACAACGGGAGCCGAATCGGGGGTGGCGCCTACATCGAAAACGGGACCTTGAGAAACTGCCTCGTGTTGGATAATCTCAGCCACTACGACCCGGAGAATCCTCCGGGATCCTTTGGCGTGCCATCGGATGGCGGCGGGGCCTATATCCAAGGACGGGGCAGCCTGGAAAATTGCACTGTGCTCGGTAATCTTTCATCTCACACCACCGGGGGTGTTTTCTGGAAGTCCTCATTCGACCCGGTGGACGAAACCGTCATTCGTAACAATATCCTTTACTCTAACAGCGGGTTCAATCTTCCCTCGGAAGCCTTTGTCGTCACTCTGGAGCACAACTGTATTCAGGATGGGATCAGGTTGACGAACGGCAACATTAGCAGCGATCCCCTGATCGCGGCGGATCACCGCCTGAGCGAATCTTCCCCGTGCCGGAACACCGGAAGCAACGAAGCTTGGATGACGGGAAGCGGCGATTACGCCGGCATCACGCGCGTCATCAACGGCGACGTAGACATGGGTGCCTTGGAATTTGTGGTGCCCCTCGTCATCACGCAGATTCAGTATGCCGGTGGGCAGGTCACTCTGAATTGGACTTCATCCCCCGGCGCCGCCTATCAGCTCGAGGGAACCGACGACCTTTCCGCGAATTCATGGGAAAAGGTTGGTGCCGCCGTGACCGCAACCGGAACAGTCTCATCACAGACCGAAGCCGTCGTCCCCCGACTCCGGAGGTTCTATCGATATAGGCATATTCTCTTCGAGTAATCCCTTCCGAAGAGCAGGCGGGCCAGGCCATGCTGATTTGCCGAGCCATGTTTCACTGCACCGAATCGGGAGAGTGCGGCGGCTACTTTTCCTAATCAAACAATCTTTTGTCTCATTAAAGGCAACCCTTTGAAAACAGGGTGCTTTACTGCCTTTCATGCCCGAAATGAAAGATTCAGATCTGCACAACGAGGTCCTTTGCCTGTTGGCAAAGAATGAGGAAGCATACGGTTTTTTTACCAGCGACACTGACCTCTCGACCGGATGTGGATGATACGATTATCGCCGGTATTACTTCACACACATGAGGTGCCCAGAGGTGCGGATTAGTAGCTTCCCGTCAAAGGGAACCGGGGTGGCTAGGATTTGCTCTCCCATGTCATTCTCTCCGAGGAGCTCGAATTTGTCACCGATGCGGGCTGAAAAGACGACTCCGTCTTCCCGAGGTGCGTAAAGGATTCCTCCGGCAATCACAGGAGAAGCGTAGTAGGGAATAAGTGACTTGGGAAGTTTGGCCGTCCAATGCGGCTTTCCGGTTTTAGGGTCGAGGCAGACCACTTCTCCCTTATGGCGAAGAAGGTAGACCTTTTCTTCGTATTCGATTGGGCTCGAAACGAAGACGCCGAAGTCTTTGGTATCCCAGACCCGATGAGTTTTTGTGACGTCGCCTTTTCCGCCGAGGCGAACTGCGTGAACCTCAGCCTGCTTCCGGTCGTCCCGACCGACTGGAACTAATGCGATCTCTCCTGCGACCACGGGGGTTGCGATCGGTGGCCAAAGTTTTTTCCCCTTCGGATTGAATCCGCCGCAAGACCAGAGCAGGGAACCGTCCTCAACTGCATAGGCGGTCAGGTGGTCGGAGCACCAAATGAGAAAGGCGTCCTTGTCGCCGTGACGAATCGGAATTGGCGTGGTATAGCCTTGGTCATTCTCAGCAGGGACCTTGTAGTTACGCTTCTGTCTCCAGCGAATCTTGCCAGTCTTCTTATCGAATCCGGCGACCCAGGAATCTCCCGAATGCAGGCGGGGAAGTATCACGAGGTCGCCCATGAGAATGGGAGAGCTTCCCTGGTCCCAGTAGAGATCCTGCCGACCGAACTCTTCGGCGAGGTTTCGTTTCCAGCGGACCTTCCCGTCCATTTCGAGAGCCGCGAAGGTGCCGCTCTTAAAGTAAACGAAGACGCCTTTTCCATCGGTGATCGGCGAGGCGTTGCTGCTGGTACCGAGCTTCATGTGCTTGGCTTTGGTTTCGGCGCCGAATTCGGTTTTCCAGATTTGTTTCCCGTCGAGATCAAATGCCAGCGCGGTATCGACGCCTTCGTTGGGTGCGGTGAGGAAGATGCGGTCTTTCCACACTACTGGACAGGAAGCTCCTTTCCCGGGGAGGGCAACTTTCCAGGCGAGCTTGTCGGCACTCCATTTGGTCGGGTAGTTTTCACCGGCCCGGCTCCCATTGTGTGAAGGCCCTCGCCAGGAAGGCCAGTCCTCTGCAAGGAGAGGGGACAAGGTGGAAGACAATAGAACGGCGGCAGCGAAGGAAGTGGAGGTTCTAAACACGTGCATGTCTCTGTTTACCACAATCGGAGGCAATCTCTTTCCGCTTTCTTGCAGAAGAATCACGAGGGTCTCTCTCTACCGGGAAAGGTCTTCGCGGAATCAATTGGATTTGAATTTCAGGGTAGGCCCGACGGGTAAGCGGAAGGCGGAGTAATCTTCGTGCATGTCAGCGAAGGCCGGAATCGCCTCTGAATGACGGTCCCGGACCAAAACAGCGCGAACTACTTCAACATCTGTATGCACCACCGGGGGTAGGCCGTCGAACGAACCCGGATCATGGAAATGATCTCCGTCTCCAACCGCAGTGGACATGGTGAGGCGATAGATCTGACCTGTGCGCAAAGGCACGGCTTCGGGTAATGAGAAGTAGCGGAACTCGTTTTCGATCTTTCCTTTTGAACCAGCGTGAGCCTCAATTTTTGCAAGTAATCTGGCTTTGCCCGAGGCATCGAGTTTTTCCAGACGGATGATATGAGGCGCCGCCAAATCGCTTTTGTTTTTGTTGTCGCCTAGAGATGGGCGGTCTCGATCAAATTCGGTTGGGATATTTCGGGCCGGCCTCACGGGAGCGTCTTTAATCTGGTCGTCCCACAAGCCGAGGTGACTTACGATTCGATCTGTTCGAAGGCGAAACTCGAAGCCAACGTGTCCATCGATATCGTTGCGCAGATTGTGCCAGCCGTCATCGACAATGAGCTTGTCGCCTTCCTCGGGATTTAATTCCCGGCTATGCCCTCGATTGTGAATCCTCAGCAACTCTGTGGCCAGCTTTTCAGCCCGATCAGAGTGAGCTTCCGGAATATCGTTTCCTTCTTCATAAAGGTTGGATTCGAGATCGTAGTAGGCTTTTGGAATCGAGGCACCTCGTTGACCCCGAGAAATGGAAGGCATCGCCAGTCCGCCATCGACAAGCAGTTTCTCGTTACCTTTCCGAATCGCTAAAACATCATTCGACCAAGGTGTTCCGAGGTGACAGAAGAAGACGCGGGCGCGATTGTCTGGTTTTTCTTTATCCTCTTTCCAATACGCCAGCGAATCGAGGCTGTCGTGGGCCTCATTTGGAGCGAGAGTATGGCCTGCTACATTCGCCAAAGTCGCGTAAAGATCCGTGAGCGAACAGACATTGCGGTTGATCTTTCCTCCCTCGATATGGCCTTCCCAATAGACGATCATGGGAACTCGAATTCCGCCCTCCCAAATCTTGGCTTTTTTACTGCGAAGTCCGCCGCTCTCCTGATTAGTCCCGAGGTTGTCGCCAACGTTGGGTCCATTGTCGCTGGTGAAAATAATCAAGGTATTCTCGATGAGCTTGTGGCCCGGCCAGCGGGGGTCGTTGGTTCCGCGGAGTGTTTTGATGAGTTCGCCGAAAGCGGTGTCGTTTTCCAGGACCATATCCTCGCGATCCCCCGCAGGTGCTCCGTCTGAATAGCGGCTTTCTCCTTTGATTCGGATGCCGGCGATTCGATCGGGAACCGCATAATCGCCTCCAGGGTATCTTTGGTAGTGATTGGCGTTGGGGACGTAATAGAGAAAGAAGGGATTCGGTGCCTTGGACTGCCGGTCGATGAATGCCAGCACCTCTCGCAAGTAGTCGGGTCCAAGTTTCGAGAGGTCCCAGTCCGGAGCAGCAAGGACCAGTCCTTCGCGGCTTTTCATTCCTATTCGCTGCATTTTAGAACGGTCGGTGAAGGTCCATCGATCGTTTCGAAAATAGATCCTCGGCTCAAGATCGAGGGGATCTTCGGTGTTGCCAGTCACCCCGAAATATTCGTCGAACCCGTGATGGGTCGGACCATCGAGAAAGGGCTTGGTATAATCCACATCACCGAAGTTATACTCATCAGCGGCTTTGCCATGGCCGTCATCGAAGGACATGCCGACGTGATATTTTCCGATTCCCGCAGTGGTGTAGCCGTTACTCTGTAACATACCGGGAAGTGTCGGGCAGTCGCGATGGATCATCGGCGTGTTCGGTCCGTGCGGCAACCATCCCTGGTATTTTAAATAAGCCCGATGAGCGTATCTCCCGGTGAGTAGGGAGTATCGGGTCGAACTGCACATCGAGGCCGGCGCATGGGCATCGGTGAATAAGACCGCCTGCTTCGCGAAGTCTTCAAGATTCGGAGTCCGCAAAGTCCTTCCGATGGGCTTCGCATTTGGTCCGAGTGACTTACCCAGGTAAGCGCTGGTATCGCCCAGTCCCATGTCATCCGCCATCATGATGATGATGTTTGGCTGGGCGGGACGTTCAGCTGCTTCACAGAGGATTGCTGTCCCGAGAATCAGGAGCGGGAGTGCCGGAGTCGGAGTCATGCGAAGAGATCGAGAACGGGTTGACCCTTGTGCGCCACCGAAAAGGGACGCTTGCTCGGGCTGTAAAGGACCTGGTCGGTCGGGATGCCGAGAGCGTAGGCGATCGTGGCATTGAAATCTGGAATCGTAATCGGTTTTTCGACCACTTCTTCAGCGCCTTCGGATGTCTTACCATAGACGTAGCCTCCTTTGAATCCGCCCCCCGCGATGACACTGGTGAAGGCCTGGGGATAGTGGTCGCGTCCGATGTTGCGATTGACGATGGGAGTGCGCCCGAATTCGGTGGTCAGCACCACCACGGTTTCGTCCAGCTTGCCGCTGCTTTCGAGATCCTCGAGCAAGGCTCCCATCGCCTGGTCCATCGTCTGGCACAAGAGAGGCATCGAGGTGAAATTATTAATATGAGTGTCCCAACCGCTTAAGCTGACTTCGACCGTGCGCACATTGCTCTCGATCAGACGTCGCGCAAGGAGGCAACCTTGGCCAAACGGATCGTCGCCATAGCGCTGACGTGTTTTCTTGTCCTCCTTGTTGATACTGAAGGCCGCTAAGTCGGGGCTTTCCATCAGGCGGACCG